>CAJBTU010000063.1 GCA_903958625.1 uncultured Ignavibacteriota bacterium | reverse complement strand
GACCACTTCGTGGCTGCGGGGATGATTTATTTGTCCGTTGAACTAATGACGAAGAAATTTTCCCGCTTGAGATCAAAAAATAATGCCGGAAGAATTTCCTGAATCGATAGTACAAAATCTCTACGTCGCTCGATCGGTTCTACTGAATGGAGACGATCAACAAAAACGTAAGAGATGGTTAATATTCTTCACAAAATATCCTTCCTCACTTTAACCTCATTGAAAAACAGTGTTTTCAGGGACTTTTTTTATTGGCACGCAAAATGCAAAGAAGGAAATACCGTACTCTGTGTATGGAGTAACAAGGATCAAAAACTGCATGAATGCAGAAAGAAGCTCAGTGATATGAAAATACTTGTTGTTGACGATGACAATTTGCAGCGTGTATTTCTGCAGCAGATCATCACCAAAAAACTTTTTTGTAAATATGTCGAGGCATCCGACGGACTGACCGGTCTTCGCATGGTCGAGGAAGAAGCGCCGGACCTGGTGATCACCGACGTAATGATGCCGGTGATGGATGGTTTCGAAATGGTGGAAGCTTTGAGATCCTACCAAAAGACTGCCAGAATTCCCGTTGTTGCCATGTCAGCCGTGGGTGAACGGAACTATATCACAAAATTGCTTACGCTCGGTGTCTCCGATTTTCTTCTGAAACCCTTTAATTCTAGAGATTTTGTGGACCGGGTGGGGATCGTTCTGAATGATATTCGTGAATCGGGTGAGCGCCGTCCCAGATCGAAGACAGGAATGAACGACAGTTCCAAACAGACGCTTCTTCTTGTGGACAACGATCTGAATTTCCGTTCGTTTTTCCAGTCGCTCTACGCCAACAAATTCGATATCGTTGAGGCCGAAACCGGCGTTGATGCTGTTAAGATCTTCCTTGATGCAAGACCGAAAATTGTCTGTATCGGTACGGGATTGAAGATCCTCAATGAAAACCTTGTAGCAAAGAAATTACGGTCGCTGGATACCACGTCCGAAGCCAGCATCTTTTTGTGCACCGAACATCCCGAAGAAAGTAAGGACCAATCGATCCTGTTCGACGGTATTATCCGGAAATCGTTTGTGCCGAAGATATTTTTTTCAGAGTTCAACGCCGTAGTGCTTGGTGTAAAAAGTGTCTATGAATCGCTCATCGATATCGTTCACCACCACTTACGATCCGAGATCATCACTGCCATTCAACAATCAATAGGCGTGCTGACAATGCAGGAGAGCAGTGCCTCCGTTATTCAGCACGAGGATCTTCCCGGCGAACAATATGAAGCGGCGATCGAGTTGCATCATCCTGCGTCAAATGTGGTCATGGCAATATCAATCATCGGATCGCGGAAGGATGTTGAGTATCTCTTCGAGAAAGCGGTAGGTTCTCCTCCGGATAATATCGACAGCGCAAAAGACACATTTGGTGAATTAATCAATACCATCAGCGGCCGGATCAGGCAATCGCTTGATAAATGCGGATTCATCATGGATTCCATCAAACAGAATGTGGGATTGATGGATGCTGCCGCCTCAAAGGCCGATGAAAAAATGCAGATTCTTGTGAATTGCGGCGGTGCTGCAAAATTTGTTTTTTCCATTTCCATACGAAAAGGGAATGAATAGTAACTTCTCCGCAGTTCTGCGTCTTGACGCATATTCACAGCGTTAGCGGACGAGTTTATTGTCATCCACCGGAACCTTTGCCGTAGGCGATTCCTTCGTTCTCCTCAGCGGAAATACGACGATATCCGGTTCAGCTCTTAGATGCATCAATACGGTGTGAACAGATAAAAATCTGACAGTTGGCTAATATTCCTCATCAAAATTTATTGTTGGCCTATTCCAACGCATTTTTCAATGAAAACAATGGTTTTTTCGCAGTTGATATTGGCACGTAATATGTAAAGAGAAGTACCAACTTGACATGTGAAAGGAACAGATATGCGGACATCATCATCTTCCATGCAGAATAACGGATCATTGTCAAAGAACCATCACCATGCCGCGAAAGGTCTATTTTCATTCCGCTCTTTCCTGAATGCGGTGGACTACAAGGGGGAACATTGTTTTTCGTGCGGACATCCGTGGAATGAAAAAGGTGAACTTCATTATAAGCATTGCAGATTCTTTGTCTCATCGCACCTGCACAATGTCAAGAATGCCGAAAAATAATGGGCGAAGGCGGAGAATATGAAAATACTTCTTGTTGAGGATGACATTTCGCAGCGAACGCTGCTGCGCCATATCATCACAAAAAGAACGGACTCCGAGATCTTTGAGGCGAAGAACGGTATCGAAGGGTTGCGGATGGTGGAAATGAATTCACCGAATCTAATAATCCTAGATGTGTGGATGCCTGTTATGAACGGAATGGCGATGCTTGATAAATTGCGGGCCGATAAAACACATAAATCGATTCCGGTTGTGATCATCACGGCGATGAAAGATCAGGAAACGATTCAAGAGGCAATTTCCAAAGGGATTTCAGGATATATCCTGAAACCATTCACACCGGAACTCGTGTATGCAGCATTATCCAAATTTATACCATCGTTTCAAACGGTAGAAGCATGAACGAGTAAACGGTTTTTTTGAAAGATCGAATTCAGGTCAAAAATAATTCACATCCGGAATTACCATTATGATCGAAGTAGAAGTAAAATCCACCATCATCACGCTTCTCTCGCATGAGGATGCGGCAGTCCGCAGACAGGCAGCCGAAGAATTGTCATCCAGTACAAGTTTAATGGTTTCCGCAGTCTTGTCGCTGGCGCTTCAGGATTCCGACAAAGGTGTGCGCGATTCTGCGGCCCGTTCGCTTCTGCAGATCCGCACCAAGAGCGTACCGTATGCGGTTGTGGAATATCTTACCGATACGAGTTTCATCACCAGAAACCTCGCCTCCGAACTGATGGTGAAGATCGGGAGTGATTCCGTTATTCCTCTTCTCGATTACACGCATCACGAAAACCAGGATGTGCGGAAATTGGCCATCGATACGCTCGGACTGATCAAGGATAAAGCGGCTGTTCCATCCCTGCTGACACTGCTTCATGATCAGGATCCGAATGTCGTTGTGGCGGTGGTCGAAGCGTTGGGAAATATCTGCGATGAAACATCGATACCGTATCTTACCATGGCATATGTCTGTTATCCGTACGCGCGGGTTGTTATCGCAGAAGCGATCGGCAAGATCGGTTCACCAAGTGCGGAAGAGTTCTTAGTGGTTCTGCTTGAAGAATTACAGGAGCCGGAAGGAGAGGAACTGCTGGTATTATTCTCGCTGATCGAAGCGCTTGCGACCGTCGGAAACGATCGTGCCCTCGGCGTTATTGTGCCGATGATCAAAAAAACGACCGGACCGCTGCAGCACATTCTTCTCTTTACGTTCGCGCAGATCGCAACGCGCAACAATATACCGATGTCGACATATACTATCTTCAAACCGTATCTGCTCAATGCCCTTCTCAGCACCGAGACCAAGGTTGTCATTATTGCCGTAGAATCGCTGGTGCAGATGATGGATGACGAGGTGGAAGGATATCTGCTGTCGGTGCTCGGCAAAAATGAAGCGGTCGATACGATCATTCTCGGAAATCTTCAGAACACCGGGAAAGCTTTCGTGCTTCTGGCGGAACGGTACGAAGCGTCCGCGTTTGACCAAAAGAAGAATGTCATGGGCTTCATCATGCCGCGCATACGCGAGATCTCTGAGACGAATGATAAAGAGATGATGCGGGTCAGGGCTTCGTTGTTCGATGCATTGGCGATCGACTGGGCTGAATCCGACGAGGAAATGCGTCTGCTGATGGTCGATGCGTTGTTCTATCTGGACGAAGACCGGGCATTTGCATTCTTTTCGCAGCTGATCGATAGCGGCGAAACATGGATGCGTATTGCTACCCTGGAAGTGATCGGAAACGCAAGTCACGGCAGGACGACCGATTTATTGATGAAATTTTCAAACGATGAAGAGCAACAGATACGGGAATGCGTGCTCTTGGTGTTGAATTCCCGCGGTTTGATCATCGAAGATACCGAAACCACAGGCGCAATGTAATCTTTCGAATGAATTTATGAATGTCGCACCCTCAATAACGCCATCAATTATCTCTAAAGTACCGGTGATGTCCGAAATCACGTTCAAGGCGATACGTGAATTCATCTATACGCTGACGGGGATTTATTTCCAGGACAATAAAAAATACCTGCTGGAAAGCCGCATATCAAAACGGCTTCAGGCGCTCCATCTTACCCAATACGAGGATTATTTTCAGTTCATCAAGTTTGGGGTTAAAAAAGATGATGAAAAAAAATTCCTGTACGATGCCATCACGATCAACGAGACATATTTTTTCCGGAACGAGCCCCAGTTCGAGATCTTCGAAAAAACGCTCATGCCGGAACTGATAAAAATAAAATCCTCCAATCCGCGGCCGAAGATCCGTGTCTGGAGTTCCGCAAGTTCTTCCGGTGAAGAGGCGCATACACTGGCCATGATCTTCCTGGAGAAGATCAAGCCAAAATATCCGGCGTTGGAATTTGAAGTTGTGGGCACCGATATCAGTCCTTCTATCCTGGACATTGCACGGAAGGGCGTGTACCGCGAATATTCCGTCCGCAATATGCCGAAACTGTACCTGGAAAAATATTTCCATGCCGAGGATGGCCGGTTCATTGTGAATGATAATGTGCGAAAACTTGTCCGGTTCGATCACATGAACCTGTTCGATCAGCCGCGGATGCGCGGAATGTTGAATTTCGATATCGTGTTTTGCTGTAATGTGTTGATCTATTTTGATGCAAAATCGAAGATACAGGTCATATCGCAATTGTATGACAGTATCAGCAGAGGGGGATACTTGTTCATCGGCTATGCAGAATCACTGCATGGAATATCCTCGGCATTTAAAATCATGAATTTTCCGAAAGCAATTGTTTATAAAAAGGAGTAATGCTTGTGGACCGTACAATATTAGTTGTCGACGATTCAGCGACTGTGCGAAAATTTGTCTCGGTGTCGCTTTCCATGCAGGGATTTCGCGTCGTAACGGCCGAAGATGGTATGGACGCTCTGGAGAAACTTCCCCGCGAACATGTTGATCTTATCATCACCGATCTGAATATGCCGAATATGGATGGAATGGAACTGGCCCGGACCCTTCGCGGTAATCCGGTCTATCACGATGTGCCGATCATCATCCTTACATCGCTGCAGGACAAGGCGCTGAAAACGGAGAGCGAAAATCTCGGCATCAATTCCTATCTCAACAAACCGTTCAGTCTGGAAAAGGTGCAATATGAAGTATCAAAATATATCAGTTGGGCAGAATAACATAAGGAGAAAACTATGGCGATCAAATTTCTAGTTGTGGACGATTCATTGACCATGCGCCGGATTGTAGTGAATGCGCTCAAAGCAATCGGATATGATTCCTTTATCGAAGCGGCGGACGGCAAGGAAGCATTCGGCAAATTGCAAAGCGAAGGGGCTGATTTTGTGATCAGCGACTGGAATATGCCGGAGATGAACGGTTTGGAACTAGTAAAAACCATCCGTACATCAACCGAATTCAGCGATTTGCCGGTACTGATGGTAACAACGCGCGGGAACAAGGACGACGTTATCGAAGCGATGCAGGCCCGAGTGAACAACTATATTGTAAAACCATTTACGCCCCAGGCACTGAAAGAAAAGCTCGATCATGTGCTGAAATCAACATCGTTGGTGAAATAAAAATTTTACAGAACTGTGAGAACTCTTATGAATAATTCTGATGTTTTGGTCGAGATCATCGAAAAACCAATAACCAATGGAGTTGGTATGAATCATTTGTTGAAAGTCTTAAAAGATATCATGCCAATGATGGATGAGATCAAGAATACCGTCGAAAATACATCCAGCAACATTCCAAAAGCGTCGCAGCAGCTTTCCACCGTATCACAGGCGACGGAAAATGCCACGATCGAGATCCTAGATGTCGTCGACGATATGGGACGAAGGATTGAACTGGTGGAGACGAAATTAAAAGAGATCGTTACCGATAGCACGCAAAGGGATGTGCTCGTTCAAAGCATCATCCAGTCGTTCGATTCATTCAGCGGTGAACAGAAAGAACAATTGGCGGTGATAAAAAAGAGTCTTATGCAATTGACGGAACGGTCCGTTTCCAGCGAAGCCATCGGCGGACTTTGTCAGGAACTGGCCGATGTCCGCGGATTGTCCATGAACATTGCCATGTCGCTGCAGGTGCAGGATATCACTTCCCAGCAGATCGAAGGGGTCCGGCACATGATCGAGTCGGTACGCACACAACTGGCGAATGCGGTCGGCCGCTTTGACGGCAAAGAATTGGAACAGCCGATGATCGACACAACAAAATCGTTCGACAGTGATGCGAAATACACTACGGACGGCACGCGTCAGGAAGACGCAGATTCTATCATCGCGCAATTTACAAATATCCATTGATACACAAGACAGGCGGATTTCATGGCTAACCAAACATTTGCAGAACTTGAAGGAGAGATGGCCGAGTTGTTGGAGAGTTTTATCGTTGAATCAACCGAGATCTTCGATAAGCTTGGTCCCGATCTTCTGGAGTTGGAGACCAATACGGAAAATGCCGAACTTCATAACCGGATATTCCGCGCCGTTCATACGATCAAAGGCACTTCATCGTTTTTAGGGATTGAACAAGTGACGGAACTTGCGCACAATTTTGAGGATGTGCTCAATAAGATCCGGCGCAAGGAATTGCAAGTGACGCAGGAACGCATGGATGTGATGTTCCTCGCGTTCGATAATCTTAAGGAGTTGCTTGCACGGGTGGAGCAGCGGAACAGTGAGCCGATGGATCTGGTCGAAATTATCGGACAGCTTCAGCTTATCGCGGCGAACAAACCATTGAACAATCTTGTCGTGCAGAGTGCGCCGGCAGTTGAAGTTCCGTTGGTTGACGCTGTTGCAGAAGAAGAGGCGGCCGATGCGGACCAGGATCACGATGAGAGTGATGTCGTGTTGATCGAAGATCATACGAAAGAGAATCCTGTCGTCGCCGAAAAAACAAAACAAACGGATGCTCCGTCCCCCTCGGCGCCGACAAATCAGTCGGCACAAACGCAGGCGAAGGCCAGCGATACAACGATCCGGGTTGAAGTTGCACGGCTGGATGAATTGATGAATCTTGTTGGAGAACTTGTGCTCGGACGCAATCGTCTGTCGCAGATCAACTTCCGGATGAACGAATCATTTGAAGGAAATCCCATCACCCGCGACCTTGCCGACACAAGTTCCCAGGTCGATCTCATTACTACGGAACTGCAGATGGCAGTGATGAAAACGCGGATGGTGCCGATCGCAAAAGTGTTTAACAAACTTCCCCGTCTTGTCCGCGATCTTTCCCGCGAATTAGCGCGCGAGATCGATCTGCAGATCTACGGTGAGGAGACCGAACTCGACAAATCCATTATTGAAGCGATCAACGATCCGCTGGTGCATATTCTGCGCAATTCTGCTGATCACGGCATCGAATCGCCGGAAGACCGCGTGAAAGCCGGGAAATCCGCAAAAGGGACCGTTATCGTGAAGGCGGAGAACGAAGGGAACCATATCGTTATTTCCATTCAGGACGACGGCAAAGGGATCGATACGGAGAAGATCAAGAACAAAGCGATTGAAAAAGGTTTGATCACCGCAGTGCAGGCTGCCGAAATGAGCAAACGCGAGGCGCTGAACATTATCTTCGCTCCGGGATTCAGTATGGCGGCGAAAGTAACGAATGTCTCGGGCCGCGGTGTGGGTATGGATGTTGTGAAGACAAATATTGCGAAATTAAAAGGGATTGTTGATATCGAATCCGAAATCGGAGTGGGAAGCAAGTTCATCATCAAGCTTCCGCTGACGCTTGCCATTATTCAGGGATTATTGGTGCAGACGTCTGCAGAAACGATTGCCATTCCGCTGAATTCCGTTCTGGAAGTTGTTCGTGTCCGCAAGGAAGAGATCGAAACGATCCATGGGTACGAAGTCATCCGGCTCCGCGACACGGTATTGCCGCTTGCCCGCATGGGCTCGATCTTCGCCATGGACTATGAAATGAAGAGCAGCGAATGGCAATATATTGTTGTCGTCGGCCTGGCAGAAGAGCGTCTTGGTATTGCTGTCGATTCGCTGCTGGGTCAGCGCGAGGTGGTGATAAAATCCCTCGGAGATTATCTTGGTACGATCCCCGGAATTGCGGGATCGACGATCCTTGGAGACGGCAAGGTGATCATGATCATCGATGTCGGACAGTTCATGCAAATGGCACGGACGAAAACGCAATCACATTCATCGTTCTCTATCGTGGAAGAAGAGGGAAGCCTTGCCCAAGCAAATTAATGTGCTCATCGTTGACGATTCGGCTTTCATGCGCAAATCCATTTCGTTAATGCTCGAATCCGATCCGGAGATAAAAGTGATAGCCACGGCGCGCGACGGAAGCGAAGGGGTTGAAATGGTGCGCAAATTCCGTCCGGATGTCGTTACGCTCGATATTGAAATGCCGAAAATGAACGGGCTGGAAGCGCTGAAAATTATCATGAAAGAAATGCCGGTTCCGGTACTGATGTTCAGCTCGTTGACATCGGAAGGGGCCGATTCAACAATGGAAGCATTGAACCTTGGAGCTGTTGATTTTATTCCAAAGGATATGTCGTACATCAATGTGAACATTGCTCGAAAAAAAGAAGAATTGATCGAGAAGGTAAAGAGCATTGCCCATAGTGCAACTTTGCGGTTACGGTTTGCAGGCTTGAACAAAACGCAATCGACGGTCGGGATCAAACCGGTAACGGGAAAACCCGGTATCACGCGCAGCGTTAAGATGCCGACGCGCAGAGATTTTCGTGCCATGGTGCTCGGTATTTCCACCGGCGGTCCGTTTGCGTTGCTGAACACGTTGCCGAAAATTCCCGGAACATTTCCGCTGGGGATCGCCATAGTGCAGCATATGCCTCCGCGGTTTACACGATCGCTGGCGGATCGGATCAATTCAATGTCTGAACTTGAAGTGCGCGAAGCGGAAGAGGGTGATGTTCTCGAGCAAGGTACGGTACTGATCGCGCCCGGCGGCAAGCATTTAACCTTCCGCAAATCCGGCAACGAGATTATCGCCAGGATCACCGATGAACCGGCAACAACCTTATACCGTCCGTGTGCGGATGTGATGATGAATTCTGCTTCGGAGATTCTCGGTTCTCCGCTGCTCGGCGTTATTATGACCGGAATGGGAAAAGACGGGCTTGAGGGATTGAAGAACATTAAGAAAAAAGGGGGCTACATTGTAGCACAGAATGAACAAACCTGTGTTGTGTACGGAATGCCCAAAGCAGTTGTCGAGGAAGGGATCGCCGATGCGATCGTTCCGTTAGATGAAATTCCATCATTGCTCTATCAAGTTGCAACAGGAAAATCCTATGAATCAGCCCAGCCAGTCCTTCGATAGCACGTTTGTTGAATTCGGTTCGGCACCGTTGCCGCAGCAAATGAAGGCGCGGAATGACGGCAATGTGTTTAAAAACATTCAGACGGCGTCAGTACAGTTCGATGCATTTTCCCATCAGAACGCCGGCGATTGCGAACCGGTCGTGAACATCATCAGAGACGGCGATAAACTGATCAGCGTCGAGTTTGTCTGCACTTGCGGCAATGCAAAAATGCTCACATTTGATTATGACGAAGAATAATCTTCACCTGGCTAATATTCACCACACAATATCCTCATTTCTGTAATAACCCCCGTTTTCACTGATATTTTCAAGCAAAGACTTTGGCATTGTGATTGCAGTATGTTCTGCAGTTATCATTAGGGTGCCAAATGAAAAAAACAATCTCGTACGGAATGCTCACCATCGGATTAATGATGTTGGTTGGGTTTCTTCGGTCAAAACAGCAAGAAACAGCTGAGAACACATTGATCACTAAAAAACTCTCGTTCGATTCCATCAATGACAATCCCATAGGAATATAATTTCAGGAGAAATCTGTCATGGATCTTTTTCAGAATACCCGCATACCAGTCCTCTCAAAAGCGCTCAGCGCCTATGCACTTCGTCATCAGGTGATCTCTGCGAACATCGCCAACATCGGAACACCGGGATATAAATCGAAGAATGTTGAGTTTGAGAATGTCTTGTCGTCAGCAATGTCCAGCGGCGCAATAACCGGACAAACGACCGATACGCACCACATGGGAATCGGCATCCAATCCACTTCGCCTGACGGACCAATATCGGTCATTGAAAATAATCCCGGTGTGCAGGATGAAGCCGATCTGAAAAGCGGTATTAATGATGTCGATGTTGATTCAGAAATGGCCGAGCTTGCGAAAAATCAGATCCGCTTCAAGTATGCCTCTCGTCTGCTGGGCGAATCGTTCCGCGGTATTCAAAAAAGTATCCGAGGTACAATATGAATGTAGAACGGTTTTTTTCCGCGTTGAATGTCAGTGCCAACGGTATGAGTGCGCAGCGTAAACGAATGAATGCGATCGCCTCCAACATTGCGAACGCCGAAACCACCCGCACGGAAGATGGCGGACCGTACACGCGCAAAATGGTTCTGATGCATGAACAGATCAACGGAACATTCTCAAAGATGCTGAACGGCGACGAGTTCAATCTCGGCGTCACGAATAAATTTCATATCTCTGCCGGTCAAGATGGAGGTTCCATCAACGCGTTGGTAAGCGGTGTGAACGCCGAAGAGACCGAAGACAAGACACCGTTTAAAATGGTCTACGACCCAAGTCATCCGGATGCGGACAACAACGGATATGTTGAGATGCCCAATGTGAACGTCGTGAACGAGATGGTCGATATGATCTCGGCGACGCGTTCCTATGAAGCAAATGTTACGGCGATCAATGCCGCAAAAACAATGGCGAAAGACAGTTTGGAGATTTAGGTATGTCAATATCAGTGAATACATCCATCAATAGAAATCTTCCGGTCTCCGATGCGCGCACGTCATCCGTTATCAAAAGCAACGGAGCACCTTCATCCGAAATTCAGGCAAATCATTTCTCGGCGCTGGTCGGAAACGAACAACAAAAGACCGATATCGTAACGAGCGAAGAGAAACAATATTTTGAAGGGCTGTTCCCCCAGGCTGCACCGTCCATCCGTTCGTATTCCGGATACTCGGTCAGCGGACAACGAACACAGGTATCGCTTGGAACCATCATCGACGCCAAAGGATAACGACCATGAAAGTAAATCAGATACTGACGCTGCTGCCCAATGTTCAGGATAAAACAACGAACAAGGCCATTGATAAAGCGCTGCAGAACACGAACGAATCATTCGGAGACCTGTTGAATAAGACCATCAACGACGTCAATTCCCTGCAATCCGAAGCAGGCAAGGCGATGGAAAAAATGGTGAGCGGCGAATCGTCCGATCTGCACGAAGTGATGATCGCCGTTGAAAAAGCACGGACAAGTTTTGATCTGCTCATGGAGATCAGAAATAAAACAATGGATATGTATCGTGAAGTTATGAGAATGTCGGTATAACTATGGACCAATTTTCGTTATTGATCAGTCGTTTTTCCACTTCGCAAAAGATCATCATCAGCGGTGCAGCCACTGTTGCCATTACGCTCATCATCCTGCTGATCACGGTCTTTAACAAACCATCGTACTCGCCTCTGTTCACCAACCTTAATGCGCAGGACGCATCCAAGATCGTGCAGACACTCAGGGAAAAAGCGATCCCGTTCACGCTGGACGATGACGGGAAGACGATCCTTGTTCCTAAACAGCAATTGTATGAATTGCGTTTAGACATGGCATCGCAGGGTCTGCCGAACTCCAGTGTGATCGGCTATGAGATTTTCGACCGTACAAATCTCGGCGTCTCGGATTTTGTACAAAAAATTAATTACCGGCGCGCTCTCGAAGGAGAACTTTCCCGCACAATTTTGAACCTCAACGAGGTTGAAGGCGTGCGTGTTCATATTGTTTCACCGGAAAAATCGTTGTTCAAAGAGGATGAAAAATCGACGACCGCCTCCGTCGTTCTGAAATTGAAGTCCGGTAAGCCTCTTCGCAAAGAAGCGGCACAAGGCATAGCGCACCTGATCGCAAGTAGTGTTGAGGGATTGGATGCGTCGGATGTAACGATTCTTGATACGCGCGGAAGCGTGCTGACCGAGACCAATAAGTCCGACGGTCTTGCGGGCATGACCTCCACGCAGTACGAACTGCAGCAAAAAGTGGAGAATTACCTGGCTCAAAAAGCACAGCGGCTGCTTGATGGTGCGCTCGGTGTCGGCAACGCAATGGTACAAGTGAATGCCGAACTGGATTTCCGTCGCGTGGAAAAAAATCTTGAACAATTTGATCCAGAAAATTCGACGGTGCGGAGCGAGCAGCTCACCGAAGAACGCTCGGTCTTGCGTGATTCACTTCCTCCGTCGACCCGGACAAATGCCGTTACAAATTATGAGATCAACAAATCCATCGAGCATATCGTGGAGAACGTCGGCAACGTGAAGCGGCTTTCTATTGCCGCAATGGTGAACGACAAGATGTCTACGAAACAGGTGAACGGTGAACCGGTCAACGAATACAAATCGCGCAATCCTCAGGAAATGGACCAGCTGACACAGATCGTAAAAAGAACGGTCGGCTTCGATTCAACGAGGAACGATGATATTTCCGTTATCAACATTCCCTTTACAGACATCGTTAGCGGGAATTTAATGACGCAAAAAGAAAACGATCAGCAATGGGACGGGATCGCCGTAAAAGTATTCCTTGTTCTGGCGATGGTCGTGGCGGTCTTCATCATCCGTTCGCTGCTGAACAGAATGAAATTTAAGGTAGGAGATGCCGATGTGATGTTTGGGACCTATGTTGCCGGAAGTTTGCCGGGCTCTACCAACGGAACGCGCAATGTCAGGCTCCCGGCTGCCGATTCGGAGATCCCGATTGAAGTTGTCATGAAAGCGCAGCGCAGAAATCAGATCTCCGAATTTGCCAAAAACAAACCGGATGAAGCATCGCGATTGTTAAAAGTTTGGTTAGCCGATGAAGCTCAAGTATAAATACCTATGAAGACTGAAATTACCACGCGGAACATTACCAATCGGCAAAAAGCGGCGATCCTGATGATGTCGTTTGATGCCGAAACGGCAACACGTTTGATGCGCGGTCTGTCGCAGGACGAGGTGGAAAATCTTACCGTTGAGATCTCCAATATGCGCGGTGCACATTCGAACACACTGGACGATGTCAACGAGGAGTTCCATAATCTGATCAAAGCGCAGGATTATATGATCCAGGGCGGAACCGATCAGGCAAGAAAATTATTGGAAAATTCACTGGGAACGGTGAAGGCAAAAGATATTCTTGACAAAGTGAAGGTGTTGACCAACACGTCGGGATTCGGGATTCTGAAAAAAGCGGACAGTCAGCAATTGGCGAACTTTTTGCAGAAAGAACATCCGCAGACGATCGCATTGGTGCTCTCAAATCTCACCATGGAACAAACCTCGAAGGTGCTGGGAGAATTGCACGACGATCTGCGCAACGAAGTGGTGATACGCATGGCGACGCTCGGCAAGGTATCGCCGACCATCGTTTCGGAAATTGAAGAAGTGCTGACCAGCGTTGCCGAGGCAGAGATCAGCCAAAGCATGAGTTCGCTTGGCGGTACGAAATCCGTTGCGAATGTTCTCAACAAAATCAATACGCTCAATGCAAAAGCGATCCTGGAATATATCGATCAGCACGACAGCGGTCTGGCTTTGGAGATCAAACGGCTGATGTTCCTGTTCGAGGATCTGATCTATGTTGACGACCGGAGCATACAGCGCATACTGCGTGAAGTGGATAAAAAAGACCTTGCATTGTCATTGAAGGTGTCCGACGAGAAACTGAAAGAGAAGATCTTAAAAAACATGTCCGAGCGTGCTCAGGATATGCTGAAGGAAGAGTTGCAGTTTATGGGCCCTGTGCGGCTGAAAGAGGTCGAATCGGCCCAGACGAGAATAGTGCTGATCGTGAAACAATTGGAAGAAAGCGGCGAACTGGTCATTGCCGGACGCGGAGGAGTGGAAGATGTCATCGTCTGATGTCATAAAAATTTCAAACCAGTACCGTTCAATTCATATCCTGGGATATGATTCCCCGCATCAGCTGCAGGAGAACGGGAAACAATTGATGGAACGGTATCCTTCACAGCGAATGACTCCGCTGGTCGATGAGAAAGCGGTCCACAATGCGTTTCAGCAGGGTGTCGAAGAAGGACACCGCCGCGCAACGGAATTGTTGAAAGATGAGTACAATGACCGCGTTGAAGAAGAACGGAACCAGATCCAGGCGCTCTTTCAACGGATCGAAGAAGGATTGACTGCTCTCACTCCGTCGGCAGAGAAGGCATTGATGATGTTCACGGTCGGCGTAGCAGAGCATATTATCCGTCAGGAAGCGAAGATAAGTCCGGAGATCGTTGTGAATGTGATTAAGGACGGCATCAAGAATATTCTTGGAGTTGAAACAATTACGATACGCGTTCATCCGAGCAACGTACAGCTGGTTCAGGAAAAAAAACATGTTATTCAATCGGTCTCGTCATCGCTGAGGGAAGTGATGTTCGTTGCCGATGAACATGTTGAACAGGGAGGATGCATCATTGAAAGCGATCTTGGCAATGTCGATGCACGGATCGCCACCCAAATTGAACAGGTCTATGCCATCATCAATCAACAGCAGCAATAACAGGGAGGTAATATGTCAATAGCACGGAAAACAGAAGTTGATGTCGAATGTGTGGAAAAAGGGAATTTTTGGTCGGAATATCTTTCCTATTCCATAGCTTCGTTCCGTATGAGCAGAATAGAAATATCGAAAGTGATCGTCTCGTTCGATGTGTTGATCGCTATGGTTCATTTCTCCTCATATCAGCATTCCATGTCGCACCAAAGTAATTTATATCAGGCGACCGGTGAGTGTGCCGAAACTGATTCAATTTCTTCGGTCGATCAGTATTTTTATTATACACCGAACGAAAAACTTGAGGTTGTCGTCGACTTTTTTGCGCAGCCCGAATCTTTAGAATTTGCATAATGCTCAAATTGGCCGAACATATTTCCCGGCAAGCGGAACAGTTCTCCAGAAATGTGGACTGGTATCTGCATCGCATACAGAACACCGACCTGTTGAAAGTGAACGGAAGAGTGACGAAGGTGATCGGACTGGTGATCGAATCCAACGGTCCGCATGCGGCCATCGGTGAGGTATGTGCCGTGAAGGCGGAAGACGGAAGCGAGATCTGCCTTGCGGAGGTTGTTGGTTTCCGCGAAAACAAAGTATTGTCCATGGTGCTCGGCGAAGTATCAAGGATCAGCCCGGGATGCGAGATCGTTTCTTCCGGACACACATTGCTGGCGCATCTTGGCGATGCTCTTCTTGGCCGGGTGATCGATGCTCTGGGAAATCCGATCGACGGTAAAGGTCCCATTCTTTCCGTTGAAGACCGCTCCATATATAACACACCGCCGAATCCTTTGGAACGAAAACGGATCAAAGAACCGCTCGCCACCGGGATACGGTCGATCGATTCATTGCTGACCATTGGAAAAGGACAGCGTGTCGGAATCTTTGCCGGCAGCGGTGTCGGTAAAAGCGTAACGCTGGGAATGATTGCCCGGCATACCAGTGCGGATGTGAATGTTATCTGTCTTGTCGGAGAACGGGGAAGAGAAGTGGGAGAATTCATCGACCGGGAATTGGGGGAAGAAGGATTGAAACGCTCGGTGCTGATTGTTGCCACCAGTGATAAGGCTGCACTCATTCGTATCAAAGCAGTATTTCTGGCAACGACCATTGCGGAATATTTCC
This sequence comes from uncultured Ignavibacteriota bacterium, assembly GCA_903958625.1. Lineage (GTDB taxonomy): Bacteria > Bacteroidota > Ignavibacteria > UBA10030 > UBA8401 > UBA8401. Next base: position 10,951 of record CAJBTU010000063.1, on the reverse strand, counting down.
GCGACAAGAATCTGGATGTGATGCTGATGATGGACTCCATTACGCGCCTTGCCATGGCTCAGCGCGAAGTAGGATTAGCGATCGGCGAGCCGCCGACAACAAAAGGGTATACGCCGTCGGTATTTGCCATGCTTCCCAAGGTGCTCGAACGCGCGGGAACGTCGAAAAAAGGGAGCATCACCGGATTGTACACCGTGCTGGTTGAAGGGGATGATCTGAACGATCCTATTGCCGATACGGTGCGGTCGATTTTGGACGGACATATTGTTCTGTCGCGCCGTCTCGCCTCAGCCGGTCATTATCCTGCCGTCGATGTTCTTGGCAGTATCAGCCGTGTCATGCCGGCCGTGACCACCGAAGAACACAGGAACGACGCTCATAAATTTTTAGATACACTGGCAACATATCACGAGGCGGAAGACCTGATCAACATCGGCGCATACGCAAAAGGGAGCAATCCTAAGATCGATGATGCGATTCTTCGGATCAATTCTTATAAATCATTCTTGAAACAAAAACAGGACGAATCATCCACCTATCGGCAAAGCGTTGATCAAATGATGTCGATCGTCGGTGATTCATATTCGGTGAAGTAAATTTATGGAAACAGGAAAAGCAGCGCGGTTCGATACGATCGTTACTGTGCGTGAAAATCAGAAAAACCAGACCAGCCGCGAACTCCATCAGATCGCTCGCGAGAGAGTGACGGAGACGGAACGGCTGAACGATCTGCACACAGAACAGCAGAATGCATTCAATAATTCATTCAAGCATCATCGGACGAAAGCGAGCAATATGCAGGTGTTCAGTTCGTTCGTGAAGAAACTGTCGTCGGAGATAACCAAACAGACAACAACGGTTCGGAAAATTGAAACGAATGAAGAGATCAAAAGGGAAGAACTTTCGGAACGGGTGAAAGCACAGACAATTGTCGAGAAACTTCAGGGAAAATTCCGGGAAGAGTTCCGGAAAGAAGTGGCACACAAAGAACAGCTTCTCACTGATTCGCTGAACCAACGTTTAGAGATAAAACATCCGTGAAAACATACATCGTCATAGCGGTAGGTGCAGTTGTCAGCGGGCTGATCATCATTCAGGTAATGTTCCTGCTGTTTGCCAATAAACCCGAGATGTTTATTGATACCAGCGCCATAAAGGCTGCGGATTCGCTTCAGCAAACGAAACCGCACGAAATTGCAGAGACACCGAAACCCGAAATAAAACCGGATACGCTTGCAGACGAGGTCAAACCGGCGCTGCAGAATATTAAAAAGGCGTTTCTGGAGCAAAAAGAATTGAATGAAAAAAAGTTAGAGCCAAAAGCCGTTGTTATTCCGGCTGAAAAAATAGAATCAGTCAATGTAAAAGCACAGGCACAAATGCTCGAAGCAATGGGTGCAGATGGCGCGGCAAAAGTAATGAGTACAATGAACGACAAGGAAGTCAAAGCAATATTGCCAAAATTAAAAAAACGGACAGCGGCGAAAATTCTCGTCTCGTTTGATCCGGATAGGGCTGCAAGGCTCCTGAGGTAGTAATGATCAACTTTAATTTCCTTGGTATCGGTTCATTTTCTGGAATACAACAAAAACAAAAAAAACAGGGTGTAGAGAGTGCAGACGGCGAACATGGGCCGGCACTTTTGCTGGATGCCGAAGCACAAAAAAGTGATGCCGCATTCCCCGATGTTTTGATGCAGCTGATTCTCGGGCAGCAGATTCCGGTGATCGTCCCGCCGCCGAGCGGCCAGCAACCGGCGGTATCCGGCGCGGATATTGAAGGCGAAGCGCTTGTTCCGGTCAAACCGCTGTTCACAAATGCACAACCGGCAATTCTTCAGGAACCTCTGTTTTCCGGTGAGTCCTTAAAACAACCGGTCTCCCCAAAAACTTCGGTGAAAATACCGGTGTCGGGTGTTATCAATATTGCCTCGTTGAATAATGGAATCATAGAAACGGCAAAGCTTCCTTTGGAAGAATTGAACGCGGAATCCGTCGCAGTAAAATCCCCGAAAAATGTTGAAGGTACTGAACCAGCATCGATAGCCACGGCCGCAAAGCTGACTTTTGAAAGCATGGCCGTTCTTCCTGCGGCAAACCCGCAATCCGGTTCTGTTCTTAAGGAAAAATCTCCTGAAACCGCAGCTGCAGCACCATCTCCGGTTGCTCTTGTTTCTGATGTGAATGTTCCGAAACAAACGAAGCTGGCAGAGGTTAAGATCCCTGCAAAAGAAACGAAGAATGCTGAACTTCCGCGCAAAACGCTTCCCCCGGAAAATGGCCCTGCGTTCAAGGACGTATTGGTGCGTTCCGATGCCGATGTTCCGGCCTCAATACCCGATACAAAATTTGCTGTTCTGCATCATAAATCTCAGCGCAACGAAGCGGCGAACAGGGCCTCAGAACGGGTTCTTACCCCCAATGACGAGGTTCAACAAAAAGAAATTCTTGCAACGGTCGCCACACTCGGCGGTAAAGCAGTAAAGATCATTACCGGTGAGTCGGCGGCAATCGACAAGCAGTCCACGGTGGAAAAAAATCCGTTGTCGGCATCGTCCGGCACTGCGGAAACACCGGCAGTGACAGCGAAGAATGAAACGCAGAATTCCGGAAATGGTTCGTTCACGCAAAAAGAAAACATGGACCATCAGCGGTCATCGGAAAAAGAGATCGCCCCCGCGGCTACACGGCAGGGACAGCAGGCTTTTGCATCGACTATTGAAGAAAAGAATAACGTGATTGTTTCCAAGTCCCGCCAGGCAGAGGTTACAACAATTTTGCGGCAGCAGGATACGGTGAATAATATTTTTGAACAACTGGCTAAAAACGTGACGGTGTCTATCGACGGAAATAATTCGCAGATGAAGATTTCCTTGAAACCGGAAGCGCTTGGCGAAGTGATGTTGAAAGTGACGATTGAACAGGGAAAAGTTTCTACGCAAATGGAAGTGCAGCAGCCCCAGGTAAAGGCCGTTATTGAAGCAAATTTGCAGATCCTGCGCGAATCTCTCTCAAGCAAGGGGTTGGTGGTCGACCGGATCGACATTTCGACCACACAATATTCGCTCAACGAAAAATCGTCGCATCAGGGACACCAGCGGTCGAACCTGAAAAATTATTCTGGCAGGGAAATTGATGAAGAAATACTGGAGCAGACAAAACTGTTCGGCTATAATACCGTCGACTATATTGCATAAGGGTGAATGACTATGGATATCACACAGATAATGACATCGCCGGTCAATACCAACAAGGCTCCGTCCGGCACGCTCGGTAAACAGGACTTCCTCAATCTTCTGATCATGCAGATGAGAAATCAGGATCCGATGGATCCGATGAAAGGAACGGAATTTGCGGCGCAGCTTGCACAGTTCAGTTCGCTGGAACAATTGACCAATTTGAACGACGCAACCGTACAGGGTATCAACGCGAACGTTGTGCTGACGCAGTCAATCAATAATGCGCTCTCAACAACATTCATCGGAAAAGATGTCCGTGCATCAACCGATACGTTCCAGTATAACGGCAAGGGTGATGTGAAGATTGGGTATGAACTCGGTTCTGCAGGCGATAAGACCGTCGTGAAGATCTACGACGAAAATGATAAGCTCGTTAAAGTGATCAACGGCGATTCGGATATGGGCGAAAATACGCTGACGTGGGACGGAACAAATGATAAGGGTGAAAATGCGGCGACCGGTAAGTATCATTTCGAGGTGGAAGCAAAGGACGATGCCGGGAAGGCGATAGAAGCGTCGAAGTTTATTTACGGAACGGTAAGAGGTGTTCGGTTCAAGAGTGATGGCACAGTGTTTGTTATCGATGGGATTGAAGTTGCGCTGTCGAGTATTCTTGAGATCACAGGAGGCTAGAAAATGTCGGAAACGATTATCAATGGTGTAAAGGTTCCTTTTGTTCCCGTCGGAAGTCCAATAGGTACGGGGAACCGGCTGCCGGTTGATATTCCGGATTCTCGATCGTTCAAACAGGTATTCGACAAAGAATTACAGAGTGTTAAATTTTCAAAACACGCACAGCAGCGTTTGGATTCACGCAACATCACGCTGAATGAACAAGACAAGACAAAGATCGAACAAGCCGTAACGATGGCGGAAAAAAAAGGCTCGCAGGATTCGCTGGTATTATTACGGGATATGGCATTCATCGTGAACATTAAGAATCGCACTGTTGTAACGGCAATGGACAAGGAATCAATGAGTCAAAATGTCTTTACCAACATCGACAGTGCGGTTGTAGCAGAGTAGCAAAGAATTTGTTTCAATTAAATAACAAGGGCTGGCCCTTTATTCTTCCGATTGAAGAATAAAGAAGCCCCTCCGTCAAGTTGACTGACCGATACTTGGCGATGATCAATACTTACCATAAACGGAGGGTACTACTATGGGATTCCTACGGTCTCTTTCTGCAGGCGTTACCGGGCTGCGCAATAACACACTCATGATGGACGTTATCGGTAATAACGTCGCCAACATTAACACAATCGGTTTTAAAGGAAGCAGGATCACTTTCAGCGACATGTTCTCACAGACATTGCGCGGTGCCTCTAGTCCTACGTCCACCAACGGCGGAACGAATCCGATGCAGATCGGACTCGGCGCCTCGATCAATTCGCTTGATATGATGTTCACCCAGGGTTCCATCGAAGGAACAGGCAAAGCAACCGATATGGCAATTACCGGCAACGGTTTCTTTGTGGTGAATTCGAACGGGAAGCAGTTGTATACGCGTGTCGGAACCTTCGACCGTGACTCCGTCGGCAATCTCTACCTACCCGGAACCGGCGCGATTCTTCAGGGAAAACTTGCCAATGGTTCAGGAGTGATCCCATCAGGATCCACATTACAGGATATGAAGATCGATCTGGACCGGAAATCTCCGGCGAAAGCCACCACGGTGGCGAAGTTTGCCGGCAACCTTGATGCGCGCGCGAGTGTGGGAGAAAAAACAAATGCATCGATCGATGTATTCGACTCACAAGGCAATCCGATCACCATCGAAATGTCGTACACGAAAACGGCAGATAATCAATGGACATGGTCAATGAGTTCTGCCGCTCCTGCCAATATAACCACCGGTCAATCGGGAACCATGGAGTTCAATCTCGATGGATCCTTAAAGACGTTCGCATACGACGGCGGCGCAACAAATTTCCAAATGTCCACCGGACTCGGAACGAATGATCTTGTTATCGACCTTAATGTCGGCACTCTCAATATGCAGAGCGGTATCACGCAAAACAAAGACACAACGCTGGTTCAGAGCAAAGACCAAAACGGATATGCGGCCGGTATCGTAACATCGTGGGATATCGATCAGAACGGATTTGTCAATGCAAAATTCTCCAACAATCAGCGTATGGTTCTTGGTCAGATCATGCTGGCGGAATTCAATAATCCCTCAGGACTTGTGAAATGCGGCGACAGTATGTACGATATTTCCGGAAACTCGGGCGGACCTGTGATCAGTGCTTCCGGCGGTACTTCAAATATCAATGTCGGCGCACTCGAAACATCCAACGTCGATCTTCCGGAAGAGTTCACAAAAATGATCGTAGCGCAGCGCGGATTCCAATCCAATGCCCGTGTTATTACGACAAGCGACGAGATCCTGAACGAAGTCGTTAATTTGAAACGATAAAAATGAATGACGGGCATAGCTAACATGTCCGTCGGTAATAATGTCGTAAAAATTGAATGAATGTCTAACTGCAGCAGGGAAGCTAAATTCGGGCAAGGAAGCCTAAAAAAAATATATCAATAGTGAGGTTCGTATGGCTTTCTCAACAGGCGGTAGAATCAATACAAATGTTAATGCACAACAGGCATACAGTGCATTGAACGCAATCAGCCGTGAACACGGAATTCATCAGCTTCGTCTGGCAACCGGTAAACGTATCAACTCGGCATCCGACGATCCGTCAGGATATGTGATCTCCAAAAAAATGGAAGCCCGCATGCGGGCAATGACATCGGCCGTGGATAACGTTGGCGACGCACAGAGCGTCTACGGCGTTGCTGAAGGGGGATATCAGACGATCGCAGATATTCTTGTTACGATCAAAGAGAAACAGGCGCGTGCTGCAAACGGTGCATTGGGCGGAAACGAACTTGATGCTATAGCATCCGAAATCAATACGCTGGCATCAGAAATTGATGATATCGTGGCCACGACAAAGTTTAACGGGGTATCATTATTTAGTGCGGATGCATCCGGAAACAAATATAATGTTAATTTTCAGGTCGGTGAATCTTCACTGGAAACATTGGCCGTAGGATTTAGTGCAGATGTATCTTCCGCTACGCTGCTAGGCTCTTTGCCGCTTACCATTCCTACATTAGCATCGGATATTGCCGCCTTAACACCCGATACAGCATTAAACACGCTGAGCGGTGAAATCGGAAAGATCGGTGCTGCAGTGAACAGATTAACGATAAAAGAAACCAATCTTACCACGGCCATCACGAACACCGATGCCGCAAAGAGCAGAATTATGGATGCCGACGTTGCCAAGGAGCAGATCCAGGTTTCAAAGCTGCAGATTTTGCAGCAGACATCAACAGCTCAGCTTGCGCAAGCAAATGCATCGCCGAAGAACTTCTTATCGCTCTTCCAATAAGAAAGAATAATGGGTGGTCTTAAAAAGACCACCCGTTGATGAACTATATCTGAAAAATTAGGGACTATTTAATTCAATGGAATAATTTACCGGCCACTAAAAAAGAAAGGAGAAAAATAAACAAGGCAATTACCAATAAGTATTTAAAATGTTGTATAAACAAATCATGGGCACGGAAGCCCAAATCAGTAAACTAAACCACACATAATTACACGGAGGTATTTATGGCTTTCTCAACAGGCGGTAGAATCAACACGAACATTAGTGCACAGCAGGCGTACAGTGCATTAAACGCAATCAGCCGTGAACACGGTGTTCATCAACTTCGGCTGGCAACTGGTAAACGCATCAACTCAGCGTCCGACGATCCATCAGGATATGTGATCTCCAAAAAAATGGAGGCTCGCATGCGGGCAATGAGTTCTGCAGTCGACAACGTTGGAGACGCACAAAGCGTCTACGGCGTAGCCGAAGGGGGATATCAGACGATCGCAGATATTCTTGTTTCGATCAAAGAGAAACAAGCGCGCGCAGCAAACGGCGCAATGGGTGATAACGAACTAAATGCTATTGCTTCCGAGATAAATTCGTTGGCGGCGGAAATTGATGATATTGTTACATCAATAAAGTTCAACGGAGTTTCGTTATTTAGTGTCGATGCAAGCGGCAATAAATACGATGTAGTATTCCAGGTTGGCGAATCTCTAACGGAAACATTGTCAGTGGCATTTAGTGCCGATGTATCATCTGCTGCTTTGTTCTCAGCTGTAGCAACGGCAGGTGCCATTGTTTCATCGGACATTGCCGGCTTGGACGTAGATTCTGCGATCAACACCGTGAACGTCGAAATCGGTAAGATCGGCGCTAACGTGAACAGATTGACCATTAAAGAGTCAAACCTGACCACGGCGATCACAAATACCGAGGCAGCGAAAAGTAGAATTATGGATGCCGACGTTGCAAAGGAGCAGATTCAGGTATCGAAACTCCAGATCCTGCAACAGACATCAACAGCTCAACTTGCGCAGGCCAATTCGGCACCGCAAAACTTCTTATCGCTCTTCAAATAAGAGGGAAATATAAGCAGAGGGCTCCGGTAACGGAGTCCCTCGTGCTTTTTTATTTTTTTCACCATGTGTGTAATATTGGCCATCCCCCAATGGCAGTTTGCGATATTAACTGCTCATTTCGTGTAAAACTGCAATAAAACAAGTGATTTCTTCAATTTCTCCTGTGGCATAACCTTTGCACAATGCTGTTGTGTAAAGAAGGAGAATCAGTCATGGCAAAAGAAGCCACGGCAACACCAGCAGCAGCCCCGGTAACAGCGGAAGCACCCAAATCTGAACCGTTCAATATCAAAAAAATATTGATCATCGGTGTTCCAATCATTATTGTTCAAATTGTCCTGCTGTATTTTTTGTTTGCCAAATTCGTCGCACCCGGTATGTCCTCGCAGCCTCATGTGAAGGAAGAAGCCGCTGTTCCGGATCAAACGCAGGTAATGGTTATCAAGGATATCATCGTCAATCCGGCCGGAACGAACGGCACGAGATTTCTTTTGACAACGGTCGGTCTGGAAATTCCTTCATCGGAATTGAAGGTTGAATTGGAGTCCAAGGAAGTGCAGACGCGCGATATTCTCAACACCATTCTGACGAGCAAAGGTCTGGAAGAGTTGACGGCGCCGCAGTTCAAAGAACAATTACGGAAAGAGATCCTGGAAAAACTGAACTCCAATCTTACCAAAGGCAAGATCAAGAATATTTATTTCAGCAAGTTCATCATTCAATAAGACAATGGCCGAAATACTTTCTCAACAGGAAATCGATAATCTTCTTGCCGGTATCAACAGCGGTTCGGTTGATGTCTCCGTTCAGGAACAGCCGCGCGTCGAATCCAAATCGAACAAAGACCTTTTGGCGTTCGATTTCAGGCTGCCCAACCGGTTGTCAAAGAATCAGCTGCGCACGCTGCAGGCGATCCATGAAACATTCGCCGAAACATTCAGTTCTTTTCTGATCTCCAAATTACAGACAACGGTGAGCATCTCCGTTGCATCCATCGATCAGATCTTCTATTCGGAATATGTCCTCTCCATCGGCAGTCCGAGCTGTTTGTATGTGTTCAAGATCGTAGAATCCGACACGCTCGCGGTGCTGGAGATGAATCCTCAACTGGTCCTCTCTATGGTTTCGCGTTTGCTCGGGGGATCGATCGGCGAAGAGAAACGAACGCGTCTACTGACAAAGATCGAACAGACGATCATCAAAGGGGTTGTTACACGAAATATCGCCGAATTACAGAAGGCGTGGAAAACGATCGCACCGCTGACATTTCTCATCGACCGGTTCGAAACAGAAGGCGAATTCGTCCAGGTGGCGCCGGCGAACGAAATTGTTCTGCTCGTTTCCTTCGAGGTGACACTCGGCGATCAAAAATTCATGATGAGCATTTGCTTCCCCACTTTTGCGTTGGAAGATGAACTGGCAAAGCTCAATACGCAGTCGGTGTCAACGAGTCTGCAGGTCTCAAAATCGAAACGGGAATGGTCTAATACGCTCGTAAAAAAGATCGCGCTGACGTCGATCCCTGTCTCGGTTGTGCTCGGGCAGGCGAAGTTGACGGTGGAAGAGTTCATCAAATTAGAGGTTGGCGATGTGCTGAGGACGAATATTCAGGCGAACGGGAATGTACAGATCGAGATCGGCGGCACGACCAGGTTTTACGGCAAGCCCGGCGTATCCAACGGACATCTCGCCATCCAGATTGAAAGCGACAATAAATTGCATCACTAAATAATGTGAATGAAAAGGTGACACTATGGAAGCTCAGGAAATGATGGAACAACCCGCGACAACTGAAAAGAAAGAGATCAAGATGGACATGCTGATGGACCTTAACCTTCAGGTCTCCATCGAACTCGGCCGGACAAAAATGCTGATCAAAGATATTCTGGAACTCAATCGCGGCGCAGTGATCGAATTGGAAAAACTGGCCAGCGAACCGGTGGATATTCTGGTGAACGGAAAGAAAGTGGCAGAAGGCGAAGTCGTTGTCATCGAAAAACATTTTGGCATTCGGATCACCAATTTGATCGATCATATTGAGCGATTGAAGAATCTTGGAGCATGACATGGAATCAGTGATCGTACAAATGGTCCTTTCGTTGAGCGCGGTGTTGCTGGTGATGTTTGCCGTCAGTGCCGTGGTGAAGCGGTACATCGGCATCTCCGCCGATAAGAATGCCAACAGTGTCAACATTGAAATCCTCGGTCAAAAATTCATCCAGCCGAAACGGGCAATTTATGTGGTGAAGATCGCAAAAAAAATATTCGTCATGTCTTCCCATGAACAAGGCATGCATCTGCTTGGAGAACTGGACGATTCAGATCTGCAGAAACTCACGGTCGATACGGTTCCGCTCTCATCATTGAAACAGTCGATCATGGACAGCACGAAGAGTTTTGTTACGCAATTCCCAAAGTTGAACGACATACTGCATGGCTCCGATGGTAGGGATATTATCATTAAAAAGCAGAGCCGCACTTCCCGGAAAAAGGACACCGGGCAGGGTTAGTATTTATCTACGCAAGGATGCGGGATATGCAAAGTCTTCATGAGAAAAAAAATTATCGTTGTATTGGCCCTGTTGTTTGTCCTCTGCGCCGCAGCCGCGGCACAGTCGTCGCCGATGGCGCTTCCAAAGCTGAGCATTGAAGTGGGTAAAGCGACAAAACCTGATGATGTCTCCATGACACTTCAGATTTTGTTCCTCATGACCATCTTATCACTGGCACCGGCATTACTCATCCTTACCACTGCGTTCACGCGCATTATTGTTGTCCTTCATTTCTTAAAGCAGGCAATGGGAACACCGCAAATGCCTCCGCCGCAGATACTGCTCGGACTGGCCATGTTCCTTACCTTCTTCGTTATGGCCCCGGTGTGGAATAAAGTGAATGAAGATGCCCTGCAGCCGTACATGAAGAATACGATCACCGTTTCCGCCGCATACGACCGGGCGATCATTCCCATTAAGGAATTCATGTTCCGGCAGACCCGCGAGGAGGACCTGAGCTTATTCATGAACCTCAGCAAAATGGGAAAACCGAACAACCGCAATGATATCCCGATCCACGTTCTGATCCCGTCGTTTGCCATCAGCGAATTACGCATGGGATTTCAGATGGGATTCGTTCTTTTTGTTCCGTTCCTGATCATCGATATGGTCGTTGCGAGCATTCTCATGGCAATGGGCATGATGATGCTACCTCCGGCAATGGTCTCGCTTCCGTTCAAGATTCTGCTGTTC
>CAJBTU010000062.1 GCA_903958625.1 uncultured Ignavibacteriota bacterium | reverse complement strand
TGAAATTCTCTACCACTCGTGGTAAAACACTCGTGGGAGAATTTCGAACTTCACCAAGTTTCTCTAAAATTTTATATTGCGATATTGACTGTCCAATCATAGATATATATTTTTTTAAATTGAATCATTGATGTTATTTTTTTCTGAACTCCTCGTCCCAATTCACCACTAGCGTGAGCGGAGCGGTAGTGATCATTCCTTTGGATATAGAAAGAAGAATGGATTGACCATCGGGAGAAATATCCTTCAATATCCCGTTCCCAACATTGATACCGCCAACCGTCGCGGGATCGAAATATTCCCTTACATTCCCCACAACGAAATTGGAGCCAGTACCATTCACGTCCGCTTCGATCAGTTTACCGTTCGCGACGTAGAAAATCTCTTTTCCATTATTCTTCCATCGCGGTGCCCCTCCGCCATTCGCCGAGACCTGCCACTTCGCCCCAGGACCCGGGAAAGGACGGACATACACTTCATTCCTCCCGGATTCATTCGATTGATATGCGACCCATCGTGCATCAGGAGAGAATGATGCATTCATCTCGTTGAATTCCGTTGCAATGAGTGCCACCGGTTTCTTTTCACCCGTCATCGGAATGTAATAGATGTTCGATTTCGAATCCAGGTTGTTTGTAGAGTTGAACAGCAAATATTTGCCATCCACTGACCAATCTGTCGCATGCTTCGTCTCCACCGATTCGTACAGCACATGTTCATCCTCTGCCCCATTGGACATCTTTTCATAGAGATCATAATGTCCTTTTCTGTTCGAACTGAAAATGATTTTCTTCCCATCAGGGGACCAAATGGGATATGCATCGACATTCCCGTCGAACGTAAAGCGCGTTTTCACGCTGCGTACAACATCGTACAGCCACACATCGGCATTTCGCGCTGTGACCTCATACAGATCCATTGCAATGGTCTTTCCGTCACTCGATAATTTTGCAACGACAAATACTTCGGGTTGACCGAAGGAGCGTAATTTTTTCCCCGCCGGACTGAACAGCGCCAATTCAGGAGTCGTTGCAGCGCTTTTTCCAAGGAACACCAGCACGCCGGTCTGTGAGACCGTGAACGAAGCAATACTGTACCGGGTGCTGAAATCGACCGACTCCGCGATGGGAAATGGTTCACCTTTCAGTTCCAATGCATCGGGATCGAACGATTGCGCCATCAGTGAATTCTCGCGCATAAAGAGGATATACCCGGCGGCATACGCCATGTTGGAGATACCGGGCATCAGGCGTTTATTGGTCTTGCCGTCCAAAGAACCAACACAGATCGCATCCATAGCACTGCCGCTTCCCGATGCCGTGGTCCGCGCAAAGTAAAGAAAGTGTTTTCCATCCGGCAGAAAACAGGGATAGCGGTGCGTCTGTTCGTTTAGTGTAGAATCCAGCCTCGTCAGACCAACGGGGATACCGCCGGATTCCAACACGACAGAAAGACCACTCACCTGATCTGTGGGCAGAACGATCTTTCCGTCACTTCCCCATGATGCGCCGCGCGGAGTAATAACGTCGCAAATGGAGAAGGATGGTCCTCCGGTCTTCTCGATTCTTTTCAATTTATTATTGGAGAAATATCCAATGTAATGATTGTCAGGAGACCAGAACGGAAATGCTGCCCCTTGTGTTCCCGAGAGCATCGTAGCGGTCAATGAGTTGATAGGACGGACCCACAAGCTCGTGCTGCCCGAAGAATCGACAGCCACAAAAGCAAGCTCCTTGCCGTCAGGAGACAGAGCAAGTTGTCCGCCGCCGAATGAATTGCTGAATGTGAATTTCTCCGGTCCGGTGACATATGCACGGATCACTTCTTTGTTCCTTGTCCTTGGAATTAGATCCGGAAATACAATCAGTACGACCGTTGTCAGGATGAATACCAATGCTGATATCATCCACAGTGAAGAAACGCTCTTCAAACGGCCGATGATACCCGCATTGATGCTTTGCGGCGTTATCGGAGCTTCAGCAGATGAACCCGGATGCAAGACACCGGTTGCCGGCACCACTCTGCTTGCGCGGGAGCGGCTGGATTCACGTTTGAAACGTCTGAGTTCCTTTGCCACTTCAGCAATGGATTGGAATCGTTCCGATGGATCTTTCTCCAGACATTCCAAAACGATCGCATCCAGTGACGGATCAAGTTCCGGTTTCACGGAGGTCATCGGGGGAACATCGACATTAACGATCTCATACAGAATAGCACTTTCGTGAGCACCGTTGAACGGCGAACGTCCGGTAATCATTTCATACAGAAGAACTCCAAGCGAAAAAATATCCGACCGGTGATCTGCTTCCTGCCCCTGTACCTGTTCCGGGGACATATAGCCGAGAGTGCCGACCGTGCTCCCCATTTTCGTCAATCGTGTTGTGCCGGCAAGTTTTGCCAGACCAAAATCCATGACCTGAACAATTCCATCCTTGCGGATCATGATGTTTTCGGGCTTGATATCTCTGTGGACGATTCCCTTTTCATGAGCAGCGGACAATCCTTCGGCGATTTGGATGGCATAATCGATCGCCTGTTTCTGCGTGAGCGATGCT
>CAJBTU010000061.1 GCA_903958625.1 uncultured Ignavibacteriota bacterium | reverse complement strand
TTTCATCTCTCACTCTCCGGAACACCGCAAGGATATTTTCTTCGCTTCCCGCTGCTTCGGCAGGATCATCGAATCCGATATGAAGACGGTTTCTTACTTTTCCGGTGAATACGGGACAGGTCTCCTTTGCATTACCGCAGACCGTGATGACAAAATCAAAAGAGTGATTCAGAAATTGATCGACTGTCTTTGGATAATGATGACTGATATCAATCCCAAGTTCACTCATCACCCGAATTGCTTTGGAAGAAACTTTTGGCGCCGCCTTTGTTCCCGCAGAGAATACTTCCAACAATGGATCGAATGATTTGAGAAATCCTTCCGCCATTTGTGAGCGGCAGGAGTTACCGGTGCAAAGAATAAGAATGCGTTTTGACATACGGTCTTTTTTCGTGAAATATATTTTATGGTTTGTCGGCGTACACGTTAATGCTGTAGATGCCGACCTTTGCTTTTTTAAATTCCCGCAGCTGATCGAGCGTAATATATGTGATCATAATCTCGTTGGGAATAGTGATCTCGCGTTCCTTCTGAACCGTAATATTGACGAAGCCCGCCTCTTTGATCGTATTCAAATATTCATCCATTTGCTGCGCGCCGGAGATACATCCCGCATACAGCACGGCGGCATTCTTCACCTCTTCCGGGAGTTCACCCTTCAAGACAATATCAGAGATCGAGAAATGTCCGCCCGGCTTTAGAATGCGGAATGTTTCCGAGAATGCCTTCTGCTTGTCCGGAACGAGGTTCATCACGCAATTGCTGACAACAACATCGGCAATATTATTTTCCACCGGCATATTCTCTATGTCGCCAAGACGGAATTCAACATTGGTGAAACCAAGATTTTTGACATTCGCGTTTGCTTTTTCAAGCATCGGTCCGGTCATATCGATGCCGATCACACGGCCTGAAGCTCCAACGATTGATCGGGCAATAAAGGCATCATTGCCGGCGCCGGAGCCGAGATCGACAACGGTGTCTCCCGGCTGCATCTGTGCAAATTCGGTAGGGAGTCCGCATCCAAGTGCCAGGTCCGCATCGGCAACGTAACCGGAGAGCGCAGTATAATCTTCCGCCATGACGGAAAAATCGACGGTTGAACAGCCGCACGTGCTTCCGCAGCAGGATGTTTCATTCTGTTCTTTGGATTGGAGGGCGATCTCTCCGTATTTTTCTTTTACGAGTTCTTTCAGTTCACGGTTTGTTGACATAAAATATTTTCCTTTTTGTTATTCTGTCATTAACAGCATTTTTTCATTGTCGTCAGAAATTCTCCGAGCATCGACTGCATTTCGTTCCATCCGCTTTCATTCAAACAATAACAGACCGATGTTCCTTCGATCTCGCCTTTCACAAGTCCGGCACTTTTCAATTCGCGAAGATGCTGTGAGACTGTTGACTGAGAGAGCGGAAGGACATCAACGATATCTCCGCACATGCACGCTTGAGACGTCGATAAGTACTCTACAATGGCCACCCGGGCAGGATGAGCCAGCGCTTTGGCATAACCGGCTAACAAGTTCTGTTTTGCAGTGAATTCGTCTTTTTTTGAGAGTCCCATGGGTGCCTTTCTTTATCGTAATATTACGATAAATGTTTCAAAAAATCAACTGCTTTCCGATAGTATCAAGCAGGATGATTGGCACAATTGATTATACTGTTAATAATTGTTCGAAGAATCCGCCGAACGTATGTTCTTTGTTGATAAAGTGAATTTCCAGGATCCAGTCGCGTGGATTGCCATGAATGTCGGGATCGCTAAGTTTAACGTGGTTGTTCGGATGAAGATAGTTATGTTCTTCGTCGCCGAGGATGTGCTCGTGCGGAAAATTCCCGATCAGATGACCGCAATGAATATTCCCGAATTCCCATCCGTACCGTTCACCAAGGGAGGAGATGTGCCGATAATATTGTGCGCCGGTCAATGACGAGGAGTGTGCATCAAAATATTTTTTTCCTTCATACCACGCAGATTCAATATCGTTCTGCAGCCGTAATTTTTCCGGATCATTTCCCAGCACATACGTTCTTCCGAAATCAGCTTCCCAATCCTCAAAGACGGGACCGAAATCGAAAAACATGATGTCATCCGTTTGAATGATCAAGTCGGGCGGATTTTCTTTGTAGGGGAGGAGAGTATTTTTTCCCGCACGCACGATCCGCTTATGCCAGTATTTCCGGATGCCGAACATATCGAAGGCAAGTTCATAGACTTCGTCATTCAGTACTTTTTCGGATTTTTCCGGAACAATTAGTCTGCGTTGTTCTATCTCACCGAACAATTTTGCCGCATTCTTTTGAGCGTTGAGAAGATGCTGTTTTCGTTCCGAAAGTATCATAGATGTGTTCCAAAAAAATAGATCAGCATTTCCGGCATTCGCTCGCGCCAATTTGCCCATTCGTGCCCGTCGTTCACTTCCTTATAATAGTGCGGTATATGCAGCGACGAGAGAAGATTGCTGTAATTTCTGTTGAGCCGAAGGAAATCAAAAGGATCGTTGGGCGAATTATCGCTTTGAATATCATACCGTCCGCAATCAAGGTATATCTTCATTTGTGCGGAGACACTATTCGATGCAAACCGTTGTTTCGTCAGATCGGTCAGCCATGGAGTAATGGTTGATGATTGTCCTCCCACATTAAGAAAAACATCAGAACGCCTTAATCCTGCATACAACGAAAGATGTCCTCCGCCGGAAATACCTATCATTGCGCGTTGAAGAGGTGACGGCTCAGTTCTATAAATGTGATCAATCAGAGGCACAAGATCATCGGCGAGATACTTTACAAATTGTTCCGTTCTACTTCCAGCGTA
>CAJBTU010000060.1 GCA_903958625.1 uncultured Ignavibacteriota bacterium | reverse complement strand
CGGCGACGGTCTCATGGTCTTTTACGGCGCACCGGAGACTCAGGAAGATCATGCCTTGCGGTGTGTTCAGGCGGCAATAGAAATGCAGAAAAAATGCAGGGAAATTAAGAAAAAATGGGAATCCGAAGGGCGTTTCCCGCTGCAGATCCGTATCGGCATCAATACAGGGAAAGTGATCGTGGGCGATCTTGGTTCCGAACGAAGGAAAGAATATACCGTCATCGGTTCTGATGTGAACCTTGCTCAGCGGCTGGAATCGAATGCTCCGGTTGCGGGGATTCTTATTTCAGAAAGCACATACCGCGCACTGCAGGGAAAAGTTGCCACGCAACCCCGGGAACCGATCCTGGTGAAAGGACTTGATGCGCCGATCGCGGTGCATGAAGTTCTTATTGATTGATCCAGGCAATTCCAAAAACCTGCGAAGGTTCTCCGCCGTGCCCATGGAACCTTCGCAAAATTTCATCGTGATACTATTTCATTAGCACTAGTTTTCTCATCTGCGATTTCCCGCTGCATGAAAGCCGGGCGAAATATATTCCGCTGGGAAGTTTACCACCGTCGAATTGCGCGGTGTAGGCACCGGCTTCTTTTAATTCATTTACCAATGTCGCTACTTCCCTGCCGACCGCATCATACACTTTTAATGTTGTGAACCTGTCCGCTGAAAGATGATAGCGAATCGTTGTAACCGGATTGAACGGATTCGGAAAATTCTGTTCCAGAAAGAATTCTTTTACAATCAACCGCTCTGCGTTTACCGATGTTGTGCCATCGAATAATTTCCGTTCAAATACGCCGCTGCCGTGTGTTACTGCGCGGATAGCTTTGTTCTTGCGTGAAATGCTCAGATCCATTATGAGCGTTGCATCATATAATCCATCGCTGAAACTTGTCCATGACACGCCGCCGTTGGTTGAGATATACACCCCCAGATCGTTTCCCACATAGATATTGTTTGTATTGAATGGATCAATTGCAACAGCGGAGGTCGGAACATCCGGCAGACCAATGCCGAAATCACTCCACGATGTTCCTGCATTTGTCGATTTGAAAAGATGGGATGTCCCAAATCCTGATGCAGTAACATATACTACCGCAGAATTCTTCGGGTCGACGGCTATGTCGATAAGGTAGCGGTCCGGAAGTGTGCCGGTGATATTTGTCCATGCAGTTCCACCGTTCGTTGTGCGGAACATTCTACCGCGAGAGGAGACCGGTGTTGTTGATGCATAGACCGTATCAGAATGCGTCCGCGCAATGGCGATCGTTAAAACGGGATTCCCATCCAGCGCCGCATTAGCATTTGTCGTGGTCCAGTTCGTTCCGCCATTCGTTGTTTTGTAGATTTTATCCCTTCCCGCATAAAGAACTTTAGGATTCGATTCCGACAAGTTATAGGGTCCGACAAAATTAGTAATAGAACCGCTTGGTATAGACATCCCTCCAAATGAAATACCGCGATTTGTTGAGCGAAGAACATTCAACGATTGCGATGAACCGTACATTGTATCCTTGCTCGTCGGACTCATTGCCGTCATGCATCCATCCCCGCCGATTACTCTGCGCCACGCGACGGTTCCTTCGTAGATCGCGGTTGCGTTATCCTGCAAACCTCCCATGGCAAGATTCGAATCGAGCCAGGCGGAAGAGAACCCATTATAGAATTGCGTCGTTTGATATCCGCCGTTGCGTCCCTCAAATTTTTCGCCGCCGTCGGTAGAACAGAAAACACCGCCGTCGTTGCCGAAATAGATCTTATTATTGTTGTTCGGGTCGTAGATTATTGCGTGATGGTCGGCATGCGAATAGTTTGTTGGACCTTCCGGTTCGCCGGGAAGCGGTGTGCCAAAGTACCATGCGGCCCAATCGGATTTTTTTGTTACGGTTACTCCGCCATTCGTGGATTTGAACAGATCGATCCCTCCGCAAATGATCTTTGATGAATCGCCCGGATCGATACCGACAATATGTGAATACCATCCCTGGTACGACGAATAGTCAAAGGTTGAAACGGTTGTCCATGTATCGCCGAAATTTGTCGATTTACACAGCCACGTACCGCTCACTGCACCATTGCCAATGCTGGCAAAGATCACGTTCGGCGCAGCTTTATATTGTGCAAAAAGTATTTTGCCGCCGAAGATCACCGGCAGTCCCTGCGTCAGTTGATCCCAGGTTTTCCCTCCGTCAAGCGTGCGATAGATGCCGGAACCAACACTTCCAAGATTTCCATGCGCAGCAATAACAACATTGGAGTCGAGCATATCAAAAAGGAGATCGGTCCCCATCGGCACATCGGAAACATTGATCCATGTTTTGCCGGTATCGACGGATTTGAATATCCCTTCCGTTGTTGCCGCCCAAACGCGGCCGGCAAAATTCGGATGGATCTTCACCGCTTGAACACCGCGTAATTGACCGTAACTCCAATCCAATGACTTTGTCCACGATGCCCCGCCGTTCGTCGTTCGCAATATTCCGATACCATAGCTGCCGCGTGTCGTGCGAATGCTTACACCGCCGATGGAACTATATTGATTATACACCTCTCCGGTTCCTATCAATATGATGTTCGAATCATTCGGTGCGATGGCAATGGAACTGACGGCAAGAGCAGGAAATCCTGTTTTCATGTAATGCCATGCAATGGCCCCTTTTCCTTCAGTAAAACTTCTCCACAATCCGCCGCTGGCAGAACCGGCGTAAATCGTTTTGGTGTTTTGCGGATTGATCGCTACGGCAAGCGTGCGGCCGCCGATATTGTGCGGGCCGATCTGCCTCCATTGATCCGCCAAGCCGGTCAATTGCCGCTCGGATGATTTTTCAAACTGCTGCCGGACGAATGCTGAATAGAATTGCCGGTCGTCAATTTCTTTTTTTGGATACGCGCGCTGCGCATTCCAGAACTGGAGCGCCTGCATTGCGCCGGAGAATTTCAACGGCTTCGGCTGAGGAAGAACCAGAAGACAATAGAGAATGAAAGCAACCGAGCAACCGGATGCGAAAAGAATTGATTTTGTATTGTTCATTTCACCAGCATAAGCTTTTTTGTTGAAATAAAATTTCCGGCGGTCATTTTCGCAAAATATGTTCCGCTTGCATATTGCGAAGCGTTCCACTGCACGGAATATGTTCCGGGCTCCTTCCGTTCATTGACAAGAGTTGCAACCTCTTTTCCCGACGCATCATAGATCTTTAATAAAACATCGCCAGAGATGGGAATCTCAAAATTCATTCTCGTAGCAGGATTGAACGGATTCGGATAATTTTGACTCAACAAATATGCCGATGGAACGTGTGCGTCCGTTAACTGCACGCCGAGAATTTGTTTTGGACGGAGCTTGCGCTGATATATTCCATTACCGAATGTTGCTGCACGCAACCGCCGATCTTTTTTAGAGACGGAAACATCAAGGATCATTGCATACGGCATCCCTTCGAACCACGGATCCCAACTTGCGCCGCCGTTAATGGAGCGATAGACGCCAAGATCTGTTCCTACATACAGATCGGTCGGATTCTCCGGATCGACACAGACAGACTGCACCGGCAGATCGGGTAGATTGGCTGAAATATTTGACCATGTTTTACCGGCATCCGCCGATTTATACACGTGAGGAGATCCATATCCCGAAAATGTTGCATAAGCAATTTTGCTGTTGGACGGATCGAACGCAACATCGGTAGGATACCGGTTGGGAGTGGCCGAGGCAGTTTTTGACCACGTGGTACCGCCATTTGTTGTATAAAACAGCTCAAATAGAGGGTTTTGTCGTCGTCCTGTTCCAGCGATGACCGTGTCTGAACTGGTATAACTAACAGCAAGGCAGGTGGCGCTGGCAGAATTCAATGCTGTGTTATTATTGGTAGCCGTCCACGTTGCACCGGCATCGGTCGATCTGTGTATCTTCTCCGCTCCCGCATAAAGTATCTGACCGTTCGAAGGTGAAAGGACAAAGGGAGCAATAAAATTTGCCGTATCGGAAGAGACGGGAGAAAAAATATTTGTCCAGTTCGTTCCGCCGTCGGTGCTCTTGGCTATGGCCAAATTCACATATTCTTCGTACAACACTTTTGGATTCTTCGGATCGACGGCGCACCAGCCGCCGTCTCCGCCGTACACTTTGTTCCATGAAGATCCACCCTGATATTTTACCGTACCGTTATCCTGCAGTCCTCCCAGCGCGATAAGCGAATCGGTCTCTGCGTTCGCAAATCCGTTGTAAAATTGCGTTGTCACAAATCCGCCGTTGCGTCCAATGAATGTTTCGCCGCCATCGGTAGATTCAAAAATGCCCCCGTCGTTCCCGAAAAATATCCTGTTCGCATTCTTCGGATCGAAAACGACCGCATGATGGTCGGCATGCGCGTACGTATTGTCGGATCCTTCAATACCGCCCGGCGGAATGACCCCTTCGTTCCCTTTGTACCAATACGATTTTTGAGTAAGCGTACTGCCGCCGTTGATAGATTTGTATGCATCGAGACCGGCTGTAATAACAATGTTCGGATTTGCCGGATGCACTGCGGCAACGTTGTTGTACCATCCTTGACCGCTCATATAGTTTGTTGTGGACATAAGTTCCCATGTTGATCCGCTATTCGTCGTCCTGTACAATCCCAATGTCCCGTGTGTTGAAGCATCGGCGACGCTGGCAAATATGGTAGCAGGATTGGACGGCGACAGAGCAAGAGAAGTTCTTCCGAAATTCGTGGCGGGAAGGCCAGCGGCCAGTTTTACAAAGGTCGTGCCACCGTTCTTTGACTGGTACAGTCCCGGATTCGGTGCGGTGTTCCGCTGGCCGCATGCAGTATAGACAATGGACGTATCAACAGGATTCAGCGCCACATCCATCGCCATTAAAGTTGAATCGACCCGAACAAACGATGTTCCCGAATTGTATGAACGGTATGTTCCCTCCGAAGTGGCAGCGAAAATGGTTTTAGGATTTTTCGGATTGATGACGATCTTTTGTACGGAACGATTCTGCGAAAAGAGCCATGTCAATCCAGTCGCACTCCACGTTTTTCCTCTGTCATTACTTTTTACGATTCCCAAACCGTACGTAGTTCTCGCGCCGGGTGTACCGACAAGACCAAGTTCATATCCGCTGATCTCTCCTGTGCCGATATACATCTCGTTCGGATTGGACGGATTGATCGCGATCGTACTTACGGAAAGAACATTGAATCCCGTATTCACAAAATCCCACGCATCCGCACCGGCTCCTCCCGTTGATGAGCGCCACAATCCGCCGCTGGCACTCCCCGCCCATAACACATTGGAACTGTCCGGATCGAACGCAAGGGACAATACCCTGCCGCCGATATTGTCGGGACCGATGGACTGCCACGGTTCTTCGTTCGATGCTTTTTTGAACGCCAGCATACGCTGCTGCGTGTATTGAAATGCTTTTCCGAGACCATCCGGCTGTATGATGTTCCCCGGCAACGCGCGCTGATCGTACCACCAATCGAACGAGATCAATCCCTTCCGATTCTTTTTTTGCGGAATCTCTTCTTTTGTCAAAACGAAATAAGAGGTCCCAATAACAACGGTTAATACGAAGACGAAGAGATATTTTTTCATTTGCTGGTATTCGCAGTTAGTTTATTAAGAATATAAAAAGGTACAAAAAATTGGACCGGAAAGGATTGATTAAATGCACGCAGAGCATCTCATTAAAATGATTGTCATAAATATGGCTTGTCTCCAAAAATATTCTACAGTATATTATAACGTGCAAATCGTGCTTTTCATCTATATAAGGCCTCCATATGAAAACCGGTCTTCTCTCGACAAATGAAGTGGCGAAAATGCTGAAGGTAAATGAATCGACCGTAAAACGGTGGACGGACAAGGGTTCGCTCCGGTGCATCAAGACCCCCGGAGGCCACCGCAAATATAAGATGAAGGATGTCGTTCAATTCATGGATACGTTCTCGTACGACGTTACCGATCTGCTGGTTCCCGCAAAGGAACAGATGAGCAAGGTAAATGTCTCTACCGATTATGCGATCCTTACCAAAGACTTCAAAATTTTGGCAGAACTCTTCTACAACACAATGCTCGAGGGTAACCGTGAGAACACATTCCAGTACCTGAACCTATTATATGCCAACAGGATCTCGCAGGTGGAATTGTTTGACAACATCGTCTTCCCGGCATTTCATAGAGTCGGCATGAAATGGCTCTCCGGAGAATTGAGAATTGAGCAGGAACATCTCGCATCGAATACCGCCCTGCATGCCATCTTCAAACTTCAGGATCATATCACGAAAAAACCAAAACACGGCGGAATAGCGCTGTGCGGATGTCTTGAAGATGAATACCATGAGATCGGCATCACTTGCGTTAACAATGTCCTGGAAGCGAACGGGTGGACAACGTTTTATCTGGGACCAAACCTTCCGGCCGAATCATTTGTCGATGCCATAGAGAATTATGTACCGAATATCGTTTGCGTCTCTACAACAGTGCCGAAATCACAGAAACTTCTGATCGAACAGTGCAGCAGACTGTATGAAACTACTCAGATCATCGGTGCTAAATTGATTGTCGGCGGGAGCGGTGCTTCGGAAAAGCTGAAGAAAAAGATCGCGGCCGACTTCATCCCCACTTCGATTGGCAGTGTCATTTCGTTTGTCAACAGCATTGCGGTTACGAGCGCACTGCATAAGTGATATCTACTGCTGTGCGGATATTGTACTTTCTCCGGCGGGAACATTCCTGAACATTGACACATTTATCAACACCGAAAGAATTCCAAAAAGTATGAATGGCGATACTGCCGCAGATCCAATGCCCAGCGTCATTGATAACGGAATACCGGCTGTTTCGCCCAATGTTGTGGCGCAGATCTTTGTAATCCAAAAAACAACGGTAATTTGGGGCAGCTTATTCATTTATTTTTAAAATATATCTTTCGAAGCCTCTACGGCTTCGAAAGATACTTCGACTGATAATTGTTTACTTCTTTTCTTCTTTACCATCGGCATTAAACAATACCTCTGTTTTTTTCTTACCGCGTTGAATGTCAGCCTCATACCGAACTCCTTGTGCGGGTGTTTCGATCTTCGCTGTTCCGACGATCGTTGCACCATGGTATGCCGCCTGAATTCCATCGAGGACTATTTTAGGCATCCGGGAACTTATTTTTCATTGATTCTACAATAGACTGCGGTATCTTATCCTTTTTGGCGGCAAGGGAAAATGCAGTTGTGCCGACAAGAAAAATGGTGAATAGTGCGAACATGATATGCTTCATAGTCGTTTACTCTCTTTATAAATGAAAACAAAATGGTGCAAACACGGTTTGTGTTTACAAAATAAAAAAGGCGGACTCTCGTCCGCCTTTGCCTTTTTCACCAACCATAGTACCTAAATATTTTATTACTTGATCAGCATCATCTTCTTTACAACATTGAACGATCCTGATTCAAGCCGGTAGAAATAGACACCGCTGGCGAGATTGGATGCGTTGAATGTTACGTTGTATTGTCCTGCTTCTTTGTATCCGTTGATCAGTGTCGTTACTTCCTGGCCGACAAGGTTGTACACCTTCAGCGAGACCATACCTGCTCCGGGGAGCGAATAACTGATCGATGTTGAAGGGTTGAACGGATTCGGATAATTCTGTTCAAGCATATAGGCTGTCGGCTGAACAGTTGTCTTTTTCTCCGTTACGCTCAACACTCCGTTGATCGTGAAGTTTGCCGTACCGCTCAACGGGCTGCCGTTGATATCGTATGATGCATTGACAATTGCAGTATTCGATTCATTATAACCTGCTTTGTCCACAAATACGGAATATTGTCCCGGTGCAAGTCCGGTAATGGCGTAGTATCCGTCAGCATTGGTAAATGAATAACCGACGATCTCTCCGTTACGATATGCATACACAACTGCTCCGGCACGATTCGAACTTGTGCTGCCGCTGATCGTAACAATTCCGGTGATCGCTGTAAATCCGTTCGCGGTCGGACCGAATTGTTTCACGTAGATATTAATGTTGTCAACACTGTTCCCGTTCACTTCAACTTTGGTCGCACGTCTCCAGCAGACATTCAATGTATCTGCAGAGTAGAATGCCGGTGCATAATTTCCAAGCGGAAGCGCCATAACCACATAGGTTCCGGGGAGAAGATCGCTGAATTTATAGATCCCGGTTGAATCGGTGTCGGTAACATACGTCTTACCGATGCGATGCGTGTCCTGGAATCTCCAGCCATCGCGGAATGCGATAACGCGCGAAGGAACGGAGATATTCTTTACCGAATCAATCACTGCGCCTTTGATCTCACCCAACACTACCGGGGGAAGCGGAGACATTGTGAAGTTGATGCCCGTTGTATCCTTCTGCACGCGGATGATATCGGCGGTCAGGATGTTCGTCTGATGATTGAAGAATTCTATGGCATATCCTTTTGCGCGGGCAAACGCAAGGTAACTGCCCGGCGACAATTGCGCTTTGTATTTGCCGAGTGAATCCACTTTTACTTTGACAACATATTCCGAATTCCCCTCAAGCCTGAAATCGCCAAGCAGATTGTATTCAAAGAACTTGCGGAAATTCTCAACATTTGCGTTCATGCCGCTTCCAAAATTCAGCGCAAATTCCGTTCTGACAAATACAACATGCGTTTCTGCGCCGTTGATCGCAATTCCGGTCGTATCCGTAACAGAACCGCTGACGTTTATTTTTAATACGTTCAACACGCCACCGCGCAGAACAAAATTTGTGGCCGGCGCAACTGCCGGTGAATCCAACACCGTAATGATGTTTGCCTGTGACACTTCCTGTTTGCCGTCATACCACTGGCTCTGGAATTTTGTTGAGGGGGCATTTGCCCGTAATTTATAGTTACCCGGGTCAACACGATTGATTCTATAGTTCCCGTTGATATCCGTACGCACGCAGTATGCGAAGGAAAGACTAGCGCTATTTTCTGTCTTATAGACTTCAATGATCGCGCTGGGAATTCCGGTATTCAGCGTATCCGTAACTTTACCCTGTATGACACCGTTGCCGCCGGCTACCGTTACGATCAATTCCTGTTTTGCTATTCCGCCTTTATTCGATTTAGCAACTATCGCAAACCAGAATATTCCCTTTGCTGTCGGTGTCCATGTCACTGTCCCCGTAACAGAATCGATCTTTGCGGAAGAAGTAACCGTATTGTGCATCTGCTCCGAATAATAACGGATGACAGCAGTGCTGTCGGATGAGACAGCTTTTGCCGTATAGAGATACGGAATATTGATCTGAGCATTAGGGTTTGGAGCAGAGACAAATTTTATATAGTCTCTTAATATTTTATTTTCGATTGTCAACTGAACGGAAGTGCTTTGTAAATATTCACCGGTCGAAAGTTTTGCACGAACATAATAATTGAAGAATTGTTTTGTTCCCGCGGGAACCGGCGGAAGATCGGTGACCGAATAAAGACTTTTTGTGGAATCAATTTTCGTCAAAGCGCCCATGATCGGCATCGGCATTCCATATACCAGGTAATAGTCAACCGGTGTATTGATCGGAGGAGCCTGCCATGATAATTTCACTTTACCGCTGTCGATCTTCCCTTCCAACCGGAACGATCCGATGAGCGGAATTCCCGGGACAGGAACAAATACAGCGTTGCTCAGTTCAACATTGACGCCGGTCTTTGCGACGACTTTATAGGCAAATGTTTGGGGCCACGCTGATACCGTTGCCGGCACTTGATCGACAAATGATGTATCCGCACCACTCTTAATCAGAGTTCCAACAGTATCCGGCACCAATGCTCTGTAAAGATTGTATTGGGTGGTGTTGTCCGCATTGCGGACTTTTGTCCAGGAGAGTTTTACCTGTCCGTTCATTTCAACTTTCGTCGCAACCAGCCTGATCTCCGAACGCGTCGTTTGAGCAAGCAGTACTACGACACTCAGCATAGCCAGTAAAAAAACGGTAAGACGTTTACTCATATATCCTCCTAAATAATGATGATTTGTTTGGGGTTTTAATATTCATTTGTCTGTCATTGCCGAACTGACGGTCAAAATTCTTTCCGTATTGTTAAACAGGATCAACATCCACGGAATGATAATGTATATGAACATGAGAATCATACAAGAGTTACTACAACCATCGTACCAGAACAAAAATCCCCGAAATTATAGATTTTTCGGGGATTTCAGATCCAATACCATGCAAATTTTGCACGTTTAACGCACATAATGCACTGCTAAAATCGGACTGTCAAGAGCATTTGTGCTCCGTTTTTCTTTGAAAAAACAGGCTGCACATTCACCCCGGACCGAGTAAAAACATCGATCTCTGATGCCAGATACACCGCCGCGAATGCAGCAAAAGAATATACCTCTGCTTTACGGTAAAAATTATAGGTGTCATACTTAGATGAAATATCCGCCGATGTTTTTGCCTTGAGATAATTCTCCCGAGCATTGCCGCGCAGCACTTCAAACGCGATTCCCGAGGCCAAAGCAACTACTCCTCCGCTCAAAAGACCATAGCCAATCGTTTCTCTTCCCTGGTGTACCTGCTCCCATCCCGGAAAGATGATTGTACGAAATGTAAGAACGGGTCCATCCGGTTGAAGCCGTAACTCTGAACGCACTGTGTCGATACTTACATTCTTTTTTTGAGAAATGAATTTCATCCTTGCATCGTTAAAAACGGTAAGGATTTTCGGCGAGGTCAGTACCGGATCGAGTTCGAATGTTCCGTCGATCGTGAGCAATGAAATAAAACGTTCTTTCGCTGAAGAAGACTTTCCCTGCGCGATAAGAGAAAAAGCGATCCATTTATCGATCTGCACTTTTGCTGAGTCATTCAGACCGGGCTGCTCAAGCATTCTGCGTGCTTCCAGTTCGGCGGAAAGATACTGTCCACTATTATAGAGCGTTTCAATGAACACAAGCGATGAATCGCTGATCGAAACCTGGGCAACACCATGCACCGAAAGGAGCGCA
The DNA here is from genome assembly GCA_903958625.1 of uncultured Ignavibacteriota bacterium. Lineage (GTDB taxonomy): Bacteria > Bacteroidota > Ignavibacteria > UBA10030 > UBA8401 > UBA8401. Next base: position 7,342 of record CAJBTU010000060.1, on the reverse strand, counting down.
AAAATAATAAAAAATATTTTCAATGTGTTCATTGATGAAAACTGATCGTTAGTTGTGTGGTATCTTTCGCCTTCACGGTAATGTCTTTGACAATATCGGAAAATGCGGAGTTCCGGAATCGAACGGAATGTCTTCCGGCGGAAAGCATCATTGGTTTTGACAGCGGCGTTGTATCCTTATATAGCTCGTCCACAAACACTTCCGCCCACGGTGTTACGTTACACTGAAGATAACCGGCCTGCTCTAAGAAGTTTCCCGTGACAGTAACTTCCCGGTTCGATTCAACAATGATGGTTTTGACAATCGGATCGAACGATGGGTTGGCGAACATAACCGTATGACTTCCTGATGCAAGAATCACCGGCCGTGCAATCGGCGTTTCACCGATCAACTGGTTGTTCACATACACCTTTGCCCAGGGCGTACTTGTCAGATACACTTTGCCGGAATCTTTTGAAACGGCAATGATATTTTTTTCTTTACCCTGCTCCGATATTACCGCCGGAGATTGTTTCTTCACTGCCTCGATCGGAGGATCGTCTGTTTGCACCTTCTTCACATTCATAGAATCACCGGTAATACTTTGCAGCTGCCGGTTACCCGTTGTTTCTTCCGGAAGCGTTTGACGGGAAACGCTGATCCATCCGAACACGACGAGCAGCGCAAGCACAACGGCAGCGATGCCAATCACGAATAAACGTTTTTTTGGCGAAGCGGATGCCGGAGGAACATCGTTGAAATATTTCTTGTCGCCAATACTCTTCAACGCTTCGCCTGCTGAAGGAAAACGTCCCTCTTTTTCCGGATGCAGAAGTTTTTCCAGGAACGAAGAAAATTCAGGATCAGATATGGATTCGAATCGTTTCAATTCATCCACTTTGAATGCCAGCACTTTTTTCATGCATTCCGAGTAGGTTGAACCTTCAAAGATACGTTCGCCGCTCAAGATCTCGACCAGCGTCAATCCAAGCGCAAAAAGGTCGGTCCGCACATCAATCTCATCACCGCGTACTTGCTCCGGGGCCATATAGGCCGGCGTTCCAAGCACCATCCCTTCCATAGTCACGGTCGTTGAAAGTGCCACATAGGCCAGACCGAAATCGGTCACTTTCAAGACACCCTGATCAGAGACAAGAATGTTGCCCGGTTTGATATCGCGATGGATGATCCCACGTTCGTGCGCAATGGTAAGACCGCGGAGGATATGAACAGCCGCTTTTTTAGTGAACTCAAAATTTTTGCTGTCCCCCGATGCGATGACCTCTTTTAATGAACGCCCTTCGATAAATTCCATCACAATAGCGGGAGCACCGTCGATCTCCGTCAGATCATACACCTGAACAATATGCTCACTCTGCAGTGCCGCACATGCGCGCGCCTCCCGCACAAATCGCTGGCGCAATTCGTCATCGTTTGCCAGATGTTTATGAAGCACTTTCAGAAGCACATTCCGGTGAAGCACTTCGTCGAACGCCTTATAAACGACCGTCGTTCCGCTTTCGTTGAGCTTTTGCTCTATTTTGAATTGCGATTTTTTCATGTCCAACAATTATGCACGTTATTCTTTATCCTTCGGTACTCCATTCCTTAATCCGGTACTGCAGCCAGCGCAATGAGACGCCGAGTTTTTCCGCCGTGCGGGTGCGGTTGCCGTTCATTTCGTTGAGCGTGGTTTCGATCAATTGACGTTCAACATCGGCCAGCGTCATTCCGTTCTTCTGCAGTACGGATTGATCGCTGGTGTCGAACAGGAAATCATCCTTTGTCAGTTGCGTGCCGCGGCACAAGACAACGGCGCGCTCGATCACATTCTGGAATTCGCGTACGTTTCCTTTCCATTGATTCGCCAGCATAATCTGCATCGCGTCCGGATGAATGCTGTCGATGGGACGCTTGTAATTTTCAGCCGCTTTCTTCACAAAATAATTTGCCAGCAATGGAATATCATCCTTCCGTTCGCGGAGCGGCGGCAGATGAATGCCGACAACATTTAAACGGAAAAAAAGATCCTCGCGGAAACGGTTTGCTTTCACTTCCTCTTTTAGTTCTTTGTTGGTTGCGGCGATGATGCGGATGTTCGCTTTTCTGTTAACGGTATCACCCACGCGGCGGTATTCTTTTTCCTGCAGCAGACGCAGTATCTTGGCCTGAAGCGACAGCGGCAGTTCTCCGATCTCATCCAGAAACAATGTGCCGCCGTTGGCAACCTCAACCAATCCTTTTTTATCCGACGCGGCTCCGGTAAATGATCCTTTTACATAGCCGAACAGTTCGCTCTCCATTAAATTCTCCGGCAGCGCTGAACTGTTTACGGCCACGAACGACTGGCCTTTGCGCGTTCCATTCTCGTGGATCGCGCGGGCAATCAATTCTTTTCCCGTCCCGCTCTCCCCCGTCAGCAGCACTGCCGCATCGACATCAAGAACGCGCTGAGAAATCTCAAGCACTTTTCTCCACTTTTCACTTTTACCGATGATATTACTGAACAAACGCGATACATCCGCTTCATTCTTCAGCCTTGTATTTTGAGTTTCCAGGATTGTATATCGCTGGGCATTTTCGATGGCGATAGCCGCCAGCCCTCCGAATACCGTGAGAAATTTCAATGTGTCTTCGGTGAATGCCTTTCGGGATTTACTGCTGTCCAAATACACGGCTCCGGCTATCCGTTCCCCTGCGCGCAGCGGTATGCAGATGATAGAGAGAATCTTCTGCGCCATGATGCTAACCGACGACTCAAACCGTTCATCGCTCATGGCATCAAACGTCAACACCGGTTCGCCTGTTTGCAGAACGGTTGTGACAACCGATGAGGAAGCGGCAAATTCGTCGCCCGCTTTTTTGGAGTTGAAATTCTTCAACGCAACAACAGTATATCCGCTCTCGCTCACATTGTCGGCCAGCATCACAAATCCCCGTTCGGCGGAAAGATGCGTCATGGCGATCTCCAGAACTTTTTCCAGTAATGCATCAGGCTCCAGAATGGAATTGATCGTGCGGGTGATTTGGAACAGTGCGTTGAAATTGTCTTTTTGGTTTTCCATAGATTTACTTTATGACAAATGCTGATTCTTTTGACCGCCCGTAATTTCCAAAATCATCCACCACGGAAACCGTCCATACGTAATTTCCGGGGATAATCACCGGACGATTCGGATGCAGATAAAAATCATAACTTTCGTTGAACGAATTCAGAGCGGTAAGAGTCCACACAACCGATTGCGTGCCGGCATCAACCCGCGACAGAGAAATATTGTATGTATAATTAAATGTAACATTTGGCGGAGACCATTTGAATGTCAGTGAATCAGTTGATACCGTATCATCAACAAACGGCGATGGGGAGATCGGCGTTGCTTCGTTTTCGATTACCCGGGCAACGAAAAACGGCGTACTGATATTTACTGCTTTGTTCACATCCCGGGAGATAATCGTTAGCGGTTTTCCCACCAACCATTGGATCGTATTGGTCGGAAAATCATATTTATAGATCGTTGCGTGGAAATTTTTTGTCGTAACGGAATAAGCCAGGGGATATTTCAATGAATCCACACCAAACCAAACAGAATCCAGTTCGGCTATTCCGTTGGGATCGCTGACGGCGGCAGTGATATCCACAAAATATTGCGGACTCGGAAAATATTGATCAATCTTTCGGGTCAGTATTTGTTGAAACGTCACTACGGGAGCACTGTTCAATCCCCGGATGATCTGCGTTTTCGCGCCGGTTTGAATTACAGTCTGAAACGTATCGCTTGTAAAGTTATTTTTTGTCACCACAAAACGATGGGTGCCGGCTGTTACTTCATCAAAGGAAAAATAGCCGGCAGAATCGGTCACCACGGAGATAGCCTCCGCAAGATCCAGGATCGTTGCCCCGGAAATTCCTGCGGATTGATTGGCAATAATGATCCGTCCGCTTATTCCGCCTTCTTTCCGATAGCTCGAAGATTGGGGATCAAGCGGATTATCATGCGGCGCATCGTCGACGCAGCCGAATAAAAAAAGTCCAATAATAAGGATAAAATAAGCGGTTTTCATCTGTACCGTATAAATTTACAATATTTTACCGAAAAAACCGCATTAATCACACATTAGACAATAGATAAGTGAATTTGTTAAAAAGACAGGAAAAAAATGTGTCATGCATCAATGTGCTGAAAAACGATGCGCGCTGAACATTAGCGGTCGTGATGATTTACGGAATATTTTTTTAAAACTAATTTTTGGGATTAGCAATGGCGGCAGAACCAAATTTATTTCATCAGGTTAAACTTCTTCACCGAAGAAAAATTTCCTGCCGTTAATCGATAGAAATATGCGCCGCTTGCAAGATGCGACGCATTGAACGAAACCGAATGATAGCCAGCCGGTTGTTCTTCGTTCACCACAACGGCGATCTCGCGTCCCAATGCATCATACACGGTTAATGATACCGTGCAATGTACCGGTAACTGATAAGTAATGGTCGTGGCGGGATTGAACGGATTGGGATAATTCTGATACAGTGCGAATACATCCGGAACGGAAGGTTGATCGTGAACGCCTGTGGCAAGGCCAAAAAATGAGATAATCTTCGTCATCAACAGATCGCGGGTTCCCTGAGTGTAGATCGTTTCGAACGGAAATCCTAACGCAACAACTTTTCCGGTTTTTGTTCCCGAAGGAAAGAGTCCACTATAATAGACACCGCTCACTCCGACTAATGTGTCCAAATTCGTGTATTTGGCAAGCGGCTCTCCCCCGGCATTCGCTTTGACAACATCGGGCCATTGAACGTCGATGGATCCGTGCGTACCATTGTCGAACGCAAGAACCGGAATTCCGCCGAACGGAGTTAACGAAAGCACTTCCGCCTGATACGTTGATTGTTTAATTCCATTCGGGGCATCGGCAATATATCTCATCTTCAAATAATTATTGATGAAATCCTTATCACTCGCCGTCCCTTTCGCATCAAGATCCCAGGCGATCTCGCTGCCTGAAACAAGCAATCTTCCTCCGTTCTGAAGAAATGATTTCACATTCGTTTGTTCGGCGGTACTAAATGTTTCGTCAACAGTGCTTTCATCCCCCAGTATGTAATCGGCGGCAAAATAATCGTTCAGTGAAATTGTTCCGTCGGTGACCGCATCATTTGTTGCCGAAGCAAAAGTGAATCCGTTCGCATAGACAGCCGAAGCATGCATGCGTATGAAATTGAACGTGTTCCCCGTTGATGCCCGGTCGAAGCCATTCACTATCAATATTTTTTCTGTTTGAGTGTTTGGAATTCCTGCAAGGAGTTCTGAAACAGCGGATGTTCCGGCAATATTTGAGGCCTTTACCTTTAAATAATAAAGTGTATTTGATTGAAGTCCGGTGATAACGGGATTACCGGCCGGAACAGTGATTGTGTCGGTTAATGCTGTTCCGTTCGTGCCGTAATAGATAATATATTCGGACGTATTTGTATCGGGTTTGATGACAAGGCGCAAGGATGTCATACTCTCGGCTTTTATGCCAAAAGATTTTGGTGTCGACGGAGCATTGCTTTCCTTAAAATAACTCGGTTGTGTCATTGCGCCGACTTCGTTGCTCAACACTTTATACCATTGAGCATCGGTCAGCATCTGTTTTACGTTCATCACGACACTGTCCACCAGCAGTTCCACATTCATTAACCGCACACCGTGGCTGTAATCAACGTAGCTGCCGCTGTGGATATTTGTGAGGGGCTGAATCGCAACTCCGTTCAATTGATGCCAGCCGTAAATAACAACATATCCGGGGCGCGTCGGATCGACGATCTTATTGCTGATAACAACATCCTTCTTTGTTCCACCCATCAACGTGCCGAGTATCTGACCGGATGAGGCGCGCTGCGCTTCAATTGCCGTGTTATGCTCAATGAATTTTGCGACCTGCTCATTGTCGCTCCCGACCGGTGCGTACGTAACCGGTGCAACTTTCAGCGGTGCCTTAGAATAGATATCGTCCACAAGTTTTGCCGTCGGCATCGTTGCGCCGAAAAGATTCGCCAGTTTTTGCGCCGTTGCCGGGCCCATCGGAATGCGGCAGAAATTTTCGTTCGATCCGATGCAGAGATAATCCGGCATCACTTCGTAGATCACCGTATGGGAAACACCGTCATTATCCTGAAAGACCGACTGAAGTTTTTTCAGTGTCCGCATAAAATCAGGGACGTTCCCTTTTGATATTTCATTATAGATCGCATTTTCGCGTTCCGTAAATGACATCGCAGCAACGCTAGTCATGAATTGCGATCCGGTGATGGCACCGGCCGGTCGCGGCGGAATCTGCACCGGTTTTGGAAGTGCGTTTCCGGTCTGCACCAGCGACGTATACGCACGCGCTCCATAATAGGTGTATCCGGCCCCTTCAAGCGGCGTTCCCGACAGCATTGTTTGTATGTAGCCGTTCAGTTCCACCTGTACGGTGTGAAGAATCGCCTGGGCAGGATTCTGTTTGAGAATGATCTTCACTCTTCCATTCAACGCGGTGTGGGTGATGAATGTTGAATTTTCCGTGTTCGTGAACGTCATAAAATTGGAAAGATACGATACCATTTGCCGGGTTCGATACCATGTTCCGCCCGTGGCACTGACGATCGGTAGACCGTTCAAAAGCGCGATGCTGTCATTGTACGCAAGCACGCTTAAATGATGATCGGCGGAAGCAAGCAGCCAATCTTTGATCTTCACGCCGTACGTATCATCATAGTTATAGGTTGCATCAAGAAAGCTGATCCGCTTTACATCGCCGGGTATTGTCGTAACGGAATTGAAATAACTGAATTCGAAACCCCCGCCGCCGCTGTGACTTGAAAGAACGATGTACGGATTGCACGCTGCAAAAATACTCTTAACAGAATCAACGATCCCTTTAACGAGCGCTGCATTGTTCGCATACTTGCTTCGCCATGTCGGCCAACTGAGCGGAATGGAAGACGCATTTGCTTCAAGATAGATGGTCACGAAATTCGTATCCTTCATTTTCGAGCGGATGAATCTCGTCTGGGCTCCGATATGCTGAATATCGTAATGCCAGTCGTCTCCCGATTTCAATTGCTTTCCGACGGTCATTTCAATCGTATTGCCGTTCGGCAGTGCAAAGAATGAAAGTGCAGTCGGTTTCGACGGATCGAATGCATCGATCGACGGCGCATTGATATGGATCCTTACTTCCGGATTATAAATAAATGTTTTTATCTGTTCATTAGAGTATGGACTGACAGAAAATCCCGGAAGAACAGAAAATACTTTGCGTTCCTGAGCATCCAAATGATGAAAGAATAGTGCAGAGGAGAGATTTAAAAATGCAATAACGATACAGATCTTTT
>CAJBTU010000059.1 GCA_903958625.1 uncultured Ignavibacteriota bacterium | reverse complement strand
CGGTTGGTTACAGCTGCCGGACAAACCTTCCTCCTAACACCGCATTCCGCGGGTTTGGCGGTCCTCAGGGAAAATTCGTTATCGAAGCGGCGATCTTCAAAGCGGCAGAAGTGATGAATGTTGATCCCTTTGTGATTCAAAGAAAGAATCTTCTGAAGAACGGCGATGAATTTCCTTACGGGCAGATTGCCGAACGCTGTCAGGCCGTTCCGTGCTGGAATTCTCTTGAACAAAAGATCTCCATTGATGATGTGAAAAGAAGAACGGCTGAATTCAACAGTATGAACGAGTGGACGAAAAAAGGATTTGCAGTGATGCCGATCTGTTTCGGTATCTCATTTACCAATACGATGATGAATCAGGCAAGCGCTTTAGTCCATATCTATACGGATGGCAGCGTTGGCATCAGCACGGGGGCGGTTGAAATGGGGCAGGGTGTGAATATAAAGATTCACGGAATTGCTCAGCGGATTTTTTCGATAAAGACCGAACGCATCAAACTTGAATCAACAAATACGACGCGTGTTGCGAATACATCCCCGACGGCCGCCAGCAGCGGTGCAGATCTGAACGGGAAAGCGACCGAACTTGCCTGTAATGTTCTAATGGAACGGTTGATGCGTTTTGCATCGGAACAACTTCACCAATCTGATCCGGCAAAGATCGTCATCCGCGACGAAAAACTGTACAATGACGGAAATGAGACAGAGTGGAGCTGGGAAACTTTGATCTCTGAAGCGAACAGTGCGCGGATAAGTTTGACCGCACAACATTTTTATGCCACGCCGAAGATACATTTTGACCGGACGTTATCGAAAGGCCATCCGTTTGCCTACCACGTTTTCGGGACTGCACTTTTTGAAGTGACGCTGGATTGTTTGCGGGGAACGTATGGAATTGATGCAGTGAATGTTGTGCATGATGTTGGGAAAAGTCTGCACCATGCGATCGATCTGAGCCAGGCTGAAGGGGCGATTATGCAGGGTATTGGCTGGATGACAATGGAGGAGATACTCTACAATAAAGAGGGACGTTTGATTACCGATGCACTTTCAACATACAAAGTTCCCGATATTCAATTCGCACCGGCAGAAATGAACGTCAGTTTTCTTGAGAATTCCGAAAATCCTTTTGCTCCGTTCAATTCCAAGGCGATTGGCGAACCCCCCTTTATGTACGGAATTGGAGTCTATTTCGCACTGATGAATGCGGTCAAAGCCTTTCGTCCAGGCGAAGCATTTCCGGCGATTGCTCCAATGACTCCTGAACGTGCGCTGTGTCTGCTGTATAAGGAGGCCGGAACGCGTGCTCCTTCACTTCAGTAAACGCAATGCGCTGCAAAGCGCGCTGATCTATGCCACCGGTGATGCGATCGCCGCACTGCTTCTTCATTCATTTTCATTTGAGCGGATGTTCGGAATGGCCGTGATTGGCGGAACACTCTATTCGTTGGAGATTCCGAACTATTTCCATTGGATCAGCACACACACGCATTTAATGGAAGGAATGATAGCGGGTGTCCGCCGGACGCTGCTTGCCCTGCTTTATTTTAACCCGGTCTGGATCGCACGGCACCTGGCATTTGTGCAAATATTTTCGGGCCAGCCATTCCAGCTTTCGTGGAATCTATTGTGGATCAGTTACAATTCCTTTACAATGAATATTCCGGTTACCGTGACGATCAATTATCTGATACAAAATAAAGTTCCTCTTCATCGCAGATTCCTTGTCAGTTCAATATTCTCCGGCATGATGGCTGTCTATTATGCCATGAGCCAGGTGTGGTTCAAATAAAAATTCTATGAAAGAACATTCTCTTTGGCAATTTATACGTGATCGATTGACAGCCGGCGAACGGGTGATGCTGCTGACAGTCGTCGATCATGAAAAAGGTTCCCCGGGTAAAAGCGGATTCAAACTTGCTTTCACGTCCGATCAGAAATGTGTCGGAACGATCGGCGGCGGCATTATGGAACACGGCATGATAGGAACATATGCCGGACGGTTGAGGAATGACGAGAATATTTGCGAGATCCGCTACATGGTGCATTCTCCGAAAGCAAAACACGGCGAGCCGTCCGGACTTTCCTGCGCAGGTTCACAGACCATGTGTGCGCTGTCATTGGAGAAAAAAGATCTACCGGCAGTGACGGCCATTGATGAAGCGATTTTGAGTCACACAGCATCAAGAATGATCATTACCGAAAAAGGAATTACCTATTCCGGGGGAAGGAATTCCCGCCATCAGAAATTTCAAAGCGGCGGTATGTCGGAATGGATATACGAAGAAAATATTGGACCTGAATTTACGGTGTGTATTATCGGCGGCGGACACGTTGGGAATGCATTGTCACGGATTATGGCGACATTGGATTTTCACGTTATCCTATACGATGAACGTCATGATCTCCCCATGGTTTTGGAAAATT
>CAJBTU010000058.1 GCA_903958625.1 uncultured Ignavibacteriota bacterium | reverse complement strand
TTTTTCATCATATTGTTCAATTGTTCGCACATTTTATCATCACTACATTCTTTAAGACATAATGTTTTACAATCAGTCTTGCGTCTTTTCAGTTTATCTATATTCTCTAAAAAAGTCCATGAAATTTCTTTCATATATTCTTTTCATCGTTGCATTCTCCCAGTCTCAGCAAAAGGCAATCCTTAGCGGTTTTGTACGAGACAAAACAAATAAGGAATCACTCCCCTATGCAACCGTTTCGATAAAAGAATTAAAAATTGGAACACCGACGAACATCGAAGGATATTTTGCCATCCCTAATATCCCCCAAGGCGAATTTGAAGTTTCGGTATCGCTGTTGGGATACCAGGCGACCACTTTTATGATCAACACGGTTGATCATCCCGGAATTGTTCATGATGTGTATCTGACCGATAAGGCTGTTCAAGTATCGGAAGTTATTATCGAAGCTCAAAAAGATGAAGAGAAACGTTCCACGCAGACCGGAAGAATTAGAATGCAGGCAAAAGATATCGCTCAACTGCCAACCTTCGGTGAAGCCGATGTTTTTCGTGCCCTGCAAATGATGCCTGGCGTAAAAGCGACATCCGAAATATCGAGCGGACTGAATATCCGCGGAGGCAGCACAGATCAAAATCTCATTCTGCTCGACGGCACAGTTGTGTACAATCCTTCCCATCTTTTCGGATTATTCTCAACATTCAACAACGATGCGATCAAAGATATCGACCTGATGAAAGGTGGCTTCCCTGCAGAATATGGCGGCAGACTATCATCAGTGTTGAATGTGACGAATATCGACGGCGACCGTGTTTCCACTCACGGAAAGGCATCGATTAGTCTCTTAAGCACGAGAGTGACTGGAGAAGGACCGGTCGGCAATGGATCATGGTTCCTCTCCGGACGCAGAACATATTTCGATCAGTTTGTGAAACTTGCCGGACTTGATGAAGGAGATAATGCACTACCGCTCTATTTTTTTTATGATGCCAATGCAAAATTGAATCAGGATTTCGGTGCCGACGATAAAATATCCTTCGTTGGATATTTCGGAGATGATGATCTCACCTATTCACTTGGCGATAATGAATTGCAATTGAATATGCTGTGGGGCAACAGAACCGGAGCGCTGAAATGGACCCATGTCTTTAGCCAGACGCTGTTTTCAAATTTTACGGCCTCCTACAGTCAATATAAAGCAACGATCGGGGCAGATTTTGGAGGTATCAATATTTCACAAGAGAACGGTGTATACGATTATTCATTGCGCGGTGATATTGATTTCTTTCTCTCAAACGATCATTTGCTGAAACTCGGGGTATGGTGGTCGCAGTATGACATCCGCTACATACAGCGCGGCGACGGATTGCCGTCCGAATTCAAAGAAAGGCCTGCACAGATTTCATTCTACGGGCAGGATGAATGGACGTTCAACGAACGTTGGAAAACACAATTCGGAATGCGCGTGGAATATCAGGATCTTTCTAAACACATCACTCTTGGTCCACGCTTTAATGCTCGGTACAATATTGATGAATATTCAATGGCTAAATTTGCAGCCGGTATGTATTATCAGTATTTAAATGCCGTTCCGGCAGGAAGCGATAACGGATTTTCGCCTTTCGATATCTGGGTGCCGATCAATGATAAGATGAATCCAAGCCGCTCCGTTGATTTTGTTCTCGGGTATGAGACGAAATACTTTGAGGATTTTAAAATATCCCTGGAGACGTATTACAAGATGTATAAAGAAGTATTATTGTTCAAACGGGAAATCACTCAAACGCTTGATGTCAGTCAGCTGTTTTATGTCGGACGAGGCCGGTCATACGGCATAGAACTTTTTCTCCAGAAAGAAGCCGGGCAATTCACCGGTATGATCGGGTACACACTTGCTTGGACACACAGAACGTTCGACGATTTGAACGGCGGAAAAGAGTTCATGCCGAAATTTGACCGCCGCCATGATCTTACACTTTCGACAAACTATCAATTCAATGAGCTATGGAAGATCAGTAATATTTTCACATTTGCTACAGGACAATCATACACACCGGCTGCCGGGATGTGGAATGACTATTCTTCGGGAACTTCCAATACAAGAATCGAACCCGGTCCGCTATACAGCAAGCGCTTGCTTCCATATCACCGGTGGGATTTGAGCATCAATAAGAAAATCACCATGTTCAATCTTGACGGAAGCTGGTATTTTCAAATTTTCAATGTGTACGGGATCTGGCACAGGAATATATGGTTCAAGAATTTCGATTATTCAAAAAATCCTGTTGAAGTTACCGATGTAAAGCTGCTTCCTATCATTCCTTCATTCGGCATCGAATTTAAATTCTGATCACTATGAAATACATAACTTTGTTCATCGTATTACCAATGCTTTACATCACCGGATGTGACGAATCCGCTTCCCCGTTCGATTACAATAAACAGATCGTTGTGACCGGGATGTTAGAATCGGGCAGAATGATTGATACAGTGAAATTATTATACACCGGTGAAGTGGACAAGATTGCGTCCTCTGCTAACTACGCCATTAGAAATGCAGTCGTAAAGGTTATCGGCGTTGATGTACTCTTTGAAGATTCGCTCGTGTACGATCCTCTGAATCCAGGGCGTTATCACTCCATTAATCCTTCGAAGATCATTCTTCCGACAAAAACGTATCGGCTTGAAGTGAAGACACAGGACGGCAAATCTGTCTCTGCGGTCACGACTGTTCCCGACACATTCAGTCTTGTCTATTCTTCGCTGATAAACAATAGTACCGTAAAATATAATTCAGGAAAGACTGTTAATTTTTTTGCCTGGACAGCCAGCAGACTTCATGGCACCTATTTGCCAACTATTTCCAGTTTAGATACCAATGCACCCCGAATCCTAAAATCATTTATGCGGGATACGACCATGGATCCGCCGCCGGACAAGATCGGTTATCGTGTTGGTCTACCCAAAGAACAGACATACACTGAGCTTCCCTGGATCGTTCTGAGATATTATGGAAAAACACGGTTTGATGTATTTGCCGTGGATGAAAATTATAACGCATTCTTAAACCAGTTTGTGACAACACAAGGTGGCGAGTTGAAGGAAATTCGTTATACCGTTCAAGGAGGATTAGGTGTTTTTTGGGCCAGAACCCTGGCAAAAGGAGCAATTACCGTTAATATAACACCATAAATATTTTTTTCTGGTGCAGAAAAAGGATTGGAATAATTTTTCAATCCTTTTTTTATTTTGGAAGATTACTATATTTCATCCGTATGGACCCTATCCTTTTCGGACATGATGACGAAACGAATATCGTTGCAGTAAACGCTCACGGTGAATCACTCGTGCGAATTTACAAGCGCACAGGTTCCGTCATCGAACATCGCGATGAGGAATTTTTTCCCTTTTTCCATATTTCCGATAAACGGTTTCTCGATAATTTCCCCGAAAAGTTCTGGCAAAAAAAACTCGAAGGATCGAATTTTTATCAGTACATCTGCGCATTTCCTTCCGTCCCGATATTATGGGATGCCGTGAATTACGCCCTTCGAAAGATGACAAAGGAATTTAAGACCAATTATAATTCCCATCTCGACACGGAGCATATCTTTCTCCGTCCCGACATGAATACGCAGTACCTTATGCAAAGCGGCAAGACGTTGTTCAAAGGGATGCAATTTAATGACCTGCACAGACTCCAAATAGATATTGAGACATACTCGAAAGATTACCGTTTCAGCCGTGCCGACAAAAAGGATGACCGCATCATTCTTATCTCGCTTTCCGATAACCGGGGTTTCGAGACTGTGATCGGCGGAAAACACATTGGAGAAAAGAAACTCCTTCAGCAATGCATTAAGATCATCAACGAAAAAGATCCGGATATCATCGAAGGACATAACATTTTCAATTTCGACCTGCCCTACATTCTTCAACGGTGCGCGTTGAATGAAATTGAATTCACGATCGGACGTGACGGATCTGTGCCGAGCAGTTTCCGGTCGCGCACATTCTTTGCCGAGAGTTCTGTAGAATATACCAGTTACGAGATAGACGGCAGGCATTTCATCGATACATGGCTTCTGGTCCAATCGTATGATATGACAAAACGGAACATGGAAAATCACACTTTGAAATATGCTGCCAAATATTTCGGACTATCAACTGCTGACCGCACATACATTCCGGGCGATAAGATATCCTGGTATTGGGATAACGACGTTGAGACACTGAAAAAATATGCAATGGATGATGTGATCGAGACGCGAGGACTAAGCGATAAATTATCAGGAAGTACTTTTTATCTTACGCAGATGCTGCCGTTCAACTATGGTACAGTGGCCAAACTCGGGTCTGCCGCCAAGATCGAATCGATCTTCCTGCGGGAATACATTAAACAGCGTCACTCTTTACCTAAACCTCAAAAAGGATCGCAGACAACAGGAGGATATACCGATATATTCTACACTGGTGTTTTCAGCCCTGTTGTCCATGCGGATGTTGAATCTCTCTATCCTTCTATCATGCTGTCCAAGAATATCAAACCTATCACCGATGATCTTGATGTCTTCCTCTCTGCATTGAAATATCTGACAACGCAGCGGCTTGAAGCAAAACGAACTTTGGCATCAGCGGTCGGCAGCAAAGAATATTCAACGATTGATGCAATGCAGTCGTCATTCAAAATACTTATCAATTCTTTTTACGGTTATTTGGGGTATGGCAAAGGATTGTTCAACGATTACCGCCAGGCTGATGTCATTACGACCACCGGACAGGAGTTATTACGCACACTCATCCGTGAAATTGAGGTCCATAATGGAACGGTGATCGAAGTAGACACCGACGGGATATTTTTCATCCCTCCGGACAATGTTACCGGTGAAGAAGCTGAACGGAAATTTGTCGAGCATCTTTCAGAAACGCTGCCGGAAGGTATCAATCTGGGATTCAGCGGACGGTTCAAGAAAATAATGAGTTACAAAAAGAAGAACTATGCGTTGCTGGACTATCATAACCGTGTTTTCATTAAAGGATCGTCCCTGATTTCACGGTCGATCGAACGGTTCGGCCGAAGTTATATTCAGCAATGTATCGATTGCATATTAAACGACCGGATACAGGATCTCCACGAACTCTATATTGAACTTGAGAAAACAATCCGAGAGCACGGAATTGATATTGGTGATTTTTCCAAAACCGATATGATCAAGGAATCGCTGGAAGAGTATACGGGCGATGTCAAGGAAGGTAAACGGAACCGCTCAGCGGCCTATGAACTTGCATTGCGTTCTTCCAGAAAGTACAAACAAGGAAGCCGTATCCGTTATTATATCACCGGCAGCGATGCGAACGTGAAAGGATTTGAGAATGCAAAAGAAGCGCATGAGTGGGATGCAAATTTCCCCGACGAGAATACCGAATATTATTTGAAGAGGCTGGAAGAGTTCTCGAAAAAATTTGAAATCTTCTTTGATGAACGAGGTTTCGAATCGATCTTCTCCGCGGAAGATCTCTTCGGATTCGATCCAACAGCGATCGTCATTGTCAATCGAAAAGAAAAGTCTGTTGAAACCGATGAGTCGCAAAAGGACGAAAGTTATTCCATTGAATTCGATGATACCGAGAATTAAGCGGGTATCTTAAACATGTTTTTGATATAATCAACGATGACAAACGTTGAAGCGCCGGGTGTAAATATCTCTCCGATACCCAATTCTTTCAACCGGATAATGTCTTCCTGAGGAACGATCCCGCCGCCGAACAACAGCACGTCATCCATCCCTTTCTCTTTCATCAATTTCTTCACTTTCGGGAAGATTGTCATATGTGCTCCGCTGAGCGAACTGATGCCGATGGCATTCACATCTTCCTGCAGTGCCGCTTCAACGATCGCTTCCGGCGTTTTGCGCAGACCCGTATAGATCACTTCCATCCCTGCATCGCGCAGAGCTGCAGCGATCACTTTAGCGCCACGGTCGTGACCATCAAGACCAGCTTTTGCGATCAACACGCGAATTTTTTGATTCATAACGATCCTTTCAAATAACCGAGTTGTCCGGCAAACTTTGTAAATGCAAGATAGAACTTCGAAAGAGGAAATCCAACAACTGTGTAATAGTCCCCGACGATCTTTTCAACGAACACTGCACCGAAATCATCCTGAATGCCGTAAGATCCCGCTTTGTCCATAGGAGAACCAGTTGCAACATAATCGCTGATCTCCACTTCAGATAAAACACGAAACGTCACGTCCGTTTGTTCACAATCAATATAGGATTTTTTCGTTTTCACATCAACCAGAGCAAATCCGGTATAGACGGTATGCGTTCGTCCACTAAGCATCCCGAGCATTTGCTCAGCATCATTCGTTGATGAAGGTTTTCCGAGAACATTCCCGTCAATGACAACAATCGTATCGGATCCGATCACAATTCCCTGTTCATTTCGTTGCGCAATTTCTTCGGCTTTATGCCGCGACAATCGTTTGACATTTTCTTGTGATGTCTGTGCAGGATCGATCTCTTCAGCAACAGAACTCGGCTGGACAATGAATGTCAAACCGATCTGACGCAGCAGATGAGCCCGGCGCGGCGACTGTGATGCAAGAATGATAGGGACCGTTGTTGTAATCATAATCGTACAAAAAAAAAGCGATTCATCTGAATCGCTTTTAATACTCCAATCAAAAAAATCAGCGGAACATCGCTTTCAAACTTCCCCACGTTCGTTTAACACCTGACACGTTATGCGAAATGGTCACTACATTTGAATATTCAGCCCCACCCGAACCCGTTACGGATTTGATACGATACTGGTAAATTGATCCAGTGGTCTTGAATGCCGATTTATCGATGTACTCGTAGAATGAGTTGGATCCTTTTTTTGCGACAACTGCGATCGTTATAAAATCTCCAACCGATCCGCTGCGCCGTTCTATAACGAATTCTTTGATTCCGGATTCGTCAGTAGTTCCCCACTGAATGGTAACATTGCTTCCGTCGCTGCGCGCCTGCATAGTTCCTTCACGTATCACGCCGGCAAGCGTCACGGTAGCAAGGATCAATGTCAATGTTAGAATTCGTCCCATCATTCGTCGTATTTTGTTTCTAAAAACTTGTGCGGAAGGCGGGACTTGAACCCGCACGCCTTTTGGACGCCACCCCCTCAAGATGGTGTGTCTGCCAATTCCACCACTTCCGCAATTTGTAAAACAACCTGACCAATGTCAAGTATTTTGTACCGAGAGCCGGACTTGAACCGGCACGGAGCTTGCGCCCCGAAGGATTTTAAGTCCTTTGCGTCTACCAATTCCGCCATCCCGGCAGTAAAAGTGTATTATTGATTAAAAATACTCTAAAGAACAAATTTGCATTGCCTATTTCGCTAAATACTACCAGTTTCACTTTTCCAAAATTTCTTAACTTTTGGAGGCGCCGATCAGATTCGAACTGATGCATAAAGGTTTTGCAGACCTCTCCCTTACCACTTGGGTACGGCGCCAAACGAAAATCCCGTCTAGAAGCAACTGGACGGGTTCTTTAGTTGGAGCGGGAAACGGGACTCGAACCCGCGACATCAACCTTGGCAAGGTTGCGCTCTACCAACTGAGCTACTCCCGCAAATTACACACTTTTTAGACACTTTCTTTTATCTACATCCCCGATGCTAAGTATCGGGACGCTCTACCCACTAAGCTGCTACCGTAAAAATCTTCTACAAATATAGTGAACTGTTCCTCTCAAGTCAAGATTTTCTATAACGTTAGCGCGAAATTTCTACTATTTCGTATTTTAAGGTACCAGCCGGGACTTTAATTTCGGCAATTTCCCCAACTTTTTTTCCCATTAGTCCTTTACCAATTGGCGATGTCGTTGAGATCTTATTCTGTTCGAAATTTGCTTCCTCAGGCGAGACAAGCTGGTACTCGATCTTCTTTCCTGTTTTCATTTCTTTCACAGTTACTTTCGTCAGAATATAAACTTTGTCGTTAGGTAGATCTTTACTGTCGATCACACGAGATTTAGAAAGAGTATCCTCCAACTTTGAGATCCGGTATTCAAGATGACGCTGTTCTTCACGAGCGGCATCGTATTCAGCGTTCTCACTCAAGTCACCATGTCCGCGCGCCTCAGCAATTTTGGACGCCACCAGTTTGCGCCCGTTGATCTTCATCTCGCGAAGATCGGCCTCGAGTTCAATAAATTTTTCTTTCGTTAAATAAACAACATCACTCATAAGACATCTGCAACTTTGTTAATGGATATGAAAAACAAAAGCCATCGTCCGTTGAGGACAATGGCTGATTTAATTATTTAGAATTTATAGTAATTTAATTGCAGAAGCAAGAAGATTTTATTTTGTTTCCGCCATAATCATATGACCAAGTTTGTCTCGCTTAGTCTTCAGGTATTTCTCATTCGTGCTTGACGCTTTTACTTCAATAGAAACACGTTCAACCACTTCGATGCCGAATCCTTTTAACCCTACGATTTTTTTCGGATTATTTGTGAGCAACCGTACTTTTTTTACTCCAAGATCAAGAAGAATCTGTGCGGCAAGACTGTAGTCACGAACATCGGCATGGAAACCGAGCGCTTCATTCGCTTCAACGGTATCTTTTCCTTCATCCTGCAATTTATACGCTTTCAATTTGTTGAGAAGACCTATCCCTCTTCCTTCCTGGCGCATATAGAGAACAATACCATTCCCTTCTTTTTCGATCACCGACATTGATGTGTGCAGTTGTTCGTTGCAGTCACAGCGCTGAGAACCAAACACATCACCGGTCAAACATTCGGAATGGACACGGACAAGAACAGGTGATGCCGTATCTATTTTTCCTTTGACCAGCGCGATATGTTCCTTCGTATCGACAGACGACTTATACAAGTGAACATCGAATCTTCCGTTTTGAGTAGGAAGATGTGTTGAAACTACTTTCTCAACCAATTTTTCCTTATGCCGCCGGTACTCAACAAGATCTTCGATCGAAACGATCTTCAGATCGAATTGTTTTGCGATCCGCATCAATTCGGGAATCCTTGCCATCGTTCCGTCTTCGTTCATAATCTCGATGAGCGCGCCGGCAGGATACAAGCCGGCAAGTTTGCAGAGATCGACGACAGCCTCGGTGTGTCCTGCGCGTCGAAGCACTCCGCCCTCAACGGCCCGAAGAGGAAAGATATGTCCCGGACGGCCGAAATCTTTTGCCTTGGTGTCAGGATCCGTTAATGCTTTTATCGTCTTCGCACGATCAGAGGCCGAAACGCCGGTCGATGTTCCATGAAGGAAATCGACCGGAACGGTGAAAGGTGTTTCGTGGAGCGATGTATTATTTTCTACAATCGGTTCAAGATGCAGTTCTTCCGCACGCTGAGCCGTGACCGACGCACAAAGGATTCCACGTCCCTGCTTCACGAAAAAATTTACCGTTTCCGGTGTAATTGATTCGGCTGCAGCGACAAAATCCCCTTCATTCTCACGATCTTCATTATCAACAACAATAATGCTTTTCCCGGAACGAAGATCGGCAATTGCATCGTCGATTGTGTTCAAAGTTAACGGCATTATTTTGTCAAACTTTCCACTTCACCTTGTTTGTTTAC
>CAJBTU010000057.1 GCA_903958625.1 uncultured Ignavibacteriota bacterium | reverse complement strand
GTGCCTTCGTGGCTGAGTGCTCTTTTCACCTATTTTTTTTGAACTTTTAACTCAAAAAATGCCGTTTTTCCCCTCCTAACCCCAAAAATGAGTACTTCTACTCATACCACTTTGAGTAGTTCCCTCTATTGTATTTTCCCCCCGCTATCTTGAATTTGCCTTCCCATTATTGCCTTTAGGAGTCTCACATGACTTTCCTTATAGCAGAAGATAGCCTCCCGATGCGTCAGCATATTAAACGGTTTTTGCTCAAGCATCTGCCGAATCATCACACGTTTTATGAGGCATCAGACGGCCGTGAAGCTGTTCAGCTCTTCGAATGCTTCTCCCCTGATTGGGTGCTGATGGATATCCAAATGGTTCCGGTGGACGGCATTACCGCATCAAAAGAGATCCTTGGTTCTCACCCGGCAGCGAAGATCATTGTGTTGACAAGTTATTACGATGCCGGTTATCGCAAAGCAGCGCACGAGGCGGGAACCGTGGCATTCGTCTCGAAGGATCATCTCGAGGATCTTCAAACTATTTTTTCATCTCATCTTCCAGATCATAATTTTTCATGAACAACCATCGACAACGGATCATAGAAAAGTGATTACAAGGGGACCATATTTTTTCGTTAACATTCTTTTTTGTCATTGGATAAACTATCCAACAGACAAAATATTCCGGGAATTACTCAATCGATACAAAGGAGGCAGTATGATACACACATGGAAATTTCTTATGAGCATGCTGGTGCTGTCATCACTGTGTTTTGCTCAGACAGACACGCTTACGGTACTTTTTGCCAGCGACACACATTCCAATCTGGCACCGATCGGCGCAAGGTCGGACGATCTTCAAGGAACAACCGGCGGCATAGCAAGAGCGGCAACAATTATCGGCATGACCAAAATGACCGAACCGAATGTGCTGACACTTCATGCCGGTGATCTCTTCGTCGGTGATATTTTTTACAATGCGTATTTCGGCATCGCCGAAATAAAATTAATGAACGCGATCGGCTACGATGTGCTGACACTCGGCAATCACGAATTCGATCTCGGTCCGAAGATGCTGCAAATGGCGCTCGATTCATCCATGACGCAAAGCGCGATGTCCATTGTCTCTTCGAACATTATTCTCGCCGATAACCAGGATCTGCATCTGAAACAATATATCCTGCCGTACACCGTTCGCCAGTTCGGTACCGCCAAGGTCGGTATCTTCGGACTGACGACACCTCAGACCAATGAAGTGTCGAGTCCTTCCCCTGTGTGCTTCGACGGAAAATGCTGTGAATGCGCCTTAGCAACCGTTCAGACACTTCAGCAGCTGGGATGCTCATTCATCATTTGTTTGTCCCATCTCGGAGTGAACAACGATGAAATGTTGGCGAAGACCGTTCCGGGTCTCGATCTCATTATCAGTTCACATGACCACGTTTCAAAAGATATCAAAGGATATCCTAATCCTTCCGGGAAAACAACCTGGGTCTCGCAGACAGATGCGTTCTATACCGAAATGGGAAAGGTACAGATACTCATCACTCAGCAGACAACAGAACTTCTGGCCGCCGCGCACATCCCGCTGGACGGGTCTGTAGCGGAAGAACCAACCGTGAAAAGCGAAGTGGATAAACTGATTGCCGGCATTGAACAGCAATTCGGACCAATGTTCACAAAGACTGTTACCTATGCTACGGATGACTTCAGTGAAACATCGGTCTATCAATCCGGCGACGGACCAAAAGAGACCGCCATCGGAAATATTGTTACCGATGCATTCCGCTTCTACGCCAAAACGGATATTGCTATTGAACCGGGAGGTTCAACGGCACAGCCGTTATACAAAGGACAGATCGTCGGTGATGATCTGTTCCGTGTGGTCGGTTACGGTTTCAATGAGAAGAACTCTCTGGGATTCCGCCTGGCAACATTTACCATCACCGGAGAATCTCTCGCCATCGCATTGGAGAAATGCGTTGCCACCATTGAAACAAACGACGAGTTCTTCCCGCAGGTATCCGGAATGCAGTTCTCCTACTGTCCGAAAGCTCCGGTCGGCACAAGAGTTCTGGAGATCATGATCAACGGCGAGCCGCTGGACCCGTTAAAACGGTACAGCGTGGCAACCAATGAGTTTGCCGTTACGCTGCTGACAACAATAATGGAGATCAATATTTCCGATCTGCTTGTATTTGAAGATATGACCGAATATCAGGCGCTGCTCCGCTATGTCAGCCATGAAACGGCCATTTCTCCCACGATCGAAGGAAGGATCAAGATCATACCGTTGACAGCCTTGCAGCTTGCAGGGGAATACACCATCGGTAAAACCGGAACATTTACGTCGCTGGAATCTGCCTTTGCAACAATGACCAGCAACGGTATTCGCGGTGCAGTAACGCTTATGCTGACCGACACTCTTTATGATATAACAAAAGAAGCGAGCGGATCATTGAAAATGACCGGTCCTATCTCCGGTGCAGGGCCCGCAAGCAGAATCACCATTCGACCGGCAGACAACGCTGCCGTTACAATAAAAGGGAACGGCAAGGGCGTTCTGGAATTCAATAATGTCAGTTATTGCACCATCGACGGTATTGGTGGTGCAGGAAATACCCGGCTTAACGTGCAGGCGCTCAGCAATCCGGCGTATGCAAATAATTCCGCAATTCTTTTCCGCGGAAACAGCGACTTCAACGAGATCAAAAATCTGACGGCCGGATCGAGTGATGTCGGCAGAGTAAATTCTTGCGGCGTATCATTAATGACCGACAGCACTGGAACACCGGACCACTGCACAATTTCGGGGATCACCGTAACATCCGGTGAGACCGGCATAATGGTCTGGGGGACAAAAGAGATGCAAACCAGGGGAAATATCATCCAGTCCAATCAGATCGGTACTCCGACGAACAATCAGATTGCTTTCGGCATCGTACTCGTGCAGGACGAAGGATCTCTTGTTGAGTACAACCATATTGAGAATCTCCGCCGGACATCGGTGGGTGCTCAAATTGGCATTGACATAGAATCAAGCAGGAATACCATTGTTCGAAATAATATCGTTCACAACCTGCTCTTGGCCGATTTGCCGGCAACCATCGGCATAGGCATTTCTGCATTAAGCAATTTAGGGCCCGGCTCAAATGTCAGGATCTATAACAACAAAGTGTGGGACATTAAGACGGTCAAATCCAGCTGCAGAATACGAGGAATTATCGCCGCGAATCAGGATTCATTGCGAATAGACAATAACACGATCTGCCTTACGGAATCGGATGATGCCAACGCTTCTGTCGGTTCCAGCGGCATACAGATAGAAGCGAATAATTTCAACACGTTTATCCGCAATAATATCGTCATCAATACCCGCGATGACATTCCCGGAATCTCTACGGCCATTAAGCTGCTGGCGCCGATAGCGATGTCGGATCACAACGATCTCTTTGTCGGCACCGGTGAGGGTGCGTTTATCGGATTCTTGAATTCGGAATGCAAGACTCTCGACGACTGGAAGACCACGGGATACGATCAACACAGTCTCTCCATGATGCCTCCTTTCAACAGAATGGATCTGCACATCGACACCACGAATACGCTGGCGAATGCACTTGACGGCATGGGAATTCCGGTCACCGGAATCCTCTACGATTTTCAAGGGCAGCTTCGCAATGCAACGTATCCGGATATCGGTGCTGACGAATTCGACAAAGTAACGGGAGTGACGAAAGAGATCGCCGGCATACCGGAGACATTTTCTCTTTCCCAGAACTATCCCAATCCGTTCAATCCATCAACATCCATCCGGTACGCACTTCCCTTCTCTGCAAATGTGGAACTTGCCGTCTACGATATGCTTGGAAGGAAGATAGCAACACTGGTTGATGAAGAACAAACGGCAGGATGGAAGGAGTCGGTGTGGAATACGAATGGCGTCTCCAGCGGCATATATTTTTATCGATTGCATGCCGGACCGTACCAGGAAACTAAGAGAATGTCACTGATCAAATAAATTTCATACGCCTCCGCTTGCGTGAGCCGGCGGGGGCTGCTACAGA
This sequence comes from uncultured Ignavibacteriota bacterium, assembly GCA_903958625.1. Classification (GTDB taxonomy): domain Bacteria; phylum Bacteroidota; class Ignavibacteria; order UBA10030; family UBA8401; genus UBA8401. The sequence goes on along the minus strand of CAJBTU010000057.1, from coordinate 8,584 downwards.
GCAATGCATTGATCCATATTGATATTACTGTTATTCCAATAATGCACCATCAATAATAATCACAATCCGCTCTTACTAAGGCCGGATATTTTCAGGGAACACCCATTCTACAACGTATGGCTTTTACAACGCACTGTTTTAATAATTCATGGTATGCACCTTCATTATCCGGTCACGGTGAACCTGCCGACGCTACGGTCCAAAGCGCCGGAAAATCCGTTGCACGTGAACGACAAGACCGGACCATATAGCATTCCCGAACTTGTTTGGGAACGCAGCGAAATTATTCTTCACGAATTACGGCATCAGTATTGGCCGAAGCTGTTCCATCATTGAAAGGAGCCAGCAATGAAAAAGTATTCTCAACTGTTAGCGCTCATATTGTGCACTCTCTTTATCGTTATTGCTCTGTTACCGCAACACGCAGTGAGTCAAACCAAATTTAAAAAATACAGCGGCAATCCTGTGCTCACAGCCGGTCCGGCTGGATCTTGGGATGAAAGGGTGGATGCACCTGCTGGCTGTTCTGTTATGTATCTCAATTCAAAATATCATATGTGGTATAAGGGATATAAGGGATCTGTCGGTTCAATCGGATACGCATTCTCAGATGATGGCATTACTTGGACGAAGTATTCAGGTAATCCCGTTCTTGTACCAGGTGCCGCCGGTGATTTTGATGCCAGTCTGGAAGGTTGCTATGTACTTTTTTACTCCGGCAAGTTCCACATGTGGTATGACGGATATAATGCCGAAATAAAAACCGGCTATGCTTACTCGGACGATGGAAAACAATGGACAAAACATCTTACCTCTATCTTTGAGAAGGGAACTGCAGGAAATTGGGATGTTACATTGGGTGGTGTCGGAGCGGTTATCAAAGAAGATACATTGCTAAAGATGTTTTATTGGGGAAAAACGTCTACAGGCTCCTATATGACTTGTCTTGCAACGTCGCCCGATTCAATTCATTGGACTCGATATAATTCAGGGAATCCTGTTCTGGCCGGTGGAGTGACAGGGGCATGGGATCAATACAGTCAGGCTCCCAGCGCTGTGCTTAAAAACGGCGGACTCTATGAGATGTGGTACTCCAATTGGACACCATCTCCGTACTGTATAGGATATGCGAGTTCTACAAACGGCGGATTGAATTGGACGACCAATGCCGATAATCCAATATTACGTGGCGATGCCGGATCGTGGGATGCCTATATGACTATCTGGCCTATGGTGGTTCGACGTCCCGATGGGCATTACCTTTTATATTACACAGGTGCCAACAGCGCGGGGAAGATACAAGGCATCGGACTTGCGATCGACACAGCAATTACACAACTGACAGGAACCCTTCTTACCGTTCCACAACAATATTCTACGATTCAGTCTGCAATCAAAGCCTCATCGAACGGAGATACGGTGCTCGTCTCCGAAGGAACGTACTACGAAAATATTAATTTCCTCGGGAAGGCGATTACCGTTGCCAGCACTTACCTCACCACAGGCGACACATCGCACATCTCGCGTACTATTATTGACGGCAGCAAACCGAGTAACAGCGATAGCGCATCCGTTGTGTACTTCATTTCAGGAGAAGATACAAATTCTGTACTCTGTGGATTCACAATAACCGGAGGAACAGGAACGCTTAACATTTATGGTGCCCGAATCGGCGGTGGCGTGCATTGTAGGTCTGCAGGAGCCCGACTGACCAAGAATATTATTACACAAAATAGAATTGTTGCCATAGAAGCGAGGGGAGGAGGCCTGGTTGCAGCAAACATCAATTCTCCCTTTCCATTCATGATTCTTGAGGGAAACTCCTTCAGAAATAATTTTGTGCAGGCAAGTGCAGGTCACGGTTACGCAGGCGGAGTATATCTTCAAGGGATTTCGGCGCGGATTGATTGGAATGTATTTGAAAGTGACACCGTCTTAGGAACCGAAGGCGCGTTTGGCGGAGGAATGTGCTTTTATGGACCCACTGAGACCGGACCATTTCCCGATGCGTATATCCACGGCAATATCTTTCGTGCAAACATTATCAGTGGAACAAATTACGGTGCATGGGGTGGCGGCATAAACATGACCTTGACAGGAAACACAACCCTCTCGGAGAACGTTTTTGAAGGAAACATTGCTACAAGTAGTATGTCTTCGGCTGGAGCGGGCGGTCTCTTAATTAATGATGTCAAAGGCTTAACACGAAGGATGATTTTACGGAATCGCTTCGTAAGAAATCGAGCCAATGGGGTGATCGCTGGCGGTGGTGCTATGAGGATTTATAAGACGCTTGCTACACTCGACAGGAACGAGTTTATTGACAATAGTTCAGACGGAAGTGGTGGGCTGGGTTACGGCGGCGGAGTATCTTCATTTCAGTCATCCTTCCGAATGGAAAACAATATTTTCTCTATGAACTACTCACAGTACGGCGGCGGGATTTATATTGAAGGTCCTCCTGTGCAAGGAACCGAACAGTTGATCATTAATAACACCATCTTCGACAACAACGCGACAACTGGCGGCGGTCTACAGTTGAGCAATGGAGCCAATGCTGTCATACTGAACAACATCTTTTGGGGAGATATTGCGGCATCTGGAAAAGAAATTTCTCTTTCGTTTTCAACGGGAAATATCAATTACTGCAATATAGAAGGAGGGTGGTCTGGCGGCATTGGCAATATTAATGCCGATCCGCAATTTGTTTTACCACGGATTGATTCTCTCCAGTCAAGTAGTCCGTGTATTGGAGCCGGGCGTGATACAATGACCATCGGTGGAATGATGTTCGCCGCTCCTATTGTCGATATCCACGGTCATACCAGAAAGCATACTTCAAACTCTCAACCGGATATTGGCGTTGAAGATTATCAAGGAACTACTGGAATTGCAATGGGACAGGAAGTGTTTCCAATAACTATTGCGTTGATGCAGAACTATCCCAACCCGTTCAATCCATCAACAACAATTCGCTATGTTCTCCCCTCTTCTGCAAATGTGAAACTGTGCGTCTACGATCTGCTCGGCCGCGAAATTGCAACGCTCGTGAACGAAGAACAATCCGCGGGATGGAAGGAAGTGGAGTGGAACGGATCGAATGTTTCGTCGGGAATGTATTTTTACAAACTCGAGGCGGGAGGTTTTGCAGAGGTAAAGAAATTAATGCTGTTGAAATAGAATATGTAGGGCCGGATGGAAATCCGGCCCTACGGCACGGACTTTCGTCCGCGCCTACAAAAATGGAAAACAAACGGACGGATGGCAGAATGGCAACATCCCCGTAATCTATAAGATTACGGGGATGTACAGCTGTTGCGTTACCAAGTATAGCTTAGGAAGAAGATTTAGATGGAATATCAATTCTTAAAAGGAGTGCAATGTATGAAAACGCTGATCCGATTTCTCGTTGTAAGCATCCTTGTTCTTACTCAGGTCTCTTTTACACAATGGGTGCAACCCAAAACTCAAATAAAAGAACGACCAACGCAAGAACCTGTTATGGTACCAATATTGACTCACCCTCAGATACGATCGGATGCAGCGTTTACCAAAACCCGATCATTCTACAAATCGAAGTCGGAGTGGCGGCGCATCATCGACTCTACCTGGGGGCCGGGCCTGCCATATGCAGAGAAGTTATTTCTTTTCAACAGATATGCTGATACGCTGAAAAGATCTTTCGATGGCTTTATTTCGCTCGGACTTAACTGGGACTCTCTAAGAGCATCGTATCGTTCCCGAATAGATTCATCCACAAGCCGCGGAATATTTTCCGGAATCATGACCAGGTTTGCCATAAGTCTTCGTGATGCTCATACAAGCGCTCAAGACACAATTGTTCTATCGAAACCGCTTGCGCATGGAGTGCCGATTTTTATTCTCAACCCGTTAGCAACAGCCGGACATTTCGGGGCAGTTCTTACCGCACTGCCAGACAGTACGGCCCTGGTTTTGAGAACTATTCCGAATCATCCTCTCGGCCTTGTACCGGGTGATATTATTCTTGGATATGAAAATATTCCCTGGAAGCGGCTGGTGAGAGAACTGCTTGATTCGGATCTGCCGATAATGGCATTCGGTATCGGAGCATTGTCTGCAGAAACTCATGCGTATTTAAAGAGTGCAGGAAACAATTGGCATCTGTTTGATACGATCGACGTTGTGAAATACACCACAAAAGACACATTGCATCTTTCCGTGCTGCCTCTGCAGAGCATTGCTCCAAGTACTATGATGAGCTACGAACTGCTCGAAATTCCGGGAGTAACGTTTGCACAATATCCAAAGGAACAAGTAGCCTATGGAAAATTGCCGGGTACAAATATCGGCTATATTCAACTTGTGAGTGAAATGCCAATGAATGCTGCCGATGAACCATTTTTCAAAGCTGTAACAGCACTATGGAACACCGATGGTCTTATCATCGATATGCGTTGGAACCCCGGCGGATGGGCACTATTTGCCAAAGCATTTGCACTGATGTTCAATCAGACTCTTTGCACAATTGAAGATGCGCTTCGGGTCAGTCCGTCCACGTTCGAATTAAAGGGAATAGGTAATACCGCCTTATGTGCAATTAATGGAAATCCTGAATCATTATACCAAAGACCGATTTCGGTTATAGTGGGTCCATCCTGCGTGAGTATGGGAGACCTTACCGTCCAACGGCTACGGTACCACCCAATGGTCAGATTTTTTGGCAAAGCACCCATGGCAAGTCTCGGTTATAATAGAATGGTAAAAAATCAGGATTGGTCTCTGCAATTATCGGTCGGCGACATGTTTCATACCTCGCAACCGGGAAAATATCTTAACAGAAGTGAGTTCCCCATTGACGAACCGGTCTGGTTCAATTCCGGTGACGTGGCTCAGGGGAAAGATCCAGTTCTCAGTAAGGCGAAGGAATGGATCAGTACCGTGTCGCATGGATATCAACTTGCACTGGCAAAAATCACAGGCAAATACGGACATGACACGATAAAGATTACTGCAAAAGTGATGAATCCACAACACCATGCTATCTCTGTTTGGTCGTACCTCAATCCAAAAGAGAATACTAATCTTTTCCTCGACAGCTGCCAAATGTTCGATGATGGATTACATAACGATGGCAAAGCCGGAGATTCTCTTTACGGCGGCACCATTCTTCTTCCTTCGTCCGAAGGTGTGTTTGGAGTTTCGCTCCGAACAACAGACATAACAGCCGGAACATTCCGGCATCTCCCCAATGTTCAGAGGTATTTTTCCAACGGACCTATTGTATTTAAACACTTTCTCTATACAACAACAGATACAATACCCAATCCCGGGGATGCGTTTCGTATTAAATTCCGTCTCGGGAACAACGGGACAACCGATACTGTCCGAAACGTGATAGCCACAGTATCAGCATTGGATACCTTGATCACGCTGGGAACGGTATCGCCGATTTCTTGTGGGGACATTCCTCCCGGTAAGGACAGTCTGGCGGTATTTCGTCTGGAAGTAAAAGTAAAGCCAACCTGCCCGACACCTGCTACGATACGTTTGCTTCTTAATATTTCCAGTGAAGGTACTCAGGTCTGGACCGATACGGTCAAGATCTTGGTGACGCCAACGGGTGTTTTTGCATCGGATAATTCAATACCTACTGAATTTTCATTGAGCCAGAATTATCCCAATCCGTTCAACCCAGCAACAACAATTCGCTATGCTCTCCCCTCTTCCGCTAATGTGAAACTGAGCGTGTTTGATCTGCTCGGAAGAGAAATTGCAACGCTCGTGAACGAGGAACAATCAGCCGGATGGAAGGAAGTGGAGTGGAATGCATCGTCGTTAAGTTCGGGAATTTATTTTTACAAACTCGAAGCAGGAGGTTTTGCAGAGGTAAAGAAATTAATGCTGTTGAAATAGAATATGTAGGGCCGGATGGAAGGCCACATCCCCGTAATCTAAAAGATTACGGGGATGTGAATCTGTTGCGTTACCAAGCTTAACTTACGAAGAAGATGAAATGAAAGTGATTAGAATGAAAAATAATTAGAAGGAGATTGTTATGATTACCTGTATCCGCACCATACTGCTTTGTTCGATTTTCTTTTTCGGTTTTTCGGAGATTACTCTTTCACAGAAGAATCCTTTCAATGACTCCACGCGTTTCGTTCCCCACGAAATAATTCCGGAGAACAATAGATTATTTGTTCCTGAAAATAAACAGACACTTCGAAAAGTAACTAATTATCGGTCGACAGACTGGCGGAAGGTCATCGATACGTTGTGGGGTCCTGGACTGCCGACTGCGGAAAAACTGCAGATATTCGATGCTTTTTGGGATACCACTAACCAGCAATTCGGCGGTTTCCCGAACCTGGCTATTAATTGGGATTCCATGCGCACTCGCTACCGGCCCGAAGTAGAAGCCGGTGTGAGCAAAGGAAGATTCTACGCAATAATGACTCAGTTGTCGATGGCTCTGCAGGAAATGCATACGAACGTTCGCGATACGGAAATTGACAATACATTTTTTTCCGATAATAATATTAGATACTGGAAAAGAAGTAAATACTGGCCGGTTCCAGGAGTACCTCTTTCCACCGCCGGCGGTTGGGAAATAACCTCTACCGGATTTGGAGTTTCACCCCTGCCGGACAGTTCGCTATTGGTGTACCGTGCTGTGCCGAATAATCCTTTGGGCATCAAAGCCGGCGATATCGTTCTGGGCTATGAAGGGAAGCGATGGACTCGTATTCTCGATGAACTCGATTCAATTCAGATGCCATGGTTTTTCCCGCTGGTCGGCACCAGTCCTGAGGGTTTCAAATATTCAAAGCTGAATGCTGCACCGCTGAATTGGTTTCTTTTTGATACCATCGATATCATCCAACAATCAACCGGAAAAACTCTTCATCTTTCAACGAAGCCGCTGGCAGATGCACGGCCCGGATGGGATACGCTGTATTGTACGGACCAACTGCCGGTTCCGGGCGTACCGATGCCGGACGTTTGGCGGAACAACATGATATCCTGGGGAATTATTGAAGGGACATCGATCGGTTATATCTATGTTTATAGTTGGGCAACATTAACAACACAGATTTGGTTTGCAACGGCAGTTGCAGAGTTAAAAAATAAAACGACAGGACTCATCATAGATTTTCGACTCGTTATGGGCGGTTACCCGAATTATGCGAATCCCGGGTTTGCAGGGCTCTTTAATGAAGATATTGATAAATACTATGAACTAGTGCACCGGTCAAGTCTATCGGATCATTTTTTGTTTATTCATCAATCTATCGCTTCTTCATGGATTGGTAGATTTACTCCCGGAAATTTGATCTATGATCATCCTATCGCCGTGTTGAACGGACCGGCCTGTTTAAGTGCAGGTGATTACAATGCATTCCGAATGAGATTCCATCCCATGGCACGTTCATTCGGCAAACGCACAAATTCTGCATTTGTTGATGGTGAAGCTTCAGAGGGAAAACTTGTGAAAAATTCATGGGAGTATGCAATCTCGAAAGGGGGCGTGTATTCAAATTATAATAATGAAGGATATCTGATACACAAAGGTTTCCCTGTTGATGAAGAAGTCTGGCTGACGCAGGCAGGAGTTGTAAAAGGAGAAGACGATGTGGTGAAGAGGGCGAAGGAATGGATCACGACCTTAACGTATGCAAACAGCGCTTTGGCCGATCGTCCTTATGTCCGTCCAGGAATTGATACTGTTTCAATAAAAACGATCCTTATCAATCCGCTCAATCACCAAAGCAAAATAAGTGCAATTCTCACTAACCCAAACGGGGCTGTCCTTGACAGCGCACTTCTCTTTAATGACGGATTGCATGGTGATGGGAGCGCCGGCGACAGCGTGTGGGGATACCGGTTTCTTGCACCTCCTGATGAGAACATGTTCACCGTGACCATACGTACAGACGATATTACAAACGGCACATACCGCCGGATACCCAATGTTCGGCTCTTCATCACTGCCGGACCATTAAAACTTGATAGTTTAGGAAAAAGAAAATTATCAAGTTCATACTTAGTAACGCCATACATAAGAAACAAAGGGAAAAAATTATCTATTGGAGGTGCAACCGTTAATCTAAAAAGCAATGATCCGTGGGTTGTCTCTATTGCTAAATCAATACCAACCCTTCCTGTGCTTCCCCCGGATTCTACACTTCCAACGGACGGCCCCTACTCTGTCAAATATGATGCGGCGACATTTCCGGGATATTTCAATTTCACAGTCGATATGAGTATTGATGGAATCATTTATTGGTCCGACTCTACGAAACTTGTGTTGACCGGTATGGAAGAAAATATAACCTCCCTTCCAACAGTTTATAGTTTGGAACAAAATTTCCCCAATCCGTTCAATCCGTCAACAACAATTCGTTACACTCTCCCCTCTTCCTCTAACGTGAAACTAAGCGTGTACGATTTGCTCGGAAGAGAAATTGCAACGCTCGTCAACGAAGAACAATCGGCCGGATGGAAGGAAGTTGAATGGAATGCGTCTGCGTTTAGTTCAGGAATATATTTTTACAAACTCGAAGCGGGAGGTTTTACAGAGGTAAAGAAATTAATGCTGTTG
>CAJBTU010000056.1 GCA_903958625.1 uncultured Ignavibacteriota bacterium | reverse complement strand
TATTCTGGAAGCCGGTGAAGATTATCAATCCTTTATTCAGATTCCTTTTAAAATGATTGAAGTTGCTGAATAGTTTTTTCTTTCGGTAATTATTTCGTTCACCGTATCCCGGCAGGAGACGTTGTCAAACGGATGAAGGATCCTTAAGCAGACGCGTCCATGGGTGAAATAGTTTTTGTTATTGGAAGGTCGTTGCCATGAACACTCTAAAAAATTTAATCCGGTCGGTAAAAGAATTGCCGGCAAAGTATCCGGCGGTCATCTCCGGTTATATCATCTATCTTTATCTCTTCATTGTGATGATCAGATTTTTCATCGTCGCAAAAACGTCGGTAATATCTTTTTACGATATTGTAGAGATGTTTGACGCGCTCCCCTTCATGTGGCTTCTGGCAATGATGCTCGTAAAAGTGATTGCAATTAAAACAAAGCTTCTCGAAAGCGAAACGCAGAGAATGATGAAGGAGCAGGAACTGCATATTAAAGAGACGCAGATCAACACAATGCGTGAAGTCGTTATGGGTTTACAGCATCAGATCAATAATCCTCTTGCCGTTATTTTGCTGCGGATCCACAAGGTAAAAAAATCACTGCTGTTATCGCCGGAAATGGTAGCGCATATCGATGCGATCGGGGATGAATCAAAACGGATATCTCAAGCGCTGAAAGACTTCAGCGCAACACAGAACTACGAAGCGGAATTGATCGGCAAGAACATCGGCTCAATGGCGCTCCCGGAAAAAGCCGTATAAGCCGTTACTGAACATATTCAATAATAGAGGTACCCTATGAACGAGAAAAAACAAAAGATCCTTGTCGTCGACGATGAACAGGACCTCCGCAATGTGATCAACGATATTTTATTGGATACCGGTTACGAACCTTTTTTGGCGGTGAACGGATCGCAGGGATTATTGATGGCTAAGGAGGTTCTTCCCGACCTTATTTTGTGCGATATCCAGATGCCGTCCATGAACGGATACGAACTGCTGAATGCCGTAAAGATGGACCCGGAACTGGGAAAGATCCCGTTTGTTTTTATGACCGGCGTCAACGTAGGACAATATGACCTTCGCAAAGGTATGGACCTTGGTGCGGACGATTATCTCACGAAACCTTTTACAACGGAAGACCTTATCGGTGCCATTGAAACACGGCTGAGAAAAAAACAATTATGGCAGAAGTTCTTCGATTCGACGATGGAAAAGACCCACACCGGCTTCATCCTTCTGCTGTCGAACGAGCTGCAGCTTCTGGTCATGGATATTCTTGAACACGCACAATCCCTTCTTACGGCGAAGAATTTTTCTCCGGATACGGTGCACAAAGCGGCGCAGATGATCACCCTTTCCGGAAAACGCCTGAGTCATTTACACGAGAACATACTCTTCTATGCCATGCTCCAGTTATGGGTGAATGACCGCGAGAAAATCGAATCACTGCGGCAGGAGACAACGCCGTCGTACCTGTCGGTTCTTCACTCCATCGTCCGCGAGAATAGCCGCGCAAATCGCCGGAGAGATTCCATTTCGGTCACGTGCACCGATTCCGCTCTGCAAATGTCGCCGGCGGATTTCGGAAAGATCATCAATGAACTTGTCGACAATGCGTGCAAATTTTCACTCCCCGGCGGAAAGATCGATATCTCTTCGGAAGAGACGCAGCAAAATCTGCTCCTGACGATCCGTGATGACGGACGCGGAATGTCGAAACGGGAGATCGACAATGTGAAATCACTGTTCCAAAGTACGGGGCAATCGTATCCTCTGCAGGAGTCCGGATTGGGATTGACCATCGTTAAAACAATTGCTGAACTGTACGGCGGATACCTTTCGATCGAAAGCACGGAGAACGCCGGAACTACCATGAAAGTTTCGCTCCCAAAAGCCCCTGCGATTTGACCGTGTATTCATACTGCACAGATGTGCCTTCCGGTATCTTTCGTGCATCATTTCTCCGGCCGGTTCTCCTACCGGCCGCTGTAAATTATCGCTCCCGTGGAATTCATGACAATTTTTATTCCGCCGTGGCTTGTCCAAAACAACATCTATTTATTACGCCGGAAGAACAAAATTAGGTTTTGCAGGTCACCTGATTAACATCTATATTCCTACAACAGAGTATGGCAAAATTACAACATAGCGCAAATATCCTTGTTGCAGACGACGAATATGACTTCCGGATGATCCTTGAGTCGTTTCTCGTCACCGAAGGACACACCATCACAACGGCCGAGGACGGCGCCGATGCGATCAATAAATTGCAGGAAAAGCCCTTTGATCTTGTTCTTCTGGATATCCGCATGCCCAGGGTTGACGGTATTGAAGTACTGCAGTACATCAAACAGCAGTATATCGACACTCAAGTGATCATTCTTACCGCCGTTAATGATGTCCGCATCGCAGTGGAATGCATGAAACTCGGAGCGTTTCATTTTCTCACCAAACCATACTCCGTGGACGAACTGTCTTCCCTGGTGAATAGAGCGCTGGAACTGCGTGCAATGGCCATAGAACTGAAGGTGATGAAAACCACCATCTCTCGCCTGACGCATTCTTCGCAATTGATCGGCGAGAGCAAAGAATTCCAGAAGTCATTGGACCTTGCAAGCAAAGTTGCACCAAGCGATTCCACCGTATTGCTGGAAGGTGCAAGCGGTACGGGAAAAGAGGTCTTCGCAAATTATCTCTACAAAAATTCCCCCCGTGCGGAAAAACCATTCGTGGCGCTGAACTGCGCGTCGATACCGGACACCTTGATCGAAAGCGAATTATTCGGACATGAAAAAGGTGCCTTTACCGATGCAAGCGCAATGCGCCAGGGTTTGGTAGAGATCGCCAACGGCGGCACATTATTTTTAGATGAGATCGGCGAGATCACTCCGGTGTTCCAGCCAAAGCTTCTTCGTTTTATCCAATCGGGCGAATACCGGCGCGTGGGTGGAAATAAATCGCTGAAATCCGACGTGCGGATCATTTCTGCTACGAACAAGAATCTCTTCGATGAGGTGACGGCAGGAAGATTTCGTGAAGATCTGCTCTACCGGCTGAATGTCATTACGCTTCACCTCCCTTCCCTTCTCGAACGAAAGGACGATATCCCTCTGTTGGCGCAGAACATTCTGATACGAAAGAATAAACTGCGCGAGAAGAAGGAACTTCACCCGGAAGCGCTCGAAGCACTGAAAGAATATCATTGGCCCGGAAACATCCGAGAGTTGGAAAATGTACTTGAACGTGCGATCATTCTCAGCACGGATGAAATCATTCGTCCTAAAGATCTTCTGCTGCCGCAGCAATTGAATATGAAACAATCGGGTTCCGGCAACGGTAATCAAAAGATCGGTTCTGCCATTTCGCTTGACGAACTGGAAAAAGAACATATCGGTGCCGTTCTGATCAATACAAAATGGAATAAAAATCTTGCCGCTAAACTGCTTGACATCTCCTTGAAGACGTTGTACACCAAGATCCAAAAATATAATCTGAAAGAAGAATAGTTTACCAACAGCACTATTCTTCCCTCCTCAATTTTTTTACGCATCCCGATAGAAATACAGCAGTTCAAAAATATTTTTGCATCCTTTGTTAACACTCCCGAAATATTTCCCGCTAGCACCGATCTATAGCCTTTGGCTAAACTTCCCTTTTCTGCCTTTTCAATGGTGTAGCAAGCCGCCCTAATGTCACCAGTTGTTCCCTTCATAAATTCATGACCTGTCCGAATATCTTTTTCTTCCCGGAAACCTCCTGAAAAACCAAGTTCTCATTAGGCAGTTGGGCCGCACCAATGTTACCCGCCGTATAGACATTTCTTAAGGATTGTTCAGGCAAATTACCATCGTATTAGCGTTCATCGTTGATTTATCCTCTGCGGATTAGCGCATGGTCCATTTTTTGGCTGACCATTTTTCTGTTTAGATGAAAACAATGCAAATCTTGAAGACCAAAAACGCTCGAAAAAAGGCACTTTGCTGATCGGAATTTTCAGCTTTTCATCCCCTTTCAACTGCACCTCCTTATTTGATATTCCGCAAAAACCCCTGCCAATAGCTCCTATTCTTACCCATCTATTGCTTTGTAATTTCTACAATTCTTTGGTCATCTCGTAAAAAAAACACCCTCCAAAAAAGAAAATCTTCAAAAAAGCCAATAAAATCGAATGGTTTTTCGTTGGCACTTGCATTGCCGAAATATATGGCATGAAGACAAGAACAATGAAAAACTTATTCATATATTTTCTGCAGGCAGCGATCGCAATGTCTACAATGGTGTATTCTCAGGGATTTGATCTGATGAATGTTCAGCCGTCGAGCAAGCTTGCAGTAAGTTCGCAATTCACCATTACCAAAAGCGGAATTGAACAATATCGGACCACTTCAACAACAATGCCTTTTGCCGTTATCACCGGCGACACCTTACTTGTTGCAAAAGAACAGAATACAACATCAGTAATCAGCGGAGGATCCATGCCGACAACATCTGCACTTCAACAGAATTACCCCAATCCGTTCAACAGCTCTACGGTCATCCGGTATTCGGTGAACGAGATGAGCGACGTAACGATTAAGGTATTCGATATGACCGGCCGCGAAGTAACCACGCTGGTAAACGGAACGAAGCAGAACGGTATGTTCAGCGTTGGATTCTCCAACAATAACATCGCTTCCGGAACATACATCTACCGTATGACGGCACATAACAACAGCGGAAAGACCACCGTTGAAACAAAAAAGATGGTTGTCCTGAAATAACTATGAAAAAAATCATTCTTACGATCGCTGTTTTATTTTCCATGGCCGCCGCACAGCAGCTGGTTGTAAAAACAAACGGCGAGATGAAAAAGATCTCTGCCCTCACTTCGGGGATCGCCGTTTCTTCCGTTGACAATTCCATCATCACTTCAGAATCTCAAAATGAAATTATACGGCTGATTATCGAACTAAAAACACCGTCGCGTGCAGAACAGAGAATCAGCGGCAAAGTTTTTTCAAAAACTACCGCCGATATGACCAGGCAAAAAATTATCTTGGCGGACGAAGCAACAAAAATAGAACGTGTGTACGAGAACATTTTTAGCGGGTTTGCCGTTACAACAAAAAGGGAGAATATTCAAACCATCGCTTCCATGCCCGACGTCAAATCGGTCTATCCGGATGTGATCGTGAATACGGTTCCCTATTCCGTGAATTCGGCAACTCAGAATATCCCGAAAAGTTCAACGTCGGTTGCTACGGGAAAACATGTCCGCATCGGCATCATCGATACCGGCATTGATTATAACCATGAAGCGCTCGGCGGAGGATTCGGTCCCGGCTTTACTGTTGCGGGGGGATACGATTTTATCAACAATGATCCCGATCCAATGGACGACAACGGACACGGCACTCACGTTGCAGGGATCATCAGCGGAAATTCTTCAACGATCACCGGAGTGGCGAAGGATGCCGCTCTGTATGCGTATAAGGTTCTCGATCAAAGCGGCAGCGGTTCGGCATCATCGGTGATAGCCGCAATTGAACGGGCGATGACCGACAGTATCCAGGTATTGAACCTGAGCCTCGGCACTCCTTCCGGATCCTCGGACGATCCTTTAACATCAGCGGTGAATCGTGCCGTACAATCAGGAATGATCGTGGTGGTTGCCGCAGGAAATACCGGCGAGTATTCAACGATCAATTCTCCCGGCATCGCGGAATTTGCATTGACCGTTGGAGCAACCGATGCCAATGCGATCGCTTCCTTCAGTTCCAAAGGTCCCGAGACAGAAAATTACCGCATTAAACCGGATATTGTTGCGCCGGGAGTAAATGTTCTCTCCGCAAAAAAGGGAGGCGGTTATGTTCAGATGAGCGGAACATCGATGGCCACACCGTACGTTACGGCCATTGCCGCCGGAATGAAAGAATTGCACCCGGAGTGGAGCGCCATGCAGGTGAGAGACGCCATCGTTTCCAACGGTGTCGATCTCGGCACATCGTTATTTTCTCAAGGACACGGCAAGATCAGCGAACGCACACTTCTCAGCAGCGTTTTTTCAAGTCCGGCTCAACTCAGTTTTGGATTCAACTCGCCGGCCGAAGCAACGTGGAAACAGCAGCGGAACATAACGCTTTTTAATAGAAGCGCTGAACCGCGGACATACCGGCTTGTCTTTTCCTCAACAAATCCTGCTCTTCAATTCCGTTTTACCCCCGGACAGGTCGCTATCGCCCCACAGAGTTCGGCAGAAATCGCGGTAGAACTGGAGACGAACAATTTATTTCTGAGCAACAATAGCGCATTCGAAAACGGATATTCCGGGAAACTTCTTGCCGTTGGAAGCGCCGATACGATCACCATTCCGTTTGCATTCTTTAAGGGACCGATGCTGCAGATACATTTTAACGAGGTTCCCTGGCTGGTATTGATACATAACAGGAATAATTTTTCAAAAACGCTCTCGCCCAAAGTGAACTCTCTTTCCCTGATCGTCAAAGAAGGAACATATGACATCGTCACCTCGTTCTACGGTTCCCGGTATGTTGTTACGGAAGAGATCACCGTAGCGGGAAAATCCGCCGTGGACGTTACCAGTACAGAGGCCGCTTTCCCCGTATCTTTTCAGCCGATCAATGAAAAAGGGGATCAGTTGAATCTTGGAGGATTGAACGGAACATACAGTTATCTGGAAGCATTCGTACATCAGCCGACAGGATTTGCCATCGTCGGCATGGGAGGGGGAAAAACAACCGCGTACAGCAATCGGGCAAAATATTTTTCAAAGGTGAGCAAAAATTATACATACGGCTATTCCATGACATTGCAGCCGAACAATCATTCATCATATACGTATGATCTCATCGTAGATTCAGGCATCACCTCTGCCAGACCAATTGTCTTTCGTTCCGGCGATATGAAACATATTGATGTT
>CAJBTU010000055.1 GCA_903958625.1 uncultured Ignavibacteriota bacterium | reverse complement strand
TGTAGCAGCGTTAGCAAATATTGTTGTGCAAAGCAGTACGAAAAGAGCAATAGAAATGTCTCTGCGCATATAACCTCCTATAATGTAATATGGTAAGCATGTAAACATCTATTGTTATGAAAATATCATGTTCCGGAAGAACACACTTCCGTGATCAGCCGATAGCTCATCTTCTCGTCTATGAAGAATAAACAATTTCTGAAAATCAAAACATTCTCCGTTCAAACGGTAATGCCGGGAGAATCGTAATTCTGGATGAACATGTCTTGATTTATGTGGATTTGTTGAACCGGCTAGCCGGTGGATGGAAGGAGGGAAGGTTTGTAATCGGAATCTGCTGCAAGATCCCTGGGTCCAATTCGCGGCAGGAGCCGACGAATACAGATTTTATTTGATACAAACGTACGTGGATTTGAATATTTTGTCAAGTCAAAAAATACTGGATATCATTTTTCATCTTATTCCTTTCGAAAATTATGAGTGCGTAAGGTCTATTTTATTGCGTCAAAGCTTCTCTATTGCTCTCAATCCCATGATAAGGCTGATGGTGCCAAAAAGGATCAACACCAAGCCGACTATTTTGTTGATGATACCGATACCGCGGGCAGTAACTTTTTGCCGGAACCTCTGTGCGAACCAGACAAGAAATGAGAACCAAAGCAAAGATCCGCAGAAGACTCCTCCGACAAGCAATGCAACCGAAAGGAATTCCGAAAGAATATTGTTGACGCCGAGAGCAGAAAATGCAGCGGCGTACCCAAAAAGGGTTAATGGGTTCGTCAATGCCAGCAGGAATGTAGAGGCGAAGATTCCTTTCTCACCAATGATGCGGGGTTCATTCAGCGAGGATCCGGAACGTGAGAGATAGGTGAAGACGCCGGCACCGATGAGCATAAGTCCGCCGGCAAGACGCATTGCCGGCTGGTGTGAGACAACGAAATCAAAGATCAGTTTTACTCCGAACGCTGCAGCCGTGGAGTAAATAATATCACCGCAGGCACCGCTCACGCCAATAATAAATCCGTGCCGGCGTCCGTATAACAGCACTCCTCGTATGCAAAGAATTCCGATCGGGCCAATGGGAGCCGCCAAGAGGAATCCTGTTAAGAGACCTTTTAGGAAGAAATCGGGCGACATAATTCAATACCGGTCTGTGCTTATTCTTTCACCGGTCCGTATTTATTTTACAACGGTCATTTTTTTTGTATCGGCAAACGCACCCGCCGTCAGCCGGTAAAAATATACTCCGCTGGTCATATTCATCGAATTCCATTCCACCTCTTTCCATCCGGCAGATTGTTCTTCATCAACCAATTGTGCAATTTCTTTTCCCAGCATATCAAACAGGGAAAGTTTTACTTTTGCCGCATTTGGAAGAGAATAGCGGATGGTGGTTGAAGGGTTGAACGGATTCGGATAATTCTGTTCAAGCGAAAATATTTCCGGTACCGTGTTCTCCGGTCGCACGTCGCTGACCATGTCGATAACATTCTTCACTGCTGCCTGCACGATTGTTTTCGTATCCTGGGCCTGTACAAAAGCAACTACCGTGCAATTTGACGTTTTCCACGCCGCATCCAACGTGAAAGGGCGTTTAAAAGTTTTTGTCTCCTGATTTGCGATGGAAAAGGTCTCTCCGTTGGCATCGGCGGCCATTAGCCGCATTACGTTTTCGTGTTTTGGATCCCCATTCGTACCGGTATAGAGCAGACCGGACTCCGTCAGCGCCACGTACACTTTTAATACGCCTGAAGGGATGGCGGCCGATCCGGCTTTTACCTGGACGATAATGTTCGCATCATTGTTCTTTACCGTACCGGAGACGATGACCTCCAGTGGAGGCGTATTTGCCAGTTCTGCTTCAATGGCTCCGTTCCACCCGGTGTATGATGATCCGGCATCGCTGCCGTTGATGAACATATGCGGCGCATAGTTGTTTCCATAGAACGTGTTCCGTGTTGTCACCTGTGCAGTATTGGCGAGATAGTACGGATCATTTCCCGGCGAAGGCCACCAGACGTGGTATTTCACAACGGCCACGCGGCTCTTTTTGGTATACGAACTCAGCCAGGTATCGAATCCTTGATTTGCACCGACGCACGGCGGACACGTTGTGCTCGTGAACAATTCACACAGCACCGTCCGGTT
>CAJBTU010000054.1 GCA_903958625.1 uncultured Ignavibacteriota bacterium | reverse complement strand
CCTCTCGTCGTGTGCCTCCTCACCACGTTTTACAAAAGAAAGGTATGCCGAACCCAAAATCAATTCCTCAAAGCCCGGACCGGACAATACGAACGGGAAAGCGATAATGTATAAAGGGATTGCGTCATACTATGGCCGAGATTTTCACGGAAAAAAAACGGCAAATGGGGAATTGTTCGATATGCATGGATTGAGTGCAGCTCACCGTTCATTTCCGTTCGGAACTAAAGTCCGTGTGACGAATATTGATAATGGAAAATCGTGTGTTGTTCGCGTGAATGACAGGGGACCATTTAAATTGGAACGGATAATGGATCTCTCTGTTGGAGCGGCAGAACTTCTGGACATGATGAAATCTGGAACGGCCAACGTGACGTTGGAAGTTTTGGAATGGGGGGAGTAATAAAACTGTTGTCTAATAAGGCTACCTCTTTGCCGCCTCTTCATAGGAAGACTGATGCGCTTGGTCCACTTGGATCAATGTTTGATATACATTGACATCGCTATAACCCTTCATCACCTCGGTCAACTCTCCGTACTTCGTATCAAAAAATGTTTTGAAAAGTACTGCCCTCGGGTTTGAATTTTGTTTCAGCGATTTTATATTGTTGATCATAACAAGGATATTCTCATATCCTTTCTCGGGTTTCGTGGCCAGCAGATCAAGGCCGCGGAAATGATAAGCATACCATCCTTCACGGAACGGCTGATTTGTGGGATTGAGGATCTCCTCCGTGAAATTATATTTGCTGTAGTTCGAGCCGGTTCCGCGATCCCATCCGGTAGCACTGGAGGGCGCCTGACTGCAGATAGTGAATGCTTTCCGGAAATATTGGGTTCCACTCAGCTTGTCAAATGAATCATAATCGAAACCGACAATAACGTACATATAAAAATCCAGGAAATCGGTGAGAGGATCATATTGAGTCTCGTTGCGGAACAGCGGCTGTCCTTGCACATAAACAAATTCCCATTTGTCATCGAAGATTCTGATCATGGGTGTCTTCTTCTGGGAAGGATTCTTCCCAACGAACACGGGACGTGAACTGCCGATGAATGCCTGTGCCTTAAACGAATTTCCGTCGGCAGCGGTGAAAAAAATGTTTATTGTGCATTTAATCTTTTCTCCGCCAAGGTCGTCGGTAGTCCATTTTTGAGAGTTGATATAACTCTCCAGATCGCGCTCAAAATTCACAAGTTTTTCTTTTGCAGCGGAGACTTGTTCATAATTTACCGTAACATCGCATTCGATTTGAGCATAACTGATGATCGAAAGTGAAAAAAACAAGATGGCAAACCGCAGCATAGATAACCTTTCAGAGGATGTTATGCGACAATATAAAGTTTTCATCTTCATCATTCAAGTTATTCTCGGTGTTCAAATATCAATGTGCGGATTTGAACGAACCTCTCAACCGACCGCTATATTCTCCACAGCCTGCAGCGGTACGGCAATGTTCACCTCCGATGGTCTCTGGCTGAATCCTGCATCTCTTGGAATGATATCCTCATTTCGGGCATCAATTCATTACGCTCCGTCGCCGTTCGATCTGCGACAATTATCGAACTATGGAATGATGATCTCACAAAATTTCGTATTTCTGAATGCAGCCGTTGGCCTTCAATCGTTAGGATTCTCTTTATACCGCGAAAGCGTCGGTTCTTTCGGGACAGCAGCAATGATTACAGAGGAGTTCAGTGCCGGAGTAACCGTGCATCTGTATCATCTCTCAATCGAAAAATATGGCTCTTCATTAACCGCAGTTATTGATGCAGGTGCGATCTGTTCCGTAACCGATCAAATGAATGTTGGTGTTGTTGTACAGAATATTACTTCCTCATCGTTTGGTGCTGACGACGACATACCTCAACTTTTGATCTCTGGAATATCATATCGTCTGCTCGAGGAAACGGTTATTAACATCGATCTCGTGAAGGACATTCGTTATGCATTGACATACCGTGTTGGATTGGAATTCTCGCCAATGGAGATCATTTCATTACGTGCAGGAACGGAGGGAGCATCATCACGATTGTTTGCCGGTGTTGGTGTTCATGTATCTTCCATTCAGGTCAATTACGGAGTGGCATACCACCCGGAACTAGGATTGACCCATTCCATAGGAATTACATTCAGGCCGTAATATGAGAACTGTATGTTTAATCATATTGTTTACTGCAGTATCGTCTGCACTTTATGCGCAGAACAACCACCGGAGCAACGATCAGGAGATCATAGAATCTATCATCGACAATTCATCCAACGAACAGGATGTTCAGCTATGGGGAGAGGAACTTGATTATCTCAGATCTCATCCAATCGATATTACTCGGCCCTGCTACGGTGATTTAATGAAGTTACCGTTTGTCTCTCCGATGCTTGCTGAATCGATTATCCTTTTCTCCGATACAGTCTCTATTGTCGATGTAGAACAACTCCGGCCAGTTCATTTGATGACCGCATTGATCTTCGATAAATTGCTCCCGTTCATTATAATAAATCATCAGAATGCAGATCAGTCGTCCTTCGATTTATTTTCGTCAAAGGTAGAAACTCGGTCACGGTTAGAACGCCGTCTGCAGACGACGAAAGGTTTTGCGGATAACAAATATCTGGGTGACGCAGTGAGTTCGTATGAACGCGTAAGAGTAAAAAACTCAACTCTGGAATTGGCAGGAGTGTTCGAAAAAGATCCAGGCGAACTTACTGGCGATGGATTACTAACCGGATATTGTGAATTAAAAGATGCCTCTGCTCTTTATCAATGTGTCCTGGGAAACTTCACAGTATCGTCCGCCGAAGGGCTTGTTTTTGCAAAGAACATTGCTGCATCAAAAGGTAATGATGCCGTCGGTCAGATCAGAAAAAGAAGCGGCGGAATCTCACCGGCAGCATCAACGGATGAATTCAGCGGATTTTATGGTGCTGCTGCGCAATTGCAGTTCAATGATATTTCTCTCGGAACATTCTATTCTCAGCGAAAACTTCCTGCAGCCATTGATACCGGAAATACGGTCATCAGTTTCTATCCATCGGGTGTCTATCGCACGCTCAGCGATCTGAGAAAGCGAAATATTCTCAGTGAAAAAACAGTAGGAGGAATATTTATATTCGCCGTCGAAAATATTGGATCTCTTACAATGTCGATGATGAATGTGCGCTATGATCACATCCTTGATAGGACAATTTTGGACCTTGCAGGGGATAAATCGCTTTCGGCTGGTAGTATCTCGTGGGATATTCCAGTCTATAAATCCAAAATATTTGGAGAAGCAGCAACGAATGATGCAGAGAGATTCAGTAAAATCCTTGGAGTATTTCTTCCGCTCTCCAAAACTCTTGCTGTAAGCTATCACCATCGTGCATATATCAATGGATATATAAGCCCATACGCCCGGCCATTCGGAGAACGGAGTAATATTGGGGATGGAGAACGCGGCGATTATTTTGGGATCGAAATCAAAAAAGAGAAGGCAACCATCAATGCATATCTGGAGCAGTATATCCTACCATCCACAAAGAATGAATTTGGTTCTTTCGGAAGGGAAAACTTAGTCCACCTATCATTACCGATAAACCGGAAATTCGATATCGTTTTGCAGATAAGAAACAAAGAACGGTCACAACCCGAAATAAGGAATACCGATGATGATCGTATACAGACAAACTACCGGATCGCTTATACGTATAAAGCTACTCGACACTTTTCATTCACTAATAGGATCGAATTCATTACCGTGAAGTATAAACCATCGCAGTATTCCGAAAATGGTCTTTTGACATTTCTTGAAGGTTCATATCAAAACGTACAGGCCGGAGTACGCATTAAATCACGGATGATCTTTTTTGAAACTGCATCGTACGACTCGAGATTATACCAATATGAATCGGATGTAGCCGGGAATTATTCAAATCCTCCTATGTACGGGAAAGGATTACGATGGTATGTGGTTGCAGGAGCTGAATTGTTCCATGAATTCAACCTTTCTTTTAAATATTCTGCAACAAAAAAAATGAACGAGGTCGTACTGGGCAGCGGTGACGATGAGATCGTCGGGAATGTTGACAGCCGTGTTTCGCTGCAGCTCGATTTTCAGTTCTGAGTAAAGTTTCGTAAATTGCATTAATGATCAATTCAAATAAAAATAAGACCGTCGTTCTTGGTATGTCTGGTGGTGTCGATTCGTCCGTCTGCGCTGCGTTGCTGGTAGAGCAGGGATATAATGTGATTGGTATAACGATCAAGACGTTCAACTATGATGATGTCGGCGGAACAATTGAAGGGGATAAGAGCTGCTGTTCGCTTGACGGAATCAATGACGCACGATTGATCTCGGCAAAGTTTGGATTTCCGCATTACGTAATGGATTTCTCGGAGGTGTTCGGCAAACAAGTGATCGATAATTTCATCGACGAATATATGCATGGCCGCACGCCTAATCCATGCGTGATATGCAACCGAAAGATCAAATGGGAAGAGTTATTGCGGAAGGGAATGCAGCTTGGTGCCGATTATGTTGCAATGGGACATTACGCGAAATTACGCCGTGATGAAGTGACGAAACGGTATGTTCTCGCGCGGGGAAAAGACGAAAAAAAAGATCAATCGTATATGTTATGGAATGTAACGCAGGAGTCGCTTGATCGCACATTGTTTCCCTTGGCAGATTTTACTAAAGAAGAAGTTCGTGCGCTTGCCGTAAAGCACGGATTGCGAACGGCGGCAAAGAGAGAGAGTTTCGAGATTTGCTTCATCACTGATAATAATTACGAACGGTTTCTAAAACATAAACTACCTTATTTGGCGCAAGAAGTAGCCGGCGGTGAGATTCTACTGCATGGTGAGAAAATGGGAGAACATAGCGGCTTTCCATTCTACACGATCGGTCAGCGGAAAGGTCTTGGAATTGCACATCCGGATCCGCTGTATGTCACATCGATAGATTACAAAGAAAATAAGATCAATGTCGGTTATGAGAACGAACTGCTGCATAGTGGACTTTTTGCCTCAAAATTGAATCTGATTAAGTATGAAAATCTTTTCGAAGGGAAGGACCTTACCGTAAAGATACGTTATAAAGATACCGATGAGGCCGCCAAGGTGACGCAGATTGAAGGTAAAGGAGACGGCGAAGGACGCATCAGGATTGAATTTAAAAGCCCGAAGCGTGCTATCACGCCCGGTCAATCGGTCGTATTTTATGAGGGAGACGATCTTGTTGGAGGGGCCGTTATTGACGAAGCATTGCCGTAATGGTTGCTCTCTTCAGAAGTTTTCATGTGAAAGAGGTTACGTTAATGTTGGATTTCCAATGCGAAAATAAATAGGTAGTGTTAGACTGCAATACTGAAAGTATCAATTTGCGAATCACACTTCAGGCAAGTTTACTGTAGGTTTATTTACAGTGGATATTATTGATTACCTGCCGCATAGCGTAACATCAGAGATTAAGACGAATTCAAAGACATGCCATAATGAAGCCGACCAAAATCAGAATTCTTCTTGCACAGATTTTCATCCTTGGTATTACATTTCTGTCATTTTATCCTTCACTCTTGAATGGGTGGACTTCGTGGGATGACAACGTCTACGTCACCGATAATGCGTTTATCACGGAAATATCTTACCGGAATATTCAGACCGTCTTTTCTAAAGTGTTGGACGGCTCGTATGTTCCTCTGACGATGGTCTCTTATATGATCGATTACAGGATTGGAGGATACGATCCGAACGTCTATCACACAACGAACCTTCTTTTCCACCTGTGCAATTCATCGTTAATGTTTTGGCTTGCGTACCGCCTGTCGGGAAATCTTATTTCAGCATTGGCTGCCGGCGTTCTTTTTGGTATCCATCCAATGCGTGTTGAATCGGTAGCATGGATCTCAGGAAGAAAAGATGTCCTCTCAATGTTCTTTTTTCTGATCTCGTCGATCAGTTACCTTTCATATCTCAGGAACACTGACAACAAGAAATGGCTTACTCTTTCATTCATTGTTTTTGTCTGCGCGATCATGTCGAAGATTATAGTCCTTACGTTTCCATTAATTTTATTTCTTTATGACTATCATCAAAAGCGTCAATTCTCGTCAACAATAGTTCTGGAAAAAATTCCTTTTATCATGGTCGCCGGAGCATTTGCCATAATCGGATATTTCGGTCAGGCGAGCATTCACGCCATCAAAACCACATCGAACGCGTTTGAAAACGTTATCGTATCATTCCATGGAGTTGTTTTTTACCTCGAAAAATTCCTATTGCCAATAAACCTGTCAAACCTTTATCCCTATCCTTTAATATTGACATTCAAATTTTATCTTTACGCTATGCTTTTCTTTGCGGCATGCTATTTTGTCTGGACGAGAAGAAAGAATGAAATAATAATTTTTGGATCTTTGTTTTTCTTCATCTCATTGCTACCGGTGCTGCAGTTGATCCGTTTCAGCCAAATTATTGCTGCGGACCGATTTACATACTTCTCATATATAGGCCTATTTTATATCGTCGGAATGAGTGTCGCAGCGGTATGGCAGAAAATGAATAAAAGGGCCGTGCTGACTATCTGTGGGGCTGTTATCATAAGCCTTGCATTGCTTACGTGGAACCGCTGCAGTGTTTGGAAGGATAATGATACGCTTTGGAAAGACATGCTTTCCAAATATCCCGATGCGATGGAACAGATTTAAATAATTCCGCTGATCTTGATCTCGGAAAATATGTGATGTACTTCGGATTTATCCTTTGCATTCAGCAACCGGTCATAGATGGAATCATTCTTGATATTGGTTGCGATCATACGTAGGGCATTGAGATACTGCTTTTCATTGGTACCGGTAGAAACCAGGAATATGAATTTTACTTTATCGCCGGTTTGTTCGTTGTATAGCAATTCCTGTTTTAATCGTGCAAAGATCACAACGATCTTTTCTTTTTCGCTGGGCACCCTGCCGTGAGGCACGGCAACCCCTTTACCGATGCTTGTTGGCATCAGTAATTCCCGTTCAACGACACTCTGTAAAAATTCAGACTTATTCTTTATCAAGCCTGTCTTTGCCGCCTGAGAGATTAACGTCAAAAAGAGTTCCTCTTTGGATTCTGCGGTCACGTCAAGCAGGATCAGTTTTTCAGGGATGAATGAGGCAAGATGCTCGTGTACGGTATTTTTGTTGACGATATCGAGCGAGTATTTGATCGCTTCATCCATTGTCGGGATGAAATTTCCGATACCAATCTTTTGAGTTACTCCGAGGTTATACAATACTTGCCGCACTGCGGGACGAATACCGACAATCAACAAACGCTTTTTGTCGGCATAGAGACGATGCACGATATTTTCCAGTGCGACAGCGCCGGTAGTGTCTATCACCGGAACATTTTCTACATCAAGAATGACCACATTCAGGTCGAAGTTCTTCTCCAGATTGTCGACGAACGATCGGGCGGCTCCGAAGAATAATGCCCCTTCGATGTCGTAGATGACGATTTTGTTCTCTTCAAGTTTTTTCCTGGTTTCATCATCAAGATTCACGCGGGAATCTCCGTCTATATCATTCGCGCTGACCATGCCGAGTTCGCTCATTCTGTGTACGAACAAGAATGCCGCCATTACCATCCCTACTTCAACGGCCGTGATAAGATCGACAAGGACAGTGATTGCTATTGTTGTTACCATAACAACGGAATCCGGAATCGGAGATCTTGGTATGAGCCGTATCGGTTCAGTTTCAAACATCCCGATTGCCGTCATCATCAGAACACCTGCAAGTGCTGCAAGCGGAATGTTTGCCGCAAATCCTCCAAGAAACAGCATGACAACAATAAGAATAATCCCGTGAAAGATCCCGGATAATTTTGTTTTGGCTCCTGCTCTGATATTCACCATTGTTCGCACGATCGCTCCAGTGCCTGCAACACCGCCGAAGAACGGGGCCGTGAAATTGGCTATCCCTTGACCAACGAGTTCTTTATTGCTGTTGTGTCTTGAATTTGTAGCATTATCGGCTACGACGGATGCAAGCAACGTCTCAATTGCTCCAAGTAATGAAATGGTAAAACCTGCCGGTATCACTTTTTGCCACGTATCCCATGTAATATAAGGAAGTCGTGGAATTTGAAATGAAGATGGGATCATTCCAATGGTTGCAATGGCATCACGAACGGTGAATGTATGCATTGACGCGTCGAATTGCCAGCGCAACACATCAAACGATGAGAAAAAAAATGCAATAAAAGATCCTACAAGAAGACCGATGAGTGATTTTGGAAGATTTTTATTAATCCTTGAGACGAAATAAATCGTTGCCATAGTAATAATGGCGATCAGCGGAGCAGTATTGAACGTCTTGAATTGTTGAGTAAAAATTAAGATCGCAATTCCATTAGTAAACCCTACAATAACAGGATATGGAACAAGTGAAACATACTTACCAAATTTTAATAGGCCGAAACCGATTTGAAATAATCCTGCAAGAATACACGCGGCAAGAAGCGCTTCAATGCCTCCGTAATTGATATATACACTAGTCAACACCACGGTCATACCGCCCGTTGGTCCTGTAATCTGTTGTTTGGTTCCTCCAAAAAATGATGCGAGTATGCCAGTAAAGATCGCACCATACAAACCGGCAACGGCACCCTGTGGATCTCCATTGAAAGAAAGTAGTCCAAATCCAAGAGCAAGCGGAAGTGCAACGATCGCTGACGTCATACCGCCGATGAGATCTTCTTTGAAATGGGTGAGGTCGAACTGAAAGGTCGAACGTAGATCAAATTCTGAAAAATAATCTTTGATAAGAGAATAATTAATCGTTGTCATTCGTCATTGTGTAATTATTGAATGATGAAATATACGGTTTTATGACTGAATTAATGCAAAAAAGTCGGTTTCGGATAATATTTCCTTTCATTTATTAACCGTAAACCGTGAGAGTGTTTTTTGGTGCAACTCTGCTATTTTCCTTCTAAATTATCCCACGAGAAATTGAGAGATCAAATAAGTGAAACAGAAAATTGAATGTATTCTGCCAGAGAATGTTTCCTGTAAAAAGATATTGTGAATTAAAATTTTGCGGTCTTATCATCGCCGTCTCCACCATTTTTATTTCAATAAGAGAGCCATTATGAATAAACTCGATCAACTTAAAAAGAAAAAAGATGAAGCATTGCTTGGCGGCGGTGCTGCGCGTATTGCAGATCAGCATAAAAAAGGAAAGCTGACAGCACGCGAACGGATAGAACTCTTGATTGATGAAGGGACATTTGAAGAGGTCGGAATGCTTGTGACTCATCGTTCAACTGCATTTGGATTGGAAAAACAAAAATATCTCGGTGATGGCGTTGTTACCGGACACGGAAAAATCAACGGCAGGGAAGTATTTGTTTTCAGTCAGGACTTTACTGTTTTTGGAGGCTCACTATCCGAAGCTCATGCCGAAAAGATCTGTAAGATTATGGATATGGCCATGAAGGTTGGCATTCCTGTCATTGGATTGAATGATTCCGGAGGCGCAAGAATTCAGGAAGGTGTGGCTTCCCTCGGAGGTTACGCCGATATTTTTCTCCGCAATACGCTGGCCTCAGGAGTCATTCCGCAGATCT
>CAJBTU010000053.1 GCA_903958625.1 uncultured Ignavibacteriota bacterium | reverse complement strand
CATATCATAATACTGGAAGGAAATCAGTATGAAACAGAAACATATGTTCTTTGGTCTGTTTGCATTGTGTGCAATGCTGTTGAACAGCGTTGTCTTTATTCAACAGGTGCAGGCGGAAGATCCGAAAACACTCGCCGTTCTGTATTTTGAAAATAACAGTGTCGTCGATAAAGATAAATTGGATCCGCTGAAGAAAGGATTGGCGGATATGATGATCACCGAAATGACGAAGATCAAAGGGATCAGGGTCGTTGAGCGCCAGCGGATTCAATCCATCATCGAAGAATTAAATTTGAATGAGACCGACATGGTTGATAAATCGACGACACAAAAGATGGGAAAACTTCTCGGAGCGAAAGTGATGCTCTTCGGCGGATTTTCAAATCTCTTTAACGATAAACTGCGTATCGATATCCGCATTGTCCGCACGGAAACCGGCGAAACGCTGAAGGCGGAAGAAGAGACCGGCGAACTGGATGAATTTCTGACGATGCTTCAATTGCTCGTGAAGAAGATCGCCACTGACCTTGACGTGAAGATGACATCGGAAGATGAAAACAGGCTTGAAGCAACGAAAGACGGGAAATTTGACGGTTATATCACCTATGCAAAAGCGCTGAGCATTGAGGATCAGGGGAAAAAATTTGAGAAACAAGGAAAGAAGTCTGATGCAAAATCATCGTATGAAAGTGCCCGAACCATGTATCAAAAGGCATGGGATGAATCGGACGGTTATGAACCCGCCAAGCAAAAGGTTGAGGAGATGGCGATGTTAATATCGAAATTGAAATAATTATTCATCATTCAGGAGAAGAGACATGAAACGCATTCTTTCGTTACTCTGTATGTTTTCGCTGGCCGCAATGCTGATACAACCGTCGGCAATCTTGGCGCAGAACGCCGATATGCCGCGCGTTATGGTCGTTGTCGATGAAAAGATCGACAATGTTGACGCAACAGCGCGGAAAGTGGCCGGCAAGATCGAAAAAGCGCTGCTCGAGAAAGGGTACCGCATTGTTGATTCACGGCAATTTTCAGAAGTCCGCGCCCGGGATATTGCCGCGGCGGATGCCACTAAAGCAAAAGAACTCGGCAGACGGTACGGCGCCGAACTGATTATTGCCGGCGGTGCGCAGGCGAATTTTGGCGGTGAAAAGGAAGTATACGGGATCAAATCGAACGAATTCACCTCGGATGGTGAAGTGAAACTGATCATCACCGATACAGGTGAAATTCTTGCGGTCTCAAGTGCATCGTCGAAAAAATCTTCACAGGGGAAAGCTCAGGCGGCATCAAAATCACTTGAAGAAGTGGGTGATGTGCTTGCGGCGGACCTGATGGCGAAGATCGAAATGAAGATGAAGGAAATGAAAGAAAAACCGATCATTGTGGAACTCATCCTTCAAGGGGTGAACGATGCATCGCTGGTGAAGATCGAATCGGAACTGCCGTCAAAGATCTCCATCATCGAAAAAATGAAATTGCGGTACATGGAAGGGGGCTCGGCCTCGTTTGACGTTGTAATGAAAGGAACGCTGGACGATCTTCGAAAAGCATTCTCCGGCATGCAGGAATATTCCGTTATCGGAGCATCCGGCAACCGGCTGGATGTTTCTACGAAGACAAGCGGGATCAAAAAAGCCAGCATGATCCTTTCGAGCGCGCTTGAAATCACGGAGTTCAAAGTTGAAAATATTTTTCCGGCACAATTTGTCTATTATTCAAAGAATCCGATTGGCGCCGTGACATTGGAAAACACGGGAAAAGCGGATATCAAGAACATCAAGGCAAAGATCTTTATCCCGAACTACATGACGTTCGCTTCGGAACAGATGATACCGTTGCTGAAGGCCGGCGAAAAAAAGATGTTCAATGTTTCCGCCACCTTGGACAAGGATAAACTTCAAGCGGTGAGCGAGAATACGGTTGCTCAGATCAAGACAGAAATTTCCTACAATCAGGGAGGCGACGAGAAGGTTCGCAGCATAACAAAACCTGTTACGATCTACAGCAAAAATTCCATCAGCTGGAATAAACCGAATCATGTCGGTGCTTTTGTCACCTACAAAGATGCGGCGGTAGAGAATTTCTCCCGCGGCGTTATCGGGAATGTGAAATTCGATCAAGCGCTCTATCCCAATGCATCGCGGAATATGCAGAATGCGATGAAGATCTGGGATGCGGTACGCACATTCTCCATCAATTATATTTCTGATCCGTGGATCGTTGCCGAAGGGGATGTGCTCGACGAGATACAGTTCCCGCGGCAGACATTGGCAAAGAAAGCGGGAGACTGCGACGATAGTTCCGTTCTGCTTGCCGCCTGTCTGGAGAATCTCGGTATTCGAACGATGCTGGTCGGAACAGCAGACCACGTCTTTATCATGTTTGATACCGGTGTGAACAAAAAGAATGCGTCGCGCGTCAGTCTGAACGAGCGTGAATATGTTGTCCGTGAGAACACCGTTTGGATCCCCCTTGAAACGACCATCATCAATAAACCGTTCTCGGAAGCATGGAGCATGGGCGCCAGTGGATATTACAAAACCGTTGATGCAAACGGCAAACTGGATCTGATGGATGTCCGTAAATCGTGGGAAGTGTCTCCGCCAAGCAACCTTGCAAGCGATGAAAAGATCGCTGCAACGCCTGCTGCCGCCGATATTGAAAAACTACTCTCTGCCGATGCACAGAGCATCTCCGCGGCAAACAACGAAATGGCAACCCAAAAGGTGGCGTATTTAAAGAGCCAGAACAACGAAAAATCGGCGAATGAAGCAGCCGTTATTTTGGCCAATGCGGGAAAATATGATGATGCGATCAACACCATCAGTTCATACAAATCCGCTTCAACGCAGAACAATCTTGGCAACATCTACCTGTTGAAAGGGGATTCGCTTAATGCATTCAACAGCTATTCGGCTGCATTGAGCACCGATGCGAAAGACGGGGGCATCAATCTTAATATGGGTCTTCTCAAGTATCTCGGAGGAGATCATGAAGGAACCGTTGCATCGTTCACCTCCGCCGTTTCAAAATTTCCTTCCCAGGAACAGGCGTATGCTGAACTTGGCATTGAAAATATTGTAGCGGAAATGGGACAGACGCGCGCTGCGGAAAAAGGGGCATTTGTCGATAAAGGTGAACTGCAAAGTCTGCTGTTCAGCGCTCTGCAGGATATGCAGATCCGCAAGGAAGCTCGTACGGCAAGCCGTCAGGTCCGGCGCGGTGAGAACAAATTTCTTTTCGGCGGACGCCGCGGCATCGATCCGACCGCATTGGCGAATATCAAGGATTTTCTCTATTGGAAAATATAGTTGGATAAATTGAGTATTTTTTTGCAAGTTACCCTCCAAGTCGGAGGGTAACTTGTTTTTAAACGCAAAATACCGCCCAGCCTCTCTTACAGCCTACGGAGTGTTATGAATAAAAAACTTATAAAATCTCTTCTTGCCATTTTGTTTGCAATCCTTTCGATTGCAATCACCAGCTTATTATTCCGGTTTGAATTTTTCAAATCATTGGAACTTAAAGCGTACGACGCATTGCTGCAGGCTCGCGGCGAGAGACCTCACGCAAAGAATGTCGTCATCGTGACGATCGATGAATACACGATGAAGGAATTGGATTATCCAATACCGCGCGACAAGTACGGTACACTGCTTGCCATTCTAGCACAAAGCGGCGCACGGGCAATCGGCGTTGACGATATTTCTTTCCCAACGATCCGGCAGGACAGTGTTTCACTCTACCAAAACGATCAATTTTTGTTCTTTCATCAATTTGCGCCAAATGTCTATCATGCCATTGGACCGTTTGTTCCAACGGACGACAATCCCGGCGAGCGAAAAGCGATCGATTTAGAAGCGGCAAAGATATTGCGTCAGCATTCCATTCCGAAACATGCTCAGTTCAATTTTCCGCAGGCAACCTATATCGATGAACGCCCTTATGATTCCCTGGTCAACGTCGCGGCTGGTATCGGGCATATATTGATTCGTCCTGATTCGATCGACGGCATCATTCGGTCCGTTCCATTCTTTGTGGAATATGCCGGTGATTATTATCCGACATTCGGCGCTGCTTTGGCGTTTGCGGACGCGCAGATTAATCTTCAAACAATCACTGTTGAAGAAAATGAAGCCGGCGGACTTCTTGTCCGTGCCGGCAAATTAGAAATTCCGCTGGACGATCACGGGTATCTGCAGATTGATTATGCAGGACCGAACAGCGTGTATAAACAGATCTCATTCCAGGAGGTCCTTGATGCATTCGTAAAAAAGGATGCTGCCGCTCTTGCGATATTCAAAGAAGCGATCGTTTTCATTGGTCCGACGGCCCGGTCAATCGGCGATCATAACCCGACTCCTCTTGCCGATATCTCGCCGAACTGTTTTGTTCACGCCAACGTGTATGATCAAATAAAAAGCGATAAGTATATTTCTGCAGCACCGCTGAATTCACAATTATTGCTACTCATCATCATGGCACTGGTTGTATCCATTGCTGCCATACTCTTAAAATTGCGCTGGAGTTTTCCTGTCGGTGTCATTTTCATAGCCGGATATCTCTGGATAGCATATTCTTCGTTTGTTAATACCGGCGTGGTCTACCACATAGTTGAGCCGATGTTTACGTTATTCTTCTGCTTTGCTTCCACGATGGCATACAATGCGGCAACCGAAGGAAGACAAAAAGCGCAGATCAAGGGGATGTTTGAAAAATATGTCGACAAAGCGGTCGTTAAACAAATTCTTGATAATCCGTCACTGGTAAAACTTGGCGGCGAAGAACGTGAACTGACGACTCTGTTCGCGGATATTGAAGGCTTTACCAGTATGGCGGAAAAGATGGGCCCGCAAAATACCGTCGGTATGTTGAATTCCTATCTGACCGAGATGACGAATATTATTATTGAAAACGGCGGAACGATCGACAAATATATCGGCGATGCCATCATGTCTTTCTGGGGAGCGCCGCTGTCCGACAGCGATCAGGCATACAATTCATGTGCGGCTGCAATCAATATGCAGCGAAAGCTGACAGCACTTCACACGAAATGGATCCATTATGGACGTCCTGTGGTCAATCAGCGTATTGGAATCAATACCGGTAGAGCCGTTGTGGGAAACATGGGAGCAGAATCGCGGTTGAATTATACGGCGATCGGCGATGCCGTTAATCTTGCCGCCCGTCTGGAAGGGGTGAACAAAGAGTACGGAACACGGCTATTAATGAGTGAATATACGTATCGCAAGGTGCACGACAGAGTTCTTTCCAGAGAAATGGATCTTGTTGTTGTTATGGGTAAATCGGAACCTGTGCGCATCTATGAATTGATCGCCCTGGCCGACGAAGTACAGACGGATGCAACAAAGAAGTTCCTGCAGTACTATCACGAAGGTCTTGAAGCCTATAAAAAACGTGCCTGGAAGAGTGCCATTGATCAATTCCAGCAGGCACTCGCTATCCGGAGGGATGATATTGTTTCAAATCTCTATATTCAGCGGGCCACCATGTTTATGGATTCACCGCCTCCGGATAACTGGAACGGCGTCTTCATAATGACAAAAAAATAACTGGTATAATTTTCATACCTACGGCTGAACAACGAATGTTCAGCCGTTTTTTTTTATCCTATTGTTTCGTTGATTTTTCATCATTTCTTTTATACTTTATTCCGGCAAATTTAATGAATAACAACTCATCCTTATGAATCCATTCTTCAGATTTATCAATTCTTCGGTCGGTAAAAAAGTGTTAATGAGCCTGACCGGAATTTTCCTGGCGATCTTTCTCATTGAGCATCTGGCAGGGAATCTTTTACTCCTCAAAAACGATAACGGCGAAGCGTTCAACGGTTTTGCAAAATTTATGGGAGGTAATCCGGTCGTCCGCATCCTGGAAGTCGGCCTGCTCAGTCTCGTGCTTTTGCATATCTTCAACGGGACCCGTCTTTGGTTAGGAAATCGCAGTGCCCGTGACAAAGGGTACGGTGCCTATAGACTTGACGAGAACACTACATTGCAGTCCAGAATGATGAAAATCTCTGCTGCTCTCGTTTTCGTATTCCTTACCGTTCACATGAAAAAATTTTGGGTCCCCGCCCGTTTTCAGGGAGAACATGATATAGCGTCTTTGGTGTATTATACATTCCAGCAGCCGTTCTATGTTATTTTCTATCTTGCAGCGTTCTTCATTTTGGGGTACCATCTTCGTCACGGATTCCAATCAGCATTCCAAACAATGGGATTTCGAACGAAAAGATACCAATCGCTGATCGAATTTGTTGCCGTTCTTTTTTGGCTGGTGTTGCCGCTCGGTTTTGCGGTCATTCCGCTGTACATCTATTTCTTCGGCGGAAGCCCTGTCGCTGTTGTTCAATAATGAATCACTGAAAAATTTATGACTATGAACTCAAACATACCCGAAGGACCGATCGAGAAAAAGTGGTCGAATCATAAATTCAATATGAAACTGGTCAATCCGGCCAACCGGCGGAAATATAAGATCA
Organism: uncultured Ignavibacteriota bacterium; assembly: GCA_903958625.1. Classification (GTDB taxonomy): domain Bacteria; phylum Bacteroidota; class Ignavibacteria; order UBA10030; family UBA8401; genus UBA8401. Next base: position 11,293 of record CAJBTU010000053.1, on the reverse strand, counting down.
TCGTCGTAGGTACAGGTCTTGCCGGATCGTCTGTTGCGGCCACGCTTGGCGAACTTGGGTACAATGTTCACGCGTTCTGCTATCACGAATCGCCGCGACGTGCCCACAGCATTGCTGCCCAGGGGGGTATCAACGCGCCGAAGAACTATTCTAACGATGGCGACAGCGTTTACCGCTTGTTCTACGATACCATTAAAGGGGGCGATTACCGGGCCCGCGAATCGAATGTTTTCCGTCTGGCAGAGGTCAGCGGATCGATCATTGACCAGTGCGTGGCTCAAGGCGTACCGTTTGCACGGGATTATGCAGGTTATCTTGACAATCGCTCGTTCGGCGGTGCACAGGTTGCCAGAACATTTTATGCACGCGGACAGACGGGGCAGCAGCTGCTGCTTGGTGCCTATGCAGCACTTAACCGCCAGATCGATGTCGGTACCGTAAAATTCTATGACCGCAGAGAGATGCTGGATGTTGTCATTATTGACGGAAAAGCGCGCGGAATTGTTGCCCGTAATCTTATCAGCGGAAAGATCGAATCTTATGCCGCCGATGCTGTTGTCCTTGCCACCGGCGGATACGGTAATGTCTTTTTTCTATCGACCAATGCAAAAGCCAGCAACGCTACGGCAGTATGGCGCGCGCATAAGAAAGGGGCATTGTTCGGAAATCCCTGCTTTACGCAGATCCACCCTACCTGCATTCCCGTGTCGGGCGAGCATCAGTCGAAACTTACCTTAATGAGCGAAAGCTTGCGTAATGACGGCCGCGTGTGGGTGCCGAAGAAGAAAGGCGATACGCGCAGCGCAAAGGATATTCCCGAAAACGAACGGGACTATTATCTTGAACGATTGTATCCTTCGTTTGGCAATCTTGTTCCGCGTGACGTTGCATCTCGCCGTGCAAAAGAAATGTGCGACAACGGTTACGGCGTTGGTGCTTCAAAGATGGCGGTGTATCTTGACTTTGCCGATGCGATCAAACGTTTGGGCAGCGACGAGGTGTTCCAAAAATACGGAAATCTTCTGGACATGTACAAACAGATCACCGGCGAAGATCCCTATAAAGTTCCGATGAGAATCTATCCGGCCGTTCATTATACTATGGGTGGTCTGTGGGTTGATTACAATCTGATGAGCACCATCCCCGGATTGTTCGTGCTGGGCGAAGCGAATTTTTCCGATCACGGTGCGAATCGTCTCGGCGCAAGCGCGCTGATGCAGGGTTTGGCGGACGGATATTTTATCGCTCCATACACCATCAGTAATTATCTTGCAAGCAACAAGTTTGCAGCGGTGAAAGAGGACAACAAAGAGTTCACTGAAGCAGAGAACGGTGTTACAGCGACGATCAATAAGTTATTGAGCATCGACGGAACGAAGACTGTTGATGAATTTCACCGCGAATTCGGCAAAGCAATGTGGGATTATGTCGGGATGGCGCGCAACAAGGCAGGACTGCAAAAAGCGCTGAAGATTCTTCCGGAGATCCGCGAAAAATTCTGGAAAGAAGTGAAGATCACCGGCAACGCTCACGATATCAACACCGAATTGGAAAAAGCACAGCGTGTTGCGGACTTTATGGAACTCGGAGAACTGATGGCGATCGATGCGCTGCACCGGGAAGAATCTTGCGGCGGGCATTTCCGCGAAGAATATCAGACAGAAGAAGGCGAAGCAAAACGTAACGATAAAAAATTCGCCTATGTGGCAGCGTGGGAATACACGGGAAAACCGGGCAAACCAAAAATGAACAAAGAGGATCTGGACTTTGAAGAAGTTCATCCGTCACAGCGGAGCTACAAATAAGGAGAAATGAATGAAACTTACGCTTAAAGTTTGGCGCCAAAACAATAAGAATGATGAAGGTCGGTTTGTCGATTATGCGGCAAAAGATGTTTCGCCGGATATGTCGTTTCTTGAAATGCTCGATGTTGTGAATATCGATCTTGTTAAAAAAGGCGAAACACCAATTGTGTTCGACCATGACTGCCGAGAAGGAATTTGCGGCAGTTGCGGAATGATGATCAACGGCCGTGCGCACGGTCCGGGCCGCGGCATAGCAACCTGTCAATTGCACATGCGCAGTTTCAATGACGGCGATGAGATCACCATTGAACCGTGGCGTGCAAAGGCATTTCCCGTGCTGAAGGATCTGATGGTCGATCGAACCAGCTTCGAACGGATCATGCGTGCCGGCGGTTACACATCGGCAAAAACAGGCGGAATTCCGGATGGAAATACGATCTTGATCCCCAAGCCGGTCGCCGACGAAGCGTTTGATGCTGCAGCGTGTATCGGATGCGGCGCGTGTGTTGCGGCCTGCCCGAATTCATCAGCAATGCTTTTTGTCGGTGCGAAGGTCTCACAATTAGCGCTTCTGCCTCAGGGACAGGCCGAACGTGAGACACGCGTGACACGAATGGTTGCTCAGATGGACGAAGAGAAATTCGGCAGTTGCTCGAACACCTATGCGTGCGAGGCAGAATGTCCGAAAGGAATTTCGGTCACTCACATTGCACGATTGAACAGGGAGTTTGTTTCGGCGCAATTTTAATCTTCAGGCAAATGTAAAAATAGAAACGCCCGGATATGATGTCCGGGCGTTTTTGTTTTCATCACTATGCTTCAATTCAGGACAATGCTTTCAGAGATAAATCTTTTCACTGACCATCCGCTTCCCAGCAGACCGAGCACCATTCCGAAGGCGATCATTGCCGCATAAAAATACGCTTCGACCGCAAAGAAATCGGAGAGCTCGGCACTGACAAATTTCTTTGCAAGATAGATGATGCTCCAGATCATTCCCGCCGAGAGTATGCCCCCGAAAAATCCATGAAGCATTCCTTCAATCAGGAACGGCATTCGAATGAATCCGCGGGTTGCACCGACAAGTTTCATTGTTGTGATCATCTTTCGCTTCGCATAGATCGTCAGGCGGATCGTATTTGAAACGAGAAAGATCGCCGCGATAAGCAGCGTTAGACCGATGGCCGCACTTGCTCCGATGAAGACCTTCACCCTTCGGTCCAGGATCTCCAGTAAAGTCTTTCTATAGACAACATCATCAACGCCGTCGATCTTCGTCAGGGCTGAATAGACGGTCTTTGCGCTGTCCGTGTTCTTGTAATCATTGGCCAGCCGCAGTTTGAATGAAGCGGGGAGAGGATTGAAATCCAATACGGCATTGATATCCTCGCCGAACTCTTTCTTGAAGATTCTCGCCGCCTCATCTTTTGAAATATACGCCGCACTGACAATGCCGGGAACATCCAAAAGGGCGGACCTGATCTTCGTTGTTTGCGCAGTATCTGCCTCTGCGGCAATGAACACTTCCATTTCGACCTTATCGCGGAACGACTGAATGATGGAGTTGGTATTGCGATAAATGATCGCGAACAGTCCAAGCAGCAGCAGAGAGATCGTCATCGTGAAGATCGTGATGACCGACGAGAGACGCGCACGTTTGAATCCTGAAACACCTTCTTTGAATGAATAGAGGATCGCCATATTAGTGTACCACCTTGCCGATCTCATAAGACCCGAGGAATTTCAGGTATGAGGTCATTTCTTTCAACGCTTTCAGAGCCGACGTAAATTCACGATTAGTTTGATTTGATTCCACATCCACGAAGAAGAGGTATTCCCACGGTTTCCCGACGAATGGACGGGATTCGATCTTGAGTAGATTGATCTTCCGTTCAGAAAAAAGTGATAAGCAATGCACCAGAGAACCGGGAACATGTTTTGTTGCAAAGATGAGGGACGATTTTGCCCGATGTTCCGGCCGTATCGCCTTTTTGGATAAAACTACGAACCGCGTAAAATTCCGGTGATCGGTTTCAATCCCTTTCTTGAGGATCTTCAGATCATAGTGCAATGCGGCTTGTTCGCTGGCAACGGCCGCTGATGTGAGCAATTGCTTTTCCGCGATCATCTTTGCGGCACCGGCGGTATCGTAAAATTGATGAATTGTAACATTCTTCAGTTTCCGCAGGAACGAATCGCTCTGTCCCAGCGCCTGAGGATGCGAATAGACATCTTTGATATCACCAAGTTTTGTGTCGGGGAGTGCCATCAGGTTCATTTTGATCCTTAGTTTCACTTCACCGACGATCTTCAGTGAATATTCCTGCAGGAGATCAAAATTTTGATGAACACTTCCGAATAGAGAATTCTCGACAGGAATAACTCCGAACGTGGAGCGGCCACGTTGAACATCCTCGAAAACATCGCGAAAATTTTCACGGGGAATCACAGAGCAATGATTGTGGAAATAGGCAACTGCGGCTTGTTCGCTGAACGCGCCGTATTCGCCCTGAAAAGATATCTTAATGTTGGCCATAGGATACAATTGAGCTCTTAAAAATTGGATTCATCCCGCCAGCGGGTGATTTTCCAAACATCGTCGCGTTGTGCCCGCTCCAGGGTCCAGTTCGCATAACCGTCAACGCGTACAATATCGTTGGTGCTGAATGTGACGGTCAGATTGAAGTTCCTGATGATCGTTGCTTTCAGACTGTCCGGTTCCATATTCGATGAGATGATGGTGTTCCAGACGAGGTCCAGCCGCTGAATATTCTGGAACAAACCGTACGTGGTTCGGATATCATCGTCGCGCCCCCAGAACACATCGACCCCTTTGTCGTAATCACGATAAATAAAAATAAAGTTCGGTGCAAGCACCTGTCCGTAAATTGTTGAATCGCGGAAAGCATATGCCTGTTTGAAGTTCTGGAATACGCCGTCGATCTGATGCTGGTCCCCAAGAATGGATTGGATAGTTGAACCGGATGAATCAAGCTTCGGTGCGAACGGATTGTCGCAGCCGATGAAGATTGTGACACAAAAGAAGAGAACGGTCAGCGGTTTCATTTTGAGAACTGGCCTTTAAGTTCGCTCCAGCTGGAATCTTTCTTTGTTTCAAAGTCCACCCACCGGTAGATCGACCAGATATTATTCTTATTAGGAGAAAGAAATAACTCACTTCTTCCGGTAAATTGTTTTGTCGTTGTCCGCGAATGCGGGATAAAGACAACATAGTCCAGCGTATAGGAAACGGAATCGGATTGGAATTGGACGCCTGAAACAGTGGTGAATGATAATTGCGGCGTTGATGCATTTCCGATCTCAGAAATCGCATTGCGGAAATAATCCGATTCGGAAGTTTTATTCCACGAGAGAAATACTGCGCTGTACCGGGCAGAGGCAGACTGTGTCGGAATGAACCGGAATGTTGAGTCCGTGAACAGCTTTTGATACTCCTGAAGGTTCTTCTGCTGGAATGCCGTGGTAAAATTTGAGATCAGCATGGAAGCAGAGGTGGCCGGCTGCAATGTCTGATTATCGGCAACAGGATTTTCGGGATCGCGCGTGTCAAAGAGATTGCAGGAGAGCAACAGCAAACAAAGTGCGGCACTATAAAAATATTTACAGCGCAACTCGTCCCTCCAGTGCGCGCGTCAATGTTGCTTCATCGGCAAATTCAAGATCGCTTCCAATGGGAAGTCCGCGGGCGATACGTGTGACTTTGATGGAAAGGGGCTTCAATAATTTGGCCAAGTAAAGAGTGGTTGTTTCGCCTTCAACATTCGGATTAAGGGCAAGAATGATCTCCTGCACGTCATCGCTCAACCGGGTCAATAGTTCTCTCACTTTCAGGTCTTCCGGGCCGATGCCGTCAAGAGGAGAGAGTGCTCCGCCGAGCACATGATACAAACCGTTAAATTCGTGTGTTTTTTCAACGGCAATGACGTCGTTCGGTTCTTCCACCACGCAGATGATCTTCCGGTTCCTCTTTTGGCTTGCGCAGATGGAGCAGGGATCGCTTTCGGTGATATTGAAGCAGATGGTGCAGTACCGCACTTTATCTTTTACATCGATCAGCGTTTTCGAAAATTTTACAACCTCTTCGCGCGGCATTTTAAGTACGTGCATTGCCAGACGCTGTGCCGTCTTCCGTCCAATACTGGGCAGTGATGCAAATTCTTCGATGAGCTGCTCTATGGTTTCCGATGTGAAGATCATATTTCCCTAATGGTCATGAGGACGTTGTTGTTGTCTGCTATCAGTGATCTGTACATCACGCGATCTGTTATCCGAACATCTCCTGTTCCACTTCCTGAAAGATGATATGTCCGATGGTGATATGTCCTTCCTGGATCCGCTGAGTATCGTTTGACGGTACCACAATTGCAAGATCGCATAATCCTTTTGCTTTCCCCCCCTCATTTCCAAGGAATCCGATGGTCGACATTTTCATCTCACGCGCTTTGGTGAAAGCATTGTTTACACTGGCCGAATTTCCGCTTGTTGATATACCGATCAATACATCCCCTTCGCTCCCCAATGCTTCGACTGAACGCGCAAAGACATTGTCGTAACCGATGTCGTTTCCGCCGGCAGTGAGTATTGACGTATCGGTTGTGAGCGCAATAGCCGGAAGCCCAGGTCGTTTTATTTTGGGTGAAAGCCTGATCACAAATTCGGCAGCAAGATGCTGGGCGTCCGCCGCGCTGCCGCCGTTACCGCAGAGAAGAATCTTTTTCTTATTGTTGAACGCTTTGATAATGATGTCGATCGCTTTTGAAATATCGCCGTTGCACTGTTCTGCGATCTTCAATTTTGTTTCAGCGCTGGCTTTCAGCGAATCCTGAATGAATGATTGACGATAGACGAGCGTAAGAGGCAAATGTCCCATGGAAGTTACTTGTTAAGAATGCAATGTTGAAAAGATATTTTTCCGCGCAGCCGTGACTCTGCGATCATGATGTATGAATGGCGGCAGCGAACTCTTTGATCAAATTAGAACTGCCGTTTTTTTCGAGAACGGTTCCGGTGACGATAAATTTTGCGCCGGCAAGCACTTTCTTCCGTGCATCTTCCGGAGTTTTCAGTCCGCCGCCGACGATCAGCGGAACGGAGCAATATTTTGCCACGGCACCGATCATCTCTTCGGGAACGGATTGTTCTGCACCGCTGCCGGCCTCAAGATAGATCAGTTTGAAACCCAATATCTCCGCAGCCAATGCATGTGCAACGGCAATATCCGGTTTATGGCGGGGAAGAGGACGGGTGTTGCTCATGAATTCTGCCGATGTTGTTTCCCCCGATTCAATGAGCATATACGCGGTCGAGATCGCTTCCAGCCCGATCTTCTTTACGATCGGCGCCGCAAGTACCTGGCTGCCGATTAAATGTTCGGGATTTCTGCCGCTGATGATTGAGAGGAACAGGAGTGCGTCCGCCTCTTTTGATATCTGCATCAGACCGCCGGGGAAGATCACAGCGGGAACATTTGTATGCTGCTTAATGGTCTTGATGCTCCGTTCAAACGAATCATCGACGATGAGACTGCCGCCGATAAGAAAAGCATCAGCGCCTGCTTCGGCCGCCTGTTCGACGAATGAAGGAAGTTTATCGGCAGCGATCTTGTCCGGATCGATCAGGACAAAATAACATGCGCCTTTGGATTTTGCGGTTGATAACAACGATGTATAAATTGGGAAGTCCATATTTACCGTTTTATTTTTAAAGGATTTTGCGCCGTATGAAACACTCTTGCAATTAATATTGAATCATCGTGATGAACTTTATAGATAATTTTATAACTCCAGACGACAAGATAGCGGTATTCTTTGTTTCGGTACTCTAAGAATGGTTCTATCGTTCCCATCCTTGGATTGTTATGCAACAAGTCGATTGCCGTAAATATCCGCACGAGAACCGTCTCTGCATACACTTTGCTTTGCTCTTGAGAGATATAGGAAATATTTCTTTCAAGCTGGGAAAGTGCCTTTTTCGTCCATCTTATTTGACCCATTGTTTCGCCATTGCTTTGACTTCATCATGGGATACTGTTTCGCCCATTTCTTCCTGCTGTTCAGATTCTTCGATATCTGCAATTAAGGAGAGTTCTTTGAAAACATCCTCCAAAGATGTCGAAGTATCAACTTTTTCAGCTATGTGAATAAGCGACTCTTTTAGACTTGATGCGGTCATAAATACTCCATACTAATTCATCATTCCGGCTACAACATCGGGAAAATTCCTTAACGTTTCATCCAGTTTGGCGACATCTTTTCCGCCGGCTGTTGCAAGATGCGGTTTCCCGCCGCCGCCGCCGTTCAGCTGCTTTGCAATAATGCCGACGATCTTTCCGGCTTGCAGGTTCTTCGTCTTGATCAGATCGTCTGTTACTACGCAGACGAGAGCCACTTTATCGTCGATCACGGAGGCGAGAAGTCCCACGCCGCTTCCGATCTTTTCCCGCAAACTGTCTCCAAGGGATTTCAGTGCGTCCATATCGTTTGCCGCTATTCTGGAACTGATGATCTTAAAGCCATTCACATCATGCGCCGTTGTTACCAGCCGATCGATGTTTCCGCCGGCTGATTGGACTGCCGCCTTTGCTTTTTCTTTTTCAATGTTCTTTTTCTTTTCGCTTAATTCCAGAATATAATTCTCCAGCGCCTGGTACCGTGTCAATTGTTCCGCGAATTCTTTTTTCAATTCATCGGTCACGATCGAATGCGGGATTTCCGGAATATCCTCGAACTTCCGCAATTTCGTATCCAATCCCAGCGATTCTTCGTTGGAAAACGGGGAGGAGGCACCCAAGGCGTCGTGCATTGCCTGGATCTCGTCGATGATGTCGTACGCGTATTCGATCCGTTCACGGTATGTTTTGTTCTGAAGTTTAAGATATTCAACCGCGTAATCGTACGTCAGAGCTTCCATACGGCGGACGCCGCTGGCGCTGCTTGATTCCGTACGGATCTTAAAGAAGCCGATCTCATTCGTATTCTTCACATGTATGCCGCCGCAGAATTCCTTGCTGAACTCTCCGAACTGCACCACATTCACCCGATCCCCGTATTTATCGCCGAAGAACATCATCGCGCCCATTTTTTTTGCTTCGTCGAAAGGAATATTGCGGTGATGCTGCAGCAGGATATTCTCTTTGATCTTTTCGTTAACAATGTTCTCGATCTCCGCCAATTCCTGTTCGCCGACCTTGGCAAAATGTGCAAAGTCGAAACGGAGATAATCCGGAGCCACGAGTGAGCCTGCCTGATGAACGTGTGTGCCGAGTGTCTGACGCAGCGCCGCGTGCATTAAATGGGTTGCGGTGTGATTGCGTATGATCGAATTGCGTCTTTTCGGATCGACTTTTGCCTCAGCTTCATGGCGGACCGAATTTTCCGGAAGGTTACTGCCGAGAATGTGCACGTGCACTTTGCCGCTTTTCTGCGTATCCACAACGGGGTATGATTTTCCGTCGATAATGATTTCGCCGGCATCACCAAGTTGTCCGCCCGATTCAGCATAGAACGGTGTTGTATTCAGGACGACGAGATTTTTTTCTGCACTTACAATTGATGCGCGAGTATTCGTCGAATCGTAACCGAGAAACTGGAATTCCTTCTCGAATGCTTCGGTTGAAAACTGGCGGGCGGATTCCTTGCTTTGTAATGCAATGCGTTCGCTTTCGGTAACATCGGTGCCGCCATGCAGTTTTGAATCCCGCGACCGTTCGCGCTGTTCGTCCATTAGTTGAGCGAATGTGGCAGCGTCAACGGAAAGTCCGCGTTCCGAACAGAGCAGCTGCGTCAAATCCAGCGGAAATCCGAACGTATCATATAATTTGAATGCCGCTTCGCCGGGAAATACTTTTGATTGTTTCAATTCTTCCACGGTCTGTTCAAAGATCTCCAGCCCGCGGTCGAGCGTTTGGTTGAAGCTCTCTTCTTCACTTTTGATCACCCGTTCGATATGCGCCTGATGTTCCCTGATCTCCGGGAAGACATCGCTCATCGTATCGACGAGCGTCTGTACAAGCTGATACATGAACGGTTCCCGTAGATCAAGTTTTCTTCCCCAGCGCGATGCGCGGCGGAGAATGCGGCGCAGCACATAACCTCTGCCTTCGTTGGAAGGGGTTGCACCGTCGCCGATCGCAAAGGTCAGCGCGCGGATATGGTCCGCAATGACGCGCATGGCAACATCGGAATCGGTATGATTTGCATTGTATTCTTTTTTTGCGATCTCCGAAATTCTGGCGATGATCGGGGTAAAGACATCGGAATCATAATTGGAGGGAAATCGTTTGAAATCGGACTTCATTGATTCCATCACGGCGCACACACGCTCAAATCCCATTCCGGTATCGACATGCTTTGCCGGGAGGTCCGTTAATGATCCGTCTGCATTTCTGTTGTATTGAATGAAAACGAGGTTCCAGATCTCGATCAATTCCGGCGAACCGGCGTTGACCATTGCCTCGGGTGCATCGCCGCGCTGTGTCAGGTCGATGTGGATCTCGGAACATGGACCGCACGGTCCGGTATCTCCCATTTCCCAAAAGTTTTCTTTCTCTCCGAAACGAAGAATGTGTGATGGATCGATATATTGTTCCCAGATCTTCATCGCTTCATCATCCGTCTTATACACAGTCACCCAGAGACGTTCTTTCGGCATCTTCCAAACGCCGGTCAAAAGTTCCCATGCCCAGGCGATCGCTTCTTTCTTGTAATAGTCGCCGAACGACCAGTTGCCGAGCATTTCGAACAGCGTATGATGATAGGTATCGCGGCCCACCTCTTCAAGGTCGTTATGTTTTCCGCTGACGCGGATACATTTTTGCGTGTCCGCTGCGCGTGTGTAATCTCGTTTTCCCGTTCCAAGAAAGATCTCTTTAAACTGGTTCATGCCGGCATTTGTGAAGAGCAATGTCGGATCGCCGTGAGGTATCACCGGCGCGCTGGGAACTATGCTGTGCTGTTTTGATCTGAAAAAATCTAAGAATGATTGCCGGATTTCGCGTGAAGTCATTGTATTTTTAATGCTCTTTCTATTTCTATCTTTAAATGAGGTAATTCGTTTTCAATTATAAACCAAACTATTGTACTATCAACTCCAAAATACTCATGAATAATTCGATTTCGTAATCCTCGCATCTGCTGCTAGGGAATATTTGGGAACCTAATCTTTACGTCATCAGGAATATTTATGGAGGCTTCTCCTATTATTTCAAAATTTCTAACGGTAGCATCAAACAGCATTCCATTATTTGCAAATGCGTCAAATTGAATATCTTTTGTGTAGCTTTCTATCTTCTCAATACGCTCCAAGATATCTTCTAATAATAGATTAATATCCCGTTTAGACATGCTGAATGTCCTGAAGAATATATTTCATCAATTTTGGTTTCACCCCATTTTTTGAAACAAGGTCAACCTTATTGTTTAAGATCATTTCTAATTCATTTGCTAAATCGACAAACTTTAAGCCGATTG
>CAJBTU010000052.1 GCA_903958625.1 uncultured Ignavibacteriota bacterium | reverse complement strand
GCTGCGCGTGTTCGACGTGCAGAGCGGCGCACCTGTCTATTCGCACGGATACTCTTCCATATTCAACGAATGGCATTCCACGGATGAAGCGCTTGCCGGCACAATGAAAACTTTCCACGAAACTGTCCGTATTCCCTTTCCAAAGAACAAAGTACAGCTGACAATTTCGCGGCGCGATAAGCAGATGATCTTCCATGAGATGTTCTCCGTTGTGATCGATCCGAATAATCCTTCCGTTGTGAACACTCAAAAACGGACCGCGCAATTCAAATCCGCCAAGCTCATGGATAACGGCGCACCCGAAAAAAAAGTTGACCTGCTGATACTCGGCGACGGATACGCAAAAGCGGATATGCAGAAGTTCCGCGACGATGCTAAACATTATACTGATGTTTTTTTCGGTACATCGCCGTACAAAGAACGGAAAAAGGATTTCAATGTATGGACCATCGAAGTGGAATCCAAAGAGAGTGGCATCGACAAACCGGGAAAGAATGAATGGAAAGAGAACGCACTCGGAACCATGTACGACACATTCGGCAGTGCGCGGTATGTGCTGACAGAAGAGAACCGAACTCTTCGCGACATCGCCGGACAGGTGCCGTATGACGCGATCGCTATTTTGGTAAATGATAACCGGTACGGCGGAGGCGGTATCTATAATTTGTATACGACCTGTTTCACTCAGTCGGATGCAAAAGGAAAAGAATGGCAGATGGATTACGTATTTGTGCACGAGCTTGGTCATTCATTTGCGGGACTCGGAGACGAATATTATACATCGTCGGTCTCCTATAACGATTTCTATCAGGCCGGTGTTGAACCTTGGGAGCCCAATTTGACCGCATCAAAGAGCAGGGAAAACTTAAAATGGCGATCGCTCGTTGATGCATCGACCTCCATTCCCACGCCATGGAAAAAAGCAGAATACGATTCCATCGAAGCGTTGCGCGGAAAACTTGACCGTCTTGCCGCGGACTATTATGAAAAACGGGAGCCGCTGTATCAGGCGGAACAGGCGATCATTAAAGACGCGGCTTACAAGAATATAGTCGGCGCATTTGAAGGGGCCGGATATGTATCAAAAGGTATCTTTCGTCCCTCCATAGATTGCCGGATGTTCTCACTCAGCCTGGTCGGATTCGATCCCGTTTGCTCGGCTGCAATTGAAAAAGTGATCGATTCGTACGTAAAATAAAAAAGCTGACATCGCGCATCCTGCAATTTTTTCGTGCTGCGCCGACAAATGTCAAAAAATATTCAGGGATAAAAATTGTCGAACATGGAAACCAGTTTCCATCTTGCCAAATGGTATTTCGACTGTATCACGGATGGCGGTGAAGTGTGCATCGGTTACGCTGCCGTCATCCGTATAAAAAAATTAACCCTCCATTACACATCCGTCTTATGCGGTGATGCCCGGAACACCATAACTTCATCCACATCTCTTCGTTCTTCTGTCCCTCCCGCACTGAATAACGATACTGTTGAATGGTCCTGCGCTGATCTTCATGCGGGCGGATCATGGAAGCGGAAATTCCCTCCTATTGAACAGACGTTACTGGAGAACGAGCAGGGATCGATCCGCTGGTCATGCATCATGCCGGGCGCAGATGCGGAAATGCAGGTCGGAAACATCCGGCTTCACGGTTTAGGATACGTTGAATTTCTTGAGATGACGATTCCGCCGTGGAAATTGCCGATTGAAGAATTGCGCTGGGGACGATTCGTCAGCACTACAGATTCAATCGTATGGATCGACTGGCAGGGCGATCATCCTCTCCGGTTCGTTACTCATAATGGAACGAAGATCGACTGCGGTGTTCTTGATGATACCGGCGTTTCATCACGCGATAATCTTCTGCAGCTTAAGTTGGACCAATCGATGGTGATCCGCAGCGGCCCGATCATCAACACGGCGTTGAAAAAAATTCCCGGCATCGAACTGGTCGTTCCTGCAAATATTCTGCACACCGATGAATGCAAGTGGGTAAGCCGCGGCACTTTGCTCAACGGCGGTCATCCTCCGTCAACCGGATTTGCTGTTCACGAAATAGTGAGATTCTCATGAACTCTTCTTCTGTTACCGGTAAGATCGTGTACGGGTCAATTTTTGTCCTCTTCATTCCGGCTCTTCTCGTTCTCTGGGCAAAACAAACGGAAGCATTCATCCTGCTCCCGGCGGAAATTTCGTCGGGAATAGGAATTGCCGCGCTCATCACCGGTATTTTCTTTCTTGGTTCCGGAATGCTTTCGCTGATCATTCACGGAAAAGGGCTGCCGATGAACGCATATCCGCCCCCTTTGTTCGTGCGGCAGGGTGTCTACCGGTACTTTTCACACCCGATCTATATCGGATTCTGTATGATCTGTTTTGGAATTTCTGCGGTATTCGGATCAGCAAGCGGCATTTGGCTCATCACACCGACGGTGATCATGGGATGTGTTGCTCTTGTGTATGGATTTGAGCGACAGGATCTTGAAGAACGATTCGGTGTTCTGCCGAAACCGCTTATTGCACTTCCGGCAAATGAAGAGCGTGCTCCGCTCATTCGGGAACGGATCTCTGTCTTCATTCTGTTATTCATTCCGTGGATCATCCTGTATGAGTCGCTCACCTTCATCGGAATTCCTAAAGATGCCGTTGAAGGATATTTTTCTTTTGAACAGAAAATTCCAGTGATGGAATGGACCGAACTGTTTTATGTGAGCACCTATTTTTTTGTTGTTGCTGTTCCGTTCATTACTCGCTCTTCGGCAGTACTGCGCACATTTACACAACGGGGATTGATCGCCACAGCATTCATCATGTTTTGTTTTCTGACAATTCCGGTCATAGCAACGCCGCGTCCATTTGTTTCTGCAACTGTGTTGGGTGACCTGCTTCAGCTTGAACGGTCATATGATTTTTCCGGTGCGGCATTTCCTTCGTTCCATGTTGTCTGGGCACTCCTTGCCGCTTCCGCTGTAGCAAAATCTTTTCCGCGATTGACGGTTGTCTGGCGGATGCTTGCTACAGCGATTATCGTAAGTTGCATTACAACAGGAATGCATTCGATTGTTGATGTTGTGGGAGGCATCATCGC
>CAJBTU010000051.1 GCA_903958625.1 uncultured Ignavibacteriota bacterium | reverse complement strand
GCCATTCATCAATTCGTCAATATCGGCGCTTATACGATGGTTGGCGGGCATTTCAGAGTACCGAAAGACATTCCGCCGTATATCATTGCCGGAGGCTGGCCTGTGTCATTTGAGAGGCTGAATATTATCGGCTTGCGAAGGAACGGTTTCACGAAGGAAGCGATCGATTCGCTGAATGATGCTTACCGGATATTGTTCCTGTCTAAGTTGAATGTCAGTCAAGGCGTTGAAAGGATCAAATCAACGATGACCATCACTCCGGAAGTGCAAAAAGTACTCGACTTCATCGCTGTTTCCAAACGCGGTATCGTCACTGCGCGAAGGCATTCATCGAGTGACGAATAATTGACAATGCCCGAATCTTCAAACCTCAAGTGGCAATTCATCAATTCCGGTTTTCATTCCGGTTCGTTCAACATGGAATGTGATATTGATCTTGCCGGAAAATTACAGCGCGGCGAAATCCTTCCGACACTTCGAATCTACGGCTGGAAGCCATGGGCGGTTTCCCTCGGTTATAACCAATCGGGAAATGATATCAATGAAAATAAATGTTCTGAATACGGGTTCGATATCGTCCGCCGTCCGACGGGTGGACGAGCGATACTCCACGCAAACGAACTGACGTATTCTGTGGTGATGTTTGCGGATGGGAAAGGCATTACGGAGATCTATTCGCTCATCAGTAAGGCATTGGTAGCCGGGCTGAAGAAGATCTGTC
Source organism: uncultured Ignavibacteriota bacterium (assembly GCA_903958625.1). GTDB lineage: Bacteria > Bacteroidota > Ignavibacteria > UBA10030 > UBA8401 > UBA8401. The sequence continues at coordinate 8,734 of CAJBTU010000051.1, read as the reverse complement.
CGGAAGTATCGTATGAAACTTCTCAGCCGAATTTTCAATCACTCTATAAGAAGCAGGAGTCAATTCCCTGTTTTTCCGCATCGGCAAGATATGAAGTTCAAATTAAAGGGAAGAAATTGGTCGGCAGTGCTCAACGGAGATTCTCGTCGGCAGATCTGCCGGAAATTGTACTGCAGCACGGTTCGATTCTGCTTGGACCTGAACATAAACTTCTGGCTGAGATCCTGAATGTTGAAACCGACGAAGTGAAAGAGAAGATCGTTAATGACATAGGATCAAAAACAATCGACCTTTCATCGGCCGTTCACCGGACGGTGACGTTTGATGAAACGGCATCCGTTATCCTCAGCGGCTTTGAAGAAACAATGGAAAGCAGTTTTCACCATCACCAAGGGGCGATCATATGAGCACGCAAACTTCAGACTACAAGCGCATAACAACAAAAACTGTTCTCGCCATGAAGCAAAAAGGGGAGAAGATCGCGATGCTCACCGCTTATGATTATACCACGGCGCATCTTCTTGATGAGTCGGGTATCGATATCATTCTCGTCGGTGATTCCGTTGCGAACGTGTTTCAGGGATTGGAAACGACCATTCCGGTAACGATCGACGAGATTATCTATCATACCAAAGTCGTCCGCCGGGCAGTTAAACGTGCGATGCTTGTCGCCGACATGCCGTTCATGTCGTACCAGGTGGATATTAAGGAAGCTGTCCGTAATTGCGGACGGATGTTGAAGGAATCGGGCGCTGAGGCAGTGAAGATGGAAGGGGGCAAACGCATTCTTCCTCTCATCGAACAGCTGGTTGATATCGGAATACCGGTGATGGGTCATTTGGGACTGACGCCGCAATCGATCTATAAGTTTGGAACATATGAGGTTCGCGCGAAGGAATCAGAAGAAGCCAAGCAACTGGTTGAAGATGCGAAGATGCTGGATAAAGCCGGTGTGTTCGGGATTGTACTCGAAAAGATCCCCGATTCATTGGCGGCTAAAGTAACGAAAGCTGTTTCATGCGTCACAATAGGGATTGGTGCCGGTTCTGGCTGCGATGGTCAGGTTCTTGTTACCAATGATATGCTGGGAATGAACGAGCAATTTCGTCCAAGGTTTGTCCGTCAATATGCCAATCTTTCCGAAGTAATGCGTACTGCGTTCAGGTCCTACATCACCGATGTAAAAGCAGCAAAATTTCCTTTGAAAAAAGAAAGTTATTGATGCATCCAACCTATTGACAATTTCTTAAATTGTCCGTATTATGGAAACGGAGAATACGATTAAAGTTTCCGTAAAAAAATACCATTGAAATATGGTATTTTTTATCTGTTTATGGAAACTATAAAAAACATAATAGTTTCCACGGAAAAATATTTGAAGGTGCTCTATGGATGTAGCAACAGAGAATAATCCCAAAGAAAGGATCCTGGATCTGGCAAAGGACCGATTCTTTAAAATGGGATTCAATAAAGTAACACTGGATGAACTATCCAGCGAACTCGGCATCAGTAAAAAGACCATGTACAAATTTTTTGTCAGCAAGGATGACCTTGTGAAAACAATTGTCTGGCTGATGCTAAAACGCATTGAAAAAGAGGTTCACCGCATTTCGGGAGAGAATAAACCGTTTGTGCATCGTTTGGCAGAACTGATATTGTATATCGGGAAAACGGTCGGCAGTTTAAGCAAATCGTTTCAGCAGGATATGAAAAGATTTGCACCGATGATATGGGAAGAAGCGGAAAAATACCGCCGGGAACATATTGTGAACAAAGTTGCGGAGATGATACGGCTGGCAAAAAAAGAGAATGTCTTCCGCAGCGACATCAACGACGAAGTGATCGTGATGATGCTGACGAGTTGTTTCCAGAACATTCTTACTCCGGAGGTGTTGGCAGAACATTCCTTCTCTCCGAAAGAGGCTATGTATACAATTTTCCATGTTATTTTTGAAGGAGCTTTAACCGAAGAAGCACGAAAAGAATTTATGAATTATGAAATTACCATACTTTAACGAGGAGATTATGAAACAGTTTAATATTATTTCTCAGGTGAAACATCGTTTCCATGGTAAGACGCTGTGGAAAGATTGTTCTCTAACCATTTTGTCAATTGCTCTGACGATCATATTTATTTCCGGATGCGGAAAAAATGAAACAACAATTGAGTCAAGCGGCATTTTGGAAACGGTAGAAGTAAATGTTGCATCAAAGGTGCCGGGACAATTGATGCGCCTTGAAGTACAGGAAGGGGATATTGTAAAGAAAGGGGATACCTTAGCCATTATCGATAATGAAACGCAGCAATTACAACTACAACAGGCACAGGCGGGTATTGATCTTGCCGATGCTCAGTATCAATTGCTGAAAAACGGAGCTCGTACGGAAGATCTTCAATCTGCCGAAGAAGCAGTGCATCAAACGGAATCCGGTTATAAAATCGCAGCTTCCGATTTTGAGAGGATCAAGGAATTGTATTCATCGAATTCGGTAACAAAGAAACAATACGAAGACGCTGAATCGCGGGCGACAATCACAAAGGCTCAGTTCAATTCGGCAAAACAGAATCTTCTAAAACTGCAGCGCTTTGCCCGCACCGAAGATCTAAGCGCGGCGAAGGCACGCGTTGACCAGGCAAAGGCGCAGGCAAATCTGATTAAAAAACAAATCGCCGATTCATATATTGCTGCACCTGTTGGCGGTACCATAACGTATAAACCGGTTGAAGAAGGAGAACTGATCGGTCTCGGTACAACAATCGTCCGCATTTCCCGTCTTGAAAAGATGGAATTGATGATCTATGTGAATGAAACGGAACTTGGCAAGGTGAAAATGGGCTCTTCCGCCGACGTTGTCATCGATACGTTTCCGGACAAAAAATATCCGGCCACGGTGGTCTATATTTCTCCCGTGGCGGAATTCACTCCCCGCAATGTGCAGACGAAGGATGAACGGACAAAACTTGTCTTTGGAGTGAAACTTGAGGTTGAGAATGCCAGCGGGGAATTGAAGCCCGGCATGCCGGCCGATGCGTACGTGAAATGAATCCTATGAAAGCCCTGGAGTTACATTCTGTATTTAAGTCATTTGGCGAGATCACCGCCGTGAACGACCTGTCGTTGACGGTCGATCGCGGAGAGATGTATGCGCTTGTCGGTCCCGACGGATCCGGAAAAACAACGACCATCCGCATGCTCTGCGGAATCGTAAAGCCGACCAGCGGCGAACTGCGCGTTCTCGGTTTCGACGTTCAGAAACAAAAAGAGGAAGTAAAAAAAAGGATCGGGTATTTGTCCCAGAAATTTTCCCTGTATGGCGATCTGACGATTGACGAAAACATTGAATTTTTCGCCGAAATCCACGGTGTATATGACTATAAAGCCCGCAGGAATGAACTGCTTGAATTCACACGGCTAACGCCTTTTCGTGACCGTCTGGCTGAAAAATTGTCCGGCGGTATGAAACAGAAACTAGCGCTGGCTTGCACGCTGATCCACACACCGGAGATCATTTTTCTTGATGAACCGACAACGGGCGTCGATCCTGTCTCACGCAGGGATTTTTGGAAGGTCCTCGCGGCTCTGCTGAAGACCGGAATCACGATTATTATGACAACACCGTATTTGGATGAGGCCGAACGCTGCAGTCGTGTTGCTCTGATGGATAACGGAAATATCCTGATGGCCGACACCCCGGCGAATCTCAAAAAAGTGATGAATGGTGAGGTTGTGGAGATCGTCTGTTCGGACATCAGACGTTCTTTTGCGTTGATGAAAAAACATCACTCTGTCAAAGAGGTGCAGGCGTTTGGCGACCGGCTGAATATCGTCATCAATTCATCCGTAGCCGACATGCAGCAGATTTTGGTCCATTTACAAGAGAATATGATCACCGTGAATGACTGGAGAGTGGTGAAACCTTCTCTGGAGAACGTTTTTATTTCATTGCTGACGGATCGGAAGAAAGTATGAATACGATCGAAGTTGAAAATCTAACGAAACGCTTTGGAGATTTCACGGCAGTCGATCGCATCAGCTTCGATGTGAAGCAGGGGGAGATATTCGGTTTTCTTGGAGCGAATGGCGCCGGCAAATCGACGACCATACGCATGCTGTGCGGATTACTTTCTTCCACGGAAGGGATTGCCCGTGTCGGCGGATTCGACATCAACAAAGAACCGAACAAGGTCAAAGAGAATATCGGATACATGTCGCAGAAATTCTCGCTGTATGAGGATCTTACGGTAGAAGAGAACATCGATTTTTTCGGCAGAGTGTATGGTCTGTCGGACAGCGATCTGAATGACCGCAAGAAGTGGGTTCTTGATATTGCCAATCTAAATGGCAGGGAAAACAGTATTACGCAGACGCTGAGCGGCGGATGGAAACAGCGTCTCGCGCTCGGCTGCGCCGTTCTTCACCGTCCCCGAATAATATTTCTTGATGAACCGACCAGCGGTGTTGATCCGGTGATGAGAAGAAAATTCTGGGAATTGATCAACGACCTTTCTGCCGAAGGGGTAACGGTACTGGTAACGACGCATTTTCTGGAAGAGGCGGAGTATTGCAATGATATCATTCTGATAAACGCGGGGAAGATCATTGCCGGCGGGAGTCCGAAAGAACTGAAACAGAACTATATCAAACATCCGATCCTTGAAGTACAGTGTTCGGACGTTGTGGAAGCTATGGAAAAGATCGAAACCCAGTCATGGGCTGTGGAGACTTCCATTTTCGGCACCAGCATTCATGTCAACGTCGAAGATGAAGAATCGGCAAAGGCGAACATACGGTCATTGCTGTCAAGTCACCGGATCGATGTCGTCAACATTGAACGGATCACTCCATCCCTTGAAGATGTCTTTATTTATCTTTTGGAACAGCAAACGAAAAAAACATAATATGTACAGAAAACTTCGTCCTATCATCGTCAAGGAGTTCCGGCAGATCAAGCGGGACAGAAGAGTGCTGTCAATACTCACGCTTGTTCCGGCAATGCTGCTGCTGCTGAACGGGTATGCGTTGAATTTTGATGTCCGCGACATCAAAATGGCAGTGTATGACGGGGAGAACAGTTCGCAAAGCAGGGAACTGATCAATAGTTTTCTGACGGCAGGATATTTTGAATACACAGAACATCTTACTGATTATACACAGGCTCAATCGCTGATCGATGAAGGAACGGTAAAATTGGTGCTCGTCATCCCGCCCGATTTTTCCCGCGACATCATCTCTGGCCGTCAGGCTTCCATCCAATTGCTGGTTGATGGCATGGATGCCAATGCTGCAACAACGATCATCGGTTATGCTCAGGCTGTTACGCAGCAGTATTCGCAAAAGATCGTTCTTCAGAATCTCTCCAAGATCGGCAGGAAAAGTTACATACCCATCAATTATGAAGCACGGATCTGGTATAATCCGGAAATGAAAAGTGCAAAATTCCTCGTTCCGGGACTGATCGCTTTCATCTTGGCGATCACCGGAGTGATCGCGACTGCACTTTCGATTGTCAAAGAAAAGGAACGGAACACTATCGAACAGATCGACGTTTCGCCGGTCAAACCGCTCAGTCTGATACTGGGTAAGATGATCCCGTATGCACTGATCTCACTGGTTGCAGCCGCTCTCGTATTGGTCGCCGCATATATCATGTTCGATGTAACGGTGAAAGGGAGCCTTCTGTTATTGTTTTTCGCCACGTTGTTATTCGTGTGTGCTGCGCTGGGACAGGGGCTGCTTGTGTCGACCATTGCCGACAGCCAGCAGGTGGCATTTCAAATTGCCGCAGTGGTTTCCATGCTGCCAACGATGATCCTGTCCGGATTCATGTTCCCAATAAAAAGCATGCCATTGTTTCTGCAGATCATTTCCAATATCACTCCTGCGAAGTTCTATCTTGTGATCATGCGGGGCATCGTTCTGAAAGGTGTCGGCATCGAAGCGTTCTGGCAGCAGTTGATCTATCTTCTCATTTTTATCACGGTCGTTGTAACGATCAGCGTGAAGCGGTTCAAACAACATACGGTGTAGCATGAATATCCGACGATTAAAAGCATTGGTACAAAAAGAATTCGCTCAATTCTTCAAGGATAAGCGTCTGCTTCCGATCATCTTCGTAGCACCGATCATCCAATTGACGCTTCTTGGATTTGCGGCATCGCTGGATGTCAAGAATATTTCGTTTGTCCTTTGTGATCTTGATAAAACGAGCGAGAGCCGGAAATTTGCAGAATCATTCACCAACTCCGGATATTTCACAATGGAATATTCAACGGAAGACTATAATGATGTGCAGCGGTACCTCGACGAAAGTAAAGCGGCAATGGCTCTTGTGATCCCGCCGAAATTCGGAAATAAAATATTGCGGCGGGAAACCGTCGACGTGCAGGTGCTGTTTGACGGAAGCGAGGGGAATTCCACGGCGATCGCTTCGGGATATGTCATGCAGATCATCAACCGGTATTCACAAAATGTTCTGGTCACAATCGTCGGCGATTTGAAACGTCTCGGCGGCATTTCGACGGAAATACGCGCATGGTACAATCCAACACTCGTCAGCAGGAAGTTCATGGTCCCGGGCGTCTTAGTGCTGATCCTGCTGATCACAACTACGAACCTTACCGCAATGGCCATCGTGAAGGAAAAAGAGATCGGAACGCTTGAACAGCTTCTTGTTACTCCGCTGAGGCCTGTCGAGTTGATCATCGGGAAACTTATTCCATTTACGCTGATCGGACTGATTGTTGTGACGTTTGCCTTATTGATCATGGTGTTCGGATTTTCCATACCCATCCGTGGCTCCATCGTTCTGCTCTATGTCTTAACGGGATTTTTCCTGATGACATCTCTCGGTCTGGGTTTGTTCGTTTCAACGATCTCGAAGACCCAGCAGCAGGCGATGATGGTCGGTATGTTCTTCGTTCTGATGCCGATGATATATATTTCGGGATTTGTCTTCCCGGTTGAGAATATGCCCTGGATCCTCCAGGTGATCGCGGACCTTATTCCGATGAAGTATTATCTGGTCGCGATCCGTTCGATAATTCTGAAAGGCGTCGGCATATCGCATTTATGGTTTGAGGCGGTGATGCTCTTTGGAATGGGAGTGATCGTGCTGACGGCCAGTGTGATGCGGTTCAAAGAAAAGACCGATTAGAAGATCGGGTAACCGAGCGAGACGTATGCCACGACCGGACCCAGCGTAAGAGGTTCATCGAGCAGATCCCTTCGTATATAGAAACTTCTTCCGAGAGAAAAATTGATCGGTCCTGCCGGTGTATCCAGCGAAATGATCGCTCCGATTCCGTGATGGAAATCCCTGATGCGGATATCTTCCCGTTGTGGCCAAATGCTTCCCAGATCATATCTTATGCGGAAATACGTGTCCCAAATGACCTGAAACGGGAACCGTGTACGCAGTTCGATACTGGTGAGGAATATCTGGCGGCCGCGGGAGTCGTATTCGCGCAAGCCAAAGAAGGAATCCTCTCCCCCCAAAGAGAATTGCTGGGTGAGTGGAAGCGTCTGATCGCCGAATCCCACAATAATTTTTGGATGCAGTGTAAAATTACTGTAGGAAGTGTTCGTTTCATACGCAAGATAGATCTTTGAATACCCAACATCTCCCACAACGCCTTTCAAAGTTGAAGTTGCCGTTTCCCAGGAAAAATTGGTGAGCGATCCTTTTCGGGCGAATGGATACCGGTCCCGGGAATCAATGGTCGATGAGATCCTGAACGCCTGAAGGGTGAATTGTTCCGGCTGATATCCCGTTCCGGAAATAAATTTCACTTCATCTGATTCAAGCCGGTATTCTATATTGAATGTTCCAAACCGTTCAACCTGCTGTCCGAGCTGGAATGACACACCGTAGAGGATCTGCCGGTATTCACCGTTGCGTGAGCGGACAAATTCTGTCCGGTTGCTCTGTACCGGATCGGTGAAATATGAATAAATATCGCGAAGATCATAATACGCATCAAGATTTAAGGTAAAGTACGAGTTGAAAATTCTATTCGCCTGGAAATCGGTGACGTATTTTCTGTTCCTCAATCCTCCGGCAAAACTTGCCCCGATCTCTGTCGCGGTACCCAGAAGATTCTCGTTCCGGAATTCCAGCGTCGGCTGGACATTCCTTTCATTATCTATCCTGAAGCCAAGCCGCGATACATCGGTCGGTTTTTCTTCCATCTGAATCGTAATGACCGGAAGATCATTTTCATATCCGACATCCATGGAAACTTGTTCAAAAAGATTTGTGCCGTAGAGATTAACGAGAGCTTTTCTTCCCTTCTCAACAGTGAAAATATTTCCATCACGGAAACCTAACTCCCTCCAGATGACCCAATCCCGCGATGTTTCTTTCCCCTTCAAGTAGATCTTATGGATGATCCCTTCGTTGATCACCAATGTGAGGTTCCCGGATAGTGTATCGAAATACACCGATTGGATGCGCGCCAGCGAATAGCCGTTCCCGCGGTACATGCCGAGAATCTGTTCAAACGCGGTCTCTAACTTTGGAGAATTGATCGGCTTTCCAATCAGAGAATCAACAGGAGCCGTTAGCACTTCTGATTCGACCAGCGTATTTCCGGATATAGACACAGATCGTAAAAGAGGATTTGCTTCCGTATGGATGTTCAAGTCGGCAGTGGTATCATTCAAAGACAATTCTCCGAATACTTGACGATAGTTCCCCGTGCTGTAAACATTGGAAATAATCTCACGCAATGCCG
>CAJBTU010000050.1 GCA_903958625.1 uncultured Ignavibacteriota bacterium | reverse complement strand
TTTGACCCCACTGCTTCCACAACGAGAGGAGAAGTAAACCGGTACTCGCCATCAGCCAGGACAATCTGATTGCCCGGTGAAAGTGTCTTTAATGATTTGGCAACATCATCGGCCGTTCGGCACAGAATTGTATTTTTCTGCGAGAACAGTGAACCGGTGAATGCCATAACGGCAAATAATAATACTTTTACAGTGGCACATCGATAGGATTTTTTCATAGTGATGAACTTTCTTACTGAAGATACCATTAGCGTTTTTTCACTGTTCTACAAGAATGTAGTATTATCGGCCGAACACAGCTCCATATTGAAAGATGATGCGATCAGTCTCGCGGTTACCGGCAAAAAATTTATCGAATACGTTCGCATATTTTTCGTTTCCATACACTGCCGCGGCCCGCATAGCTGTTATCGAAAGGGCTTCAAAGGTCATTTCTTTGATCTGGGTCGATTCCCATTTTTTTTCCTTATAGGCGAACGGGATCAGATAATCAAGACAGGTACGGATACTTCTTCCGTCGGCAGTCGAAAAGTTCCAGAGATCAACATTTACATACTTTGCAAGATCGGCAAGACGCGTAAGCGCATACAGATTGAATTGCGAATAATGCCATGATAGAGTGCGGACCAATTCCTCCGGCTCTTTCCCTTCCGGAGTGATCTGATAGGCGATCCTCTTCGTCTTTGCCTTTTCACAGATCTGCAGAGCCCTCGCTTTATCCCCGACGAACAATGCAATTGCCGTGGTCTGCACATCGTACCACGTTCCGTGATTATTCTGCGCGTTCGATTCACTGATACCGTTCGGACTTTCTACGAGCCATTGAAGATATTCTTTGAACCATTGAATAATTTTCGCATTGTCTTCCGGCGGCAATGATCGCGACATTTGTACGAAACCGATAACATCGACAAGCTGTGAAAATTCCCGCGCATCAAGGATCCCGGTTCCCCGTTCGACATCACGGCCGCGCACCTGTTGTGAGAACCGAAGATTTGGATTCATCCGTGTCTCAGGATTGATGAGCCATTTTCTGAGCCATGAAACAGCACTTTCGGCATATTTTTCATCGCCGGAATAGAAGTATGCCCAGGCGAGCGTCGTCACCGATTTCATGAACGTATTCAAATTTTTATTATCCGGAATTGATTCTGTTTCAGGATTCGATTCACCATCACGACGTATGTACGGCAGACCATCCGCTTTATTGGGATCGGGCCACCAATATCGGCTGAGACTGTAATAGTCTCGCTTATCGCCGCTCGGCGGAACAAGTTCTTTATTGGTGATTGCAGGAATCTCCATCTTCAAAACTTTTTCTGCATCCCGCATCAATTTCTTGACCGCGGAGACATACCGTTTTTCACCCTTGAAGACAGATTGCTGAACAGACATCAGCGTATCGGCATTTAACAGATATACTTTCGGTTTTTGTCCCCACAGACCGCTGACAAGAATGCACGACAACAGTAACACACATATTTTTCTTGGATTCATGGTTTGTTCATCCTTGCAGCAGGTGTATGGCAAAGCCTGCAATCTCTTGTTCAAAATAAATGGCGACTCGTTTACCATTCTTTTCAACATTTGTTTCTTTACGGAAGGAATATCCTTTCCGTTCATAATACGCAATTGCCCGTTCGATGAAATTCGTTCCGATGGCTAGATGACCGTGTGCACCTAAATAATTCTTCTTCATCACTTCAAATTGCGTGCCGACGAAGTTCGACGAATTCCCTTCTTTCACCGGCAGACTGAACAGCTGTGAGATCAATGAAGCATTCGACATCGATTCCTGTTCGGTTTCGCAGTTCATCCCGACATGTTTCAGATCGAAACCCAGCATCAGCATCACTGCGCGTTCGGTCATTTTTCTGATTTCGTCAAACTGCTTGTTCGCGATGAATTCCGGTTTTACCATCCAGCTGCCGCCGCATGCAACGATCTGCGAATATTTCAAATAGGAAAGAAGATTCGTTTCATCAATTCCGCCGGTAGGAATGAACTTCATCTGTCTATAAGGACCTCCAATCGCTTTTAAATACGCCAAGCCTCCGTTCCCTTCCGCCGGGAAGAACTTCACGACATTCAATCCAAGTTCAATGGCTTGTTCGACTTCGGAAGGTGTTGCGACACCGGGAAAGATCGGGATATTGTTCGTTACGCAATACTCCACCACTTTCGGATTCAAACCGGGAGAGACAATATATTTGGCTCCGCAATCGACGGCGGTTTTCACTTGTTCAATTGTCAGCACTGTACCGGCACCTAACAGCATGGCGGGATATGATTTTGAAATTCGCGAAATGGATTCCTTCGCCGCAGCCGTTCTGAACGTGACTTCTGCGCACGGTAAACCTCCGTCGATGAGCGCTTTTGCCAGTGGTTCGGCATTCGCAGCATCATCGATCGCGATTACGGGAACAATGCCGGTCAACTCTATATCTTGTAATACGCTGTTCATTATTGCTTCCTTTTTATTTTAATAATAACATTTTCCTGATTGTCTTTACACCATTGTATTGTAATTCTGCATAATACATTCCTGAAGCATAGGGCGAACCGTTGAATGTACGTTTAAATATCGTATTCTTCTCAGCATTCCCCTTAAAAAGGAGTGCAACCGTTTCGCCGATGCCGTTATAAATGGTCAGAGCAGCATATGCTGTAACAGGGATTGAAAATTCAACGGTCGTTTCAGGATTGAACGGATTCGGATAATTT
>CAJBTU010000049.1 GCA_903958625.1 uncultured Ignavibacteriota bacterium | reverse complement strand
GAATTGTAATTATTATCTGAATTTATTAGTTCATCCATCTGCCGCCACGAAGTGGTCACTTCGGGAAAGGCATCCCTTCGGAACAAAAAGCAAAGGATTTGCTAAGGTACCGTTATATCTTCTACGCGTCGAACTTCTGCAGGCGTTCCGGAATATCGATCTGCCGGAATTTTTTTGCCCTTAGCGATGCCGCAAAAGCTTCTGCACGGTCCAACTCGCCGTGAACAAGAAAAATATTTTTCAGCTGGCCTTTGTCGAACGGCGAAATATAATCGAGCAATTCGTTGTTGTCGGCGTGAGCGCTGAATGAGTTCATCACCACCACTTCGCAGTTCAATTTTTTGGGTTCCCCGAAGATCGATATCTCGGGATTGCGGTCAACAATCTTCCGTCCCAGCGTATGTTCCGCCTGATAACCGACGATCATTACCGTGTTATTCGGGTTCTCAACATTGTTGTTCAGATGATGGACAATACGTCCCGCTTCGCACATGCCCGAAGCGGCGATGATCATACATGATCCTTTTTTATCGTTCAATGCTCTCGATTCTTCGGCATCGCGAATAAATTGCAGGCGCTCGAATCCGAAAACGTCGTCGTCGCTTTTCAGTATCTCGTTCGTTTCATCATCGAAGCATTCGGGGTGTTTGCGGAAAATCTCGGTTGCTTTCATCGAGAGAGGGCTGTCAACATACACCGGCAGGTCGGGCAGCAATCCTTCGTTCTTCAGATTATTCAATTGATAGACAAGGTCCTGCGTTCTGCCGACGCTGAATGCCGGAACGATGATCTTCCCGCCGCGGTCCATTGTTCGCCGGACAACTTCCAATAGTTTTTTTGATGACTCTTCCGCCGGCGCGTGAAGTTTTCCGCCGTACGTGCTTTCACAGATCAGCGCAGAAACGTTCCCCATAAATTCCGGATCGCGCAGTATGGGCAGATTCCGCCGGCCGACATCGCCGGTAAATCCAAGGTGGAACGGGCTCTTCCCTTTTTCTTCGATGGTGAGATGAACACATGCGGAACCAAGGATATGGCCGGCATCGAAATACTTACCTTTCACTCCTTCAAGAACTTCAAACTTCGTTCTGTATGGAATCTCCACGATCAAATCAAGCATCGGCTGTACGTCGTCGGTGGTGTACAGCGGCTCGATTGCCGGAAGTTTTTTCTTCGCACGCTTCTTGTTCACGAATTCAACATCTTTTTCCTGGATGTGTGCGCTGTCCATCAGCATAATGCGGCAGAGATCTGCGGTCGCCGGAGTGCAATAAATTCTTCCGGTGAATCCTCTCTTCGCAAGGTTCGGAAGATTTCCGGCATGATCGATATGTGCATGAGAAAGAACAACGGCGTCGATGGCGGAAGGATCGAACGGAAAATTCATGTTGCGGTCGTAGGTATCCGCGCGGCGTCCCTGAAACATGCCGCAATCAAGCAGGATCTGTTTTCCGTTGACGCGAAGAAGATGCATAGAGCCTGTAACGGTGCGGGCGGCGCCGAGAAATTGTATTTCCATAGGAGGGTGCCTCAGAGTGATTGGTTAAAAAGAAAGCATTGCGGTCCCGCTTTCATAATACTAAACCAATGTGCGCTTATCAAGAATCAATTTCCCGCTCTTTTGCGTTTTCATGATTGTCTGTTTAAAAAATTGTCTTTTGCTTTGATTGAGAGTCTCGAGGAAAGCGACTCTTCCGATGATATTCGTAAGTGGAGCAGAAACTCTTGTTTCAACGATTTCTTCGGGCGATTTTTTGGGCCGACCTTCCGAAAACTTCTGCGCTGTTTTTCCGGTCGGCGTATTTCGGTATTGATCAATGGAACGGGCCCGGGGTTGTAACTGCCAATTTCATACTTCGTTCTTAATGCTGAGGGCTAACAAAAACCTTCTTTTCCCCCGATTTAAATTCATTGCAATTATCGCATCATTTCATCCAATAACGAAAAGAACCTTTCTAAGTCTTTATTTTTCAATAAAAATGCTGAGACAAAGTTATCAACCGGACTAAAATATCTCTGAAATCAGCCCGTAAACCAGCTGTTCTGGTCTTAAAAGATGTGGATAACCTGTGAATTACGGTGGAAAGGTTTTTCTTGTCTGCCCTTGCGTTTTTTCGTATTTTTGTATGGAAACTCTCGACCTTTGGGGCCATTCTCCAAAGGTTTTTTTATCAAATTACACACTCAAACTTCCGTGGCCGTTTTTGGCGTCCGGGGTTTATATGTTTTCAGATTATGATCGAAAGTATGACCGGTTTCGGCAAAGGCGAGGCATCCCTTAAGGGTGTCACGTTTGCCGTAGAGCTTCGCAGCGTGAACAATCGTTTTTTGGAGATCTCTTCGCGCGTTCCGAGAACCATTTCGCAGCGGGAAAACGAGATCAAAGAGATCATTAAAACGAAGATCGCCCGGGGAAAGATCTCTCTGAGCGCGTCGAAAGAAGACGAGTCTGACGGCAAGCCGTCGGTCGCTATTGATAAAAAGCGGGCGAAAGAAATTCATGCAGTGCTGGAACAATTGCGCAAGGCAACAAAAATTAAAGAACCCGTAGGTCTTGAACACCTTCTTCACTTCTCCGAAATTTTTGAGGCGAAAGAGGTGCAGGAAGACGAAACAGAATGGAAAGTGTTTCACCAGGCTCTGGTAAAAGCGGTCGATTCGCTGAAGAAGATGCGGGAAAAAGAGGGGGCGGAACTTGCGCGGGATTCGAAAGAGCGCATCGTGAAGATCAATAAAAATATTGACGCGGTAGAACATTTGTCGAAGAAACGCATTCCGGAAGAACGTAAACGCCTGACCGACCGGATCGCACAGCTGGTGGAAGATAAGAGTGTCATCAACAATCAGAGACTTGAACTGGAGATCGCGCTGCTGTCGGAGAAACTGGATGTAACAGAAGAGTGTGTGCGTTTCCGGAGCCACAACAAATTTTTTCTTGAGGCGCTGCAGTCGAAAGAATCCGAAGGACGCAAGCTGAACTTTCTGATACAGGAGATGAACCGCGAAGCAAATACGATCGGTTCGAAATGCAATGACGTGGAGATAGCGCATATCGTCGTCGGCATGAAGGAAGAATTGGAAAAGATCAGGGAACAACTGCAGAATATCGAATAATTTTTTACGGGCCTGTCCAGAGATGACAATGTCCGTTGTGGCTTCGTGGTAATAATGAACAATCCAAAACTTTTTGCATTTGCATCACCGAGCGGCGGCGGAAAGACATCCATCATTAAGCCGCTGTTGAAGAAATATACGGAGTTCGAGTTCTCCGTATCGGCAACAACGCGCGAAATGCGTCCCGGCGAAGTGAACGGAAAGGATTATTTCTTCCTGTCAAAGGAGGAATTTGAAGGGCTGATCGCGCAGGGCGGATTTGTGGAACATGAGTTCTTTTTCGACACGCACTATGGAACGCTGAAGCGCGAGGTCGACCGGTCGCTGAATGCCGGACATTCGATGATCTTTGACGTGGATGTAAAGGGTGCCTTATCGATACGCGCCATGTATCCGAAAGAAAGCGTGCTGATCTTTATCGCGCCGCCGAGCCTGGAGATTCTTGAACAGCGTTTGCGCAGCCGAAAAACGGAGGATGAGCAAAAGATCCGGCGGCGGCTGCAGCGAGCGGCAATGGAAATGGAAACCGGAAAACAATTTGACGTGATCGTTGTGAACGACAAGCTTGATGCGGCGATCGCGGAGGTAGATCTGATAATAAAAAAAAACATATTACATCATAACTAAACAGAGGCAAAAGCAATGGCAATCAAAACTCTCGAGATTAAAGACCTCGAAGCAAAAGCGGCGAACGTGTATGAAGCGATCGTTGTTCTTTCCAAACGCGCCCGTCAGATCAACGAAGAGACAAAGATGGAGTTTTCGCAGCGGATCGAAAATCTTGTCGCTCTTCCGAATGCAAATGACGATATGGACGAGGAGATCTCCAACCCCGACCAATTAAAGGTCAGCCTGGAATTTGAAGCGCGCCCGAAACCGACCGAAGAAGCGATCGAGGAACTGATGAAGGATCATCTCGAATTTCGCTATAAAGAACCCGAAATAAAGAAGGTATAACTATTTGGCCATCCGATGACTTCGGGTCATTGGATGGCTTTTTCTTTTCATCTCCCTCACATGCTGGCCGGCAAAAATATCGCTCTTGGTGTCACCGGCGGAATCTCCGTCTATAAAATGTGCACCGTTGTTCGGCTTCTCAAAAAAGCCGGCGCGAACGTACGCGTAATGATGACGCAGTCGGCAACCGAATTTGTCACTCCGCTAACTTTCTCCACCTTGTCGCAGGAAGAAGTTGTTGTTTCCCTCTGGCCGGAGAACAAAAATTCATCAACGAATCTCGGCGTAAAACACATCGATATCGGCTTGTGGGCCGACGTGATGCTTGTTGCTCCGGCAACCGCAAACACCGTTGCCCATATTGCCCATGGTTACGCGGAAAATGTCGTCTCTTCCACCGTGCTGGCGCTTCGCTGTCCGCTGATCATTGCCCCGGCGATGGATGTTGACATGTGGGAAAACAGTGCAACGCAGAAGAATCTGTCGGCGCTTCGTGAACGGGGATATTTCATTCTTCCGCCGGAAAGCGGCGAACTGGCAAGCGGTCTAAGCGGAATGGGTCGACTGCCGGAACCGGAAACGATCGTTGATTTTGTTAATGGAATAATTGTAAAGACGCCGCAGGATTTGAAAAAGAAAAAAATTCTTGTGACCGCCGGTCCGACACACGAACCAATCGATCCGGTGCGGTACATCGGTAATCGTTCGTCGGGCAAGATGGGATTTGCACTTGCAAACGCAGCGGCACTCCGCGGCGCAGAGGTGACGCTGGTGAGCGGACCTGCAGCCCTCGGAACGCCGAACAATGTGAAACGGATCGATGTTGAAACAGCCGAAGAAATGTACGGCGCAGTGATGGCGCACGCGAAGAAACAGGACATCATCATCATGGCTGCCGCCGTTGCGGATTATTCCCCCGCGGTACAGGCAAAACAAAAGATCAAGAAGCAGCATACATCGATGACGGTTGAACTCCATTCAACTCCCGATATCCTTCGTGCGCTTGGCGGAAAGAAAACGAAGAAACAGATCCTTGTCGGGTTTGCGCTTGAAACAGAGAATGAGCTTGCCAACGCCAAAATAAAATTGCAGAAGAAGAATCTTGATCTGATCGTGATGAACTCCACCAGGGATAAGGGTGCGGCGTTCGGCTCCGATACAAATGTTGTCACGCTGATTGATGCAAAGGGAAACGTGAGCGCCTTGCCGAAGATGCCGAAATTTGATGTTGCCGTAGAAATACTTAATACAATTGTAAAAACATTCAGCCGCTAAGAGAGAGAAAATTTCACTCCCGCCGCAAACGGCCGGGATGCATGAAACCGAAAAACGTGCGGGGGCAGCAACACCGATAATCATTGTGTCGTCAATTCAACGGTTTCCTATGCCTGAAAATGAGATCGAAAAAATATTATCTGACGCACAGCATTTTCTGCGGCAGGAACAATTATTGTTCGGCAATTCCTTTTACCGTGAAACAATCGTACCGAAAACTCCATTAACGGCAATTGCCGATAACAAAGAAGAACCTATGGCCGCAAAGAAGAAGACCGATACTCCCGCTGTTAATGAACCGATCATTGTCACCGGGCGGACCGACGGACCGAAAAAACCCTGGCAATCCGCCGGCGACCTGACCGATCTGAACAAACAGATCTGTGATTGCCTGAATTGCGGACTCGGAAAAACCCGGACGAAATTCGTTTTCGGTGTCGGTAATCCAAATGCGGATCTGCTGGTGATCGGCGAAGCGCCGGGGGCAGATGAGGACGCGAAAGGCGAGCCATTCGTCGGCCGGGCAGGACAATTGCTGAATAAGATCCTTGAAGCGGTGCAGTTCAAACGCGAAGAAGTGTTCATTGCAAATATTCTGAAGTGCCGTCCGCCGGAAAACCGGCGTCCGAATCCGGCAGAGGTGGAACAGTGCGAACCGTATCTGTGGAAACAGATCGAACTGATAAAACCGAAATTCATTCTCTGTCTTGGATTGACGGCCGCGCAGACGCTGTTGAAAACCGATGAGTCTCTTACGAACCTTCGCGCTTCCATTCATATGTATCACGGTGTGCCGACCTTTGTTACGTACCATCCCGCCGCGCTGCTGAGAAATCCGAACTGGAAACGTCCGACGTGGGAAGATGTGCAGAAACTGAGAAAGATGTATGACGAGTCAAAAAGTAATTGAAGAAGCATGCTGAACATTTATAAATTGTAATACTATGGCTGATCAACACTTGGAACAATCTTCGGGGCGCGTGCCGCCGCAGGCAATGGATGTGGAAATGTCCGTACTCGGCGCGATGCTTCTTGAAAAAGAAGCGATCTCAAAATCATTGGAGATCCTGGACGAAGAAGCATTTTATAAACCGGCTCACGTTGAGATCTTCAAGGCGATCATTTCGCTTTTCGAGAAGAATGAGGCGGCGGATTCCATTACTGTTGTTGAAGAACTTCGCCGTGCGGGAAAGCTGGATCATGTCGGCGGACCGCTGTACATCTCCGATCTGACGATGCACGTTACCTCTGCGGCAAATGTGGAATATCACGCAAAGATCGTTCTGGAAAAAGCCCTTCTCCGCAGTCTGATCACCACCAGCACGGAGATCACCAGCCGTGCGTTCAACGAGCAGGATGATGCGCTTGATCTGCTGGATGAAGCGGAGAATAAGATCTTCCAGATCTCCGAGCGAAGAATGAAAAAGACCTTTATACCGATGAAAGAAGCGGTCTTTACCACCATGGAAATGCTGGAAAGCATCCACGGCAAACACAGCGGTGTTACCGGCGTACCAAGCGGATTCACCGCGCTCGATTCGATGACGGGCGGATTCCAGAATTCGGATATGATCATTGTTGCGGCGCGCCCTTCCATGGGAAAAACGGCATTCGTCCTTTCGCTGGCGCGCAATGCGGCCATCGATCACGGAAAATCAATCGGTTTCTTCTCACTGGAAATGTCGTCTCAGCAACTGGTGCTGCGTCTCATCTGCGCGGAAGCGCGTGTGGATGCTCAAAGCGTCCGCACGGGCCGGCTGCCGGAAGAACAGTGGCGCAATCTCAGCACACGCATAGGGAAATTATATAACGCGAAAATTTTTATCGACGACACTCCCGCTCTTTCCATTTTGGAACTTCGCGCAAAAGCGCGCCGCCTGAAGGCGGAACATGATATCAGCATGATCATCATCGATTATCTGCAGCTGATGGCCGGACCAAAGAATGCGCAGAGCCGCGAGCAGGAAATTTCGCAGATCTCGCGTTCGCTGAAAGCGCTTGCGAAAGAGATCAATATTCCGGTCGTTGCATTGTCGCAGCTGAACCGTGCGGTGGAAACCGCCGCCGATAAACGGCCGATGCTTTCCAACCTGCGTGAATCCGGCGCTATCGAACAGGATGCGGACGTTGTGCTCTTCATCCACCGTCCGGAAAAATTTGGACTGACGCGCGATGACGGATCCTCGGCGGAAGGTATCGCCGAAATCATTATCGGCAAACAGCGTAACGGTCCAACGGGCGAATTGGAACTGGCATTCATCAATCAATATGCACGCTTTGAAAATCTTGCAATGCCGACGTTCGACGAATATGCACCTCCGGTGAGCAACGAGCCGGCGTTTTAAGAACAAACAATTTTCATAATATTAAAGATTACGAAAGTGCTGTCTTGTAATTTATCGGAGTACTTATGAATAGAAGAACTTTTATCGCTTCATCCTCGCTTGCAACATTGGCCTCCTCTTTCCCGTCCAGTCTCTTCGGAGCATTCATGCAGGACTTGTCCGACGAACAGATCTGCAAAATGAAGTTCGATTTCGCCGTATCGCAATCGCTGGCAGGAAAACCGATCAATGAGGTGATCGTTGAGATCGGCAGAACATTTCTTGGGGTTGAATACGGAGCGAATGTGCTCGATACCGATGGCGACGAGAAACTGGTGGTGAATCTCCGCGCACTGGATTGCGTGACGTTCTACGAGAACTGCGTGACCCTTGCGCGATGCGTGAAGATGAAGAAGGCATCCTTTCAGGATTATATGGCGCAACTGCAGTTCCTGCGCTACCGCGACGGAAAAATTGACGGCTACACAAGCCGTTTGCACTACACGACCGATTACTGGTTTAACGCCGAAAAAAAGGGGATCCTCAAAGTTGTAACGAAAGAAATTTTCGGCGAAAAGAATGTTGCCGAGATACCGGGACCGATCAATTTTATGACTGCCCACCGGGAGAGCTACAAACATCTTAAGACCGACGATGCAAACTGGAAGACGATTAAGCTGCAGGAGGATGCTATTAATGCGCGGAAAAATTATTTCATGCCCAAGGGCAATCTTCATATGTTCCAGGACAAGGTGAACCATGGCGACCTTATCGGTATCAGCACGAATGTTGCCGGAATGGATATTGCGCACACCGGCGTTGCGGTGAAGATCGACGGCAAACTCCACTTCATGCATTCGCCGAATGTCGGCAAAAAAGTACAGATCACTGAAGTTCCCTTACACGAATATCTTGCAAAGAACGGCAAACAAACCGGGATTATTGTTGCAAGGGTGAATGAAGTATAACCATTGTGTATTGATGTTTTTTTATGTTCCCATTACTATTTACCGTAATGGGAACTTTTGTTTTCAATAGCCGCATTTCCATCGTTTTTACACCAATGTTTGCTGTTTTTTACCGATAAATCTTACCAGAACATTTTCCTTTTTTTGCCGTATCTTTCACTATGACAACTTCCGATCCAAACGATAAAAAATCATTTTTTTCCAATTTCAACATCGACTGGAAATCGTTGAAATCGGACCTCGAATCCGCGTGGCGATCGTTCACCCGGGAGTTTGACGATCCCGACCATTGGAACCATACGCTGCGAAAAGAATCCAGCGAGGTGACCAATTATTACTTATCGGACGAACAGCGCGAGCAATTGAAGGGAATGAAGCGGTTCAGAGGGATCACGTATAAGACCGGCTGGGTGCTGAAGGCAATGTTCGAAAAGCTGACTCCGGAGCGGCGGGTATTATTCGTGATCGGTGTACTATTGATCCTGTCCGGCAACACGATCGGCACATCGAATTCAAATGCCTTCTTCGGCGGAATTTTTCTTGTCGTTGTCATAATGCTGGAATTGAAAGATAAGCTGGTCGCACACGATGAACTGGAAGCGGGCCGAAAGATACAGGAGTCGCTGATGCCGGAACGGATGCCGACTGTGAACGGATGGCAGCTATGGCTCTACACTCGATCGGCGAACGAGGTGTGCGGCGATCTGATCGATTTTTTAAAATTAGATTCCGGACGGTTCATCATTGCTATGGCGGATGTTGCCGGGAAAGGATTGCATGCCGCGCTGATCACGGCAAAGCTTCAGGCCACGATCCGCGCTCTGGCAGGCGAGATCCGCTCTCTTCCGGAATTGATCGGCCGGATCAATTCCATCGTCCACCGGGACAGTCCGTCTCATATTTTTTCTTCGCTGCTGTATGCCGAATGTTCGGAAAAAAGTGAAACGATCCGATTCGTCAATGCCGGGCACTTTCCCGCACTCATCATCCGCGGCACAAATATCACGGAAAGCGCAAAGGGCGATGCGGCGCTTGGACTGGCGCGCACGATGACGTACAACGAGCATTCCGTTTCGCTAAAAGAGGGGGACCGTTTTGTTCTCTACTCCGATGGATTGACCGAAGCAAAAAATAATGCGGGAGAATTTTTCGGCAAAGAACGATTGATCGGCCTGCTCACAACAACAACCGGAACACCGGAACAGATCGGAGCTGCCGTGTTACGGGAATTAGACCTGTTCACAGATTCGTCGTCGCCTTCCGACGATCTTTCGATCATCATTTTACAAAAAACATAATCCCCGTATTAAACTCATATTAATTTTCCTTATCTTGTTCTGTTGTCATAAGAACATCGTATCGCAACACCGGTTATAACGCCGTGAGAAATCCGAAAAATTCTTAAGGCAAAATATTATTTCGCATTATCAAATTCTGATCCTCAACTATGACTAATCATCCTGCTGAAAAGGGGATCCGCTCGACCATCATCGGCATCTTTGTTAATGCAGGCCTTGCATTCATCAAAGGACTCGCCGGCTATTTCGGAAATTCCTATGCGTTGATCGCCGATGCTATAGAATCGTCCTCCGATGTCATCAGTTCTCTCATTGTCGTCAGCGGACTGCGGATCGCCGTAAAGCCGCGGGATAAGGATCATCCGTACGGTCACGGAAAGGCGGAACCAATCGCCGCAATGATCGTTGCTCTTTCGCTATTCGCGGCGGCGGTAACCATTGTTGTACAAAGCGTCCACGAGATCATCACTCCGCATCACGCACCGGCTCCGTTCACGCTTCTTGTTCTGATCGCTGTTGTCGTAACAAAAGAAACATTGTTCCGGTTTGTCTTCCGTGTGTCGGAAGATATCCAAAGCACCGCTGTGCGGACTGATGCGTGGCATCATCGCAGCGATGCGATAACTTCTGCCGCTGCGTTCATCGGAATTTCAATAGCGCTGATCGGCGGAACCGGGTTTGAAAGTGCGGATGATTGGGCGGCATTGTTCGCATCGGCGATCATTATCTACAATGCGCATGCGCTCTTTCGGCCGGCACTGGACGAAGTGATGGATGCCGCTCCTTCCTCGATCATCGAAGAACGGGTGCGTGCAACAGCTCTGGGTGTCAGCGGTGTAATTGCGCTGGACAAATGTTATGTGCGGAAGATGGGTTTAGATTATTTTGTTGATCTTCATGTCGTTGTCGACGGGAATCTTTCGGTACGCGAGGGCCATTTGATCGGGCATAATGTGAAAGATGCGATCTGCGGAATGAATATCCGTATCATCGATGCCCTGATCCATATTGAACCGGAATCATTCTTGTAGAACCATCACTCTCTTTTCATTTGTTAACGCCTCCTACATTGTTTTTGGCGTGGAATACAGTAGTTGAAAAATACCTTAAAAGAGGTCCATGTTGAGCTGGCAGTTTTCCATCTTTGGCGAAATCTTTCTTGGCGTAACGGTCTTTGCAGCGATCGTTGCGTATAAAGCGTGGCGGCGCTCTTTTCCCG
>CAJBTU010000048.1 GCA_903958625.1 uncultured Ignavibacteriota bacterium | reverse complement strand
AGATCAGTTCGATCCTCGACTATTTGTCGGAATTTCATGGATTCGATGCCATCCAGCCATGGATGAGCGAAAATCTAAAACGAGACAGTGCCGGAATTGGGGAAGCCTATATGGATCCGGCGTTCGTCGCTAAACTGATGGGGGTGCCATATGTTCGAGTGCGGCAGGGATCGGTCGACGGCATCATCACTCTGACAACGGATCGAGACAAAGCGCTGAACATTGCCGGCTATGAACGATTACTGCAGCGACAACGCATTCTCTCGGGGGACATGAACCGGGAATTTTCAGACCAGGGAATTGCTTATCGAATCGGTCAGGATCTGAGCATGATAACTGTTACGGTTTGGCGTAACACGAACTCTTCCGATTCTTTGCTGATCGATCTGAAACCTCTCATCGATAATCTTATAGCAAAATACGGCGTTGTCTCCGCGGACAAAATTCCGCCTGAAGAGATGGCATTCGTTACAGCTAAGGGGACAGTCACGATCAAAGTTTTTCTTTCAACCTTGAAGATTCAGCGGAATGAGGGAAAGACCAAGGTCATCTCCTTTGAGGCACAGGTCGCATACAAGCAGGGGATAGGATTCTAATTGCCTACGGAACAATCTTCTAAGTATTCAAGAGTTTGGTCAACCAACCCGGCCCGGCATTTTTTCATCATCAGTACACTATCGTCTGTATTCCCCTTGCCGGAATATTCTGTTGGGCCGAATTTGCACCAACAATAAGCCGGTACGTTACCGGCGCATCGGACTGATTCAGTACCACTGTTACCATAGAACCGTCGGCATTCATAAATGAGGTGCTCTGCAGCTGACTTCGGCTGCTGACCGTGCTGACACGCTTCGCATTCGGGCGGATGAATTTGGAGAAGTGCCCTATGTAATAGAATGAAGGGGTATAGATCAACTCTCCTGTTGCCAGATTGGCGTGCACCGGCGCAAAACAGAAATTGCCGACATGATTCGGTCCCCCTTTTTCATCCAGCAGAATATTCCAATCGGTCCACCCCACGGTGCCGTTGTTGAAATCGTTGATCATGGATTCTCCGTACCGCTCGGCATTCGGCCAGTACTGATAGCGTTCCGGATTGAAACTGTCGGCACATCCTTCGGTAAAGAGAAGATTTTTATCGGGAAACGCTTCATAAACAGCTCGGACATTCTCAAACATTTGTTTTCCGCCGGACCATGATTCATACCAGTGGAACCCGGTGCCCCACGCATATTTTGCCGCATCGGGATCGCCGTAAATAACATTCACTCTCTGATTCAATAAATCGCGGTTATGATCCCACACAACAATATTTTTTTCAGCAAGTCCCTGCTGTTTCATGACCGGTCCAAGATACAGTTTAAGAAAATCGCGTTCCTCTTCCGCCGTGTAAATACATGATTCCCATTTCTGCGTCGCCATCGGTTCATTCTGCACCGTAATGCCCCACACCGGAATACCTTCCGTCTCATAGGCCTTGATAAATTTTGTGAAATATGTTGCCCAGCTTTCATAATATTCAGGCAATAGTTTGCCTCCTTTGAGCATATTCTTATTATTTTTCATGAATGCCGGAGGACTCCATGGACTCGCAAACAGCGTCAGCGTTCCGCCCGCTGCTTTCGTCGCCTGCTTGATAAGCGGAATCCGGAAAAGTTTATCGTGTTCAATGGAAAATGTCTTCAGCTCCTTATCTCCTTCTTTCACATAAGTATAACTTCCGCTGCTGAAATCGGAACTGTGGATCGTCGTCCGGGCCAGCGTATATCCAATTCCCGTGGTGCGGTCATAATATGCACGCAATAGTTCCTGCTGTTTGGCGACAGGCAGTTTCGCAAATACTTCCGCCGACGCATCCGTAATTGCGCCGCCGATGCCGAGAAATGTCTGAAAGGTTTTTTCGGGATTGACAAAAATACATAGTTCCGTTTCCAGTGGCTGCACAGACGGTAAAAAGGGACTTGCAGCAGTTCGGGTAAGCCGGTACTCCATCTTTTCCGCAGTAGTGTAAACCATAATATCCTTCGGTTTCGCCGGCTGTTGTGCAGAACAAAGAACCGCCATAAGGAAGAGAAGGTGAATCTGTTTTGTAATCTTCATAGGTAATCCTATCCGGTATTTTTCGTTTGAATATTTCTCCGTGTATAATTCCGTCTTTGCAGAACGTGAAGAATGTTATGTTCAGCATTGCATCGTTGTAAATTATTAAAAATAAAACTATCGATTCTTCTTCGGACATGCAAGGACACTTCGGTAAATATTTATTCTCTAAGGGTAAATACACCGAGCCTTGACATCGAAAAAATGCTGTGGTACATTTGCATAGATAAATATTGATCCGGCACTCCTCTTTAATGTGTGCACCTTTGCCGGCAATACTCACTAAAACGGAAAAACACCTTTTGCATTTTCAACAGTGGAAGAGGTATGAAACATCCATTCAGCGTTCACCGGCCATCTTTCTTCACTTTTTCTTTTTGTTTTTCAAAAAAGTCATGTGTATTCAACGTAATGTGCGTTTAGGTACGTTATCGAACATGGAGGTAAAATGGAAAAGAATAATTTTCACCGTATGATATGGATTACCTGGGCATTGATCGCAGCCTGCTGCGCTTCCATTTTGTGGCTGATCAAAGTGTATCTTCTTGATAACAGCCAGAGCAGCGAATGGTTCTTTCTGGTGTATACCATTCCTTTACTTATTTCATCGATGGTGTTCCTTATGCTGCTTTACAATCTCAAACGCGCCTTTGCGGAAGGGAAAACGGAAATAGAGGAAGGCAAATTGCTGGCACGGTGGAGATATTCCGAAGAAGAATGGAAAAAATTTAATGCGGAGGAATGGGAGAAGAGCAGAAAGAGGTCCATCTTCATACCGTTCGGGATCCTCGCCCTGTTCTTCCTTATCGGCTGGCTTGACGCTGAATTTTCAGAAGGAGAATTTTCCGTCGCGCTGCCGTTTATCGTACTCTTTCTCGCATCCTTAAGCGCCGCTCTCTTTTTCTATTCCTATGCACTCTATAAAAGGACGTTCTCTTGTCCACGCGAAGTTGTTATCGGACCCGGTGGATTTTTCTATGGAGGATTTTACAATACATGGGAGGCATTCGGCACAAGACTTGCCGGCGTAACATTGATCCCGGGAGATATTCCGATTATGGAATTCGACATAAAAGTCATAGGGAAGAGCGGTTCCAATTCACAGCCGCTGAGAATTCCGGTGCCGAGAGGACGCGAAAGAGAAGCGGAATCAATAATAGCAATACTCACAAAATAAGGTGTTCCACCGCCTCACAAAAATATATTTCGTTAGGAAAAAAAATTCCATCAGCAATGACCGGAGGATATTATCGTAATACAAAAGCATCGGCAGTCACGCCGGGAAACAAGACGGTGAACAAAATTATTGTTCGAGACATCTGAAAAATCTAACATCAATGTCATTCCGAGAAGTCCCGATGATCCTACGACTTCGTTCAGGGTGACATCGGGACGACGAGGAATCTCGATTTTCAACTCAAATTGAAGATTAAGATTCTTCGCTTACCCCTTCGGGGTTTCGCTCAGTCTACGACCCGTAGGGTAGAGAATGATAATGGACAACCGATTTATCAGGTGTCACTGTTTGTAAAAGATCCTCTTTTTTTCTTTTCCCAGGATAATATCAAATTCACCCTCTTCCGTAACCATTTTCAAGTCTTTTCCAACAAAAGCCAGGTCTTCCGAAGTAATGGTAAATACCAGCTCTTTGCTCTCACCCGGTTCCAGCGATGTTTTCTGGAACTTCCGCAGTCTTTTTAAGGAAGGGGTTATGGACGCTACCAGATCAGCACTATAGAGTTCAATGGTTTCCTCTCCCGACATTGTTCCCGTGTTCTTTACCTTTACGTGTATTGTTATTGGCCGTTCGCGGGTGACCGTATCGGCGGAGAACGTAAGATCAGAATTACTGAATGTTGTATAGCTTAATCCGAATCCGAATTCATACTGAGGATTAAAACTAAAGGAATACGAATATGGGTCAACGTGTTCAACAGCTTCCTCAAGATATTTATGGTCGTATGTGCTGAACGAACCGGAGTAACGGGGATAGGTGACGGGAAGTTTGCCCGACGGATTGAAGTCTCCGAAAAGTACGTCGGCTATGGCGTTTCCTCCCTCTGATCCCGGCCAGTACGCCATGATAATGGAGCTTAACAGAGGTTCTATTTCCCGTATGACCCGCGTTCTTCCCTGGGTTAACACAGCAACGATCGGTTTATTGCTCTTGCTTAAAGCCTTTACCAGTTGTTGCTGTATTTCAGGTAAACGTAAGTCTTCAATATTGCCCGGAGTCTCGGCATACGCATCCTCTCCAAGACACACAACAATCACATCCGCGTCTTTCGCCATTGCCGCGGCTTTGGCAATTCCCAGATCGGTGCCGGTGAAATCTGTTCCCTGGTGGTAAACGGCATTTTTATTTTTTGATTTGATGGCTTTGAAAATGGTCGGCAGATCTTTGGCAAAATAGTTTGCGTTCGTTCCCTGCCAGGTATATGACCATGCGCCGTGCAGCGTTGTTACCGAGCCGGCTCCCGGTCCGGTAACAAGAATTTTTTTGTTTTTTGCCAAGGGAAGTGTGTTATTATTGTTCTTTAACAAGGTCATGGATTCCCGCGCCGCCTCTAACGCGGCCTTTTTATATTCCGGAAGCCCAAAGTTTTTCGCTGCTTCTATTTCAACATACGG
Organism: uncultured Ignavibacteriota bacterium; assembly: GCA_903958625.1. Lineage (GTDB taxonomy): Bacteria > Bacteroidota > Ignavibacteria > UBA10030 > UBA8401 > UBA8401. The sequence goes on along the minus strand of CAJBTU010000048.1, from coordinate 5,416 downwards.
CTGATCAAAAAGACCGACATCGAACTTCAATTTAAGAATCCTTCGTACCGAAGCATTGATCCGTTCTTCCGGAATTCTTTTTTCGCGTATCAATTCCACCAGAAATGTGCTGAAGTCAAGTTCCATCGGAACAATGCAGAGGTCAATCCCTGCTTCAACGGATTGGTACACCGCTTCTTTGTATGTGGCCGCCACGCGATGCCGTGTTGCTAATTTCTTTACATCTTCCCAGTCCGAAATAACAACACCGTTGAAACCCAGTTCATCCCGTAAAACGGTTGTGAGTAAATATTTACTGGCGTGAACCGGTTCGCCGTTGATCTCTCCGGAATTGATCATCACTGTTCTGGCTCCCGCCTTCACAGCCGCCGTAAATGAAGGAAGGAAATATTCCCGCAACATAATTTCGGGGATATAGGCCGGGGCTCTGTCTTTTCCGGAAGAAGGGTATGAATACCCTAAATAATGTTTCAAACAGGAAGCGACATGGGCAACATCTTTCAGATTGTTCCCTTCATAACCCTCTATTACGCTCAATCCCATTTGTTTCACCAGATAAATATCTTCCCCGAATGTTTCTGCAATTCTGGGCCATAAGGGATGTCTGCCGGCATCAAGCACGGGTGAAAAATTGTAGCGGATACCCGAAGCCCGCACCTCCTTTGCCGTCACTTCGGCGGAGATTCTGGCGATCTCCCTGTTTCTTGTAGCGGCAATACCAAGGTTATGCGGGAACAACGTGGACCCTATGGTATAATTTGCACCATGGACAGCATCGATCGCATACAGCATTGGAATTTTTAACCGCGACTCATCCATGACGATCTTTTGAATCGAATTGATCATGGTATGCCACTGTTCCAGTGTATAGGCATGATTGACAACATTCTGAAGGGAGCCGACGCTATGTTTAATGAGAACATTTCTGAGTTTGTCCTGGTCCAGCGCAATGGTGTCCCCTTTTTCATACAGCATCATGCCGATGGCAATGTTGGTCATTTGACCGACCTTTTCTTCTATGGTCATTTTTCCGATGAGTTCCTCGATCCTCTTTTCCTCTGATTGAGCCGGAACATGTAATGGTAGGAGTAAAAATAGAATGAAAAACAGAATTGCTTTTGGAATGGTGTTCGCCTGTAGGGTCATATTGGCACCGGTTAATATTATAGAGAGGAACTGGTTGAATTATTATCAATAGTAAGTAAAAATATCATTTATTGAAACTATTGAACAATATAAACAGAATTGTACAAAGTCCGGAATGTCCTTCTATTCTTTGCCTTCCGGATTGCGTTACGGTACAACAACACAACAGTACTCGTAACAAAATAACCCCAGAGCATAATTTCCGGACACGTACAAATAATTGAACACGGTTGAAAGTTTTACTATGCCGTTTCACTTACTTTTACCCCTTAAAAGGTGGCATCGTATTTGGTGCACTCAGTCGTGAGATTCATATTAACACGATTAATATTTTATTGCACTCTATTAAATAGTTGCTGGGTTCGACATTATCGAATGAATCCATACATCCGGCAAAATATTCTTTTTGTCTAAAAATATTCATGCGTTTCTTTAGTTAAAAACGTAAAAATGTTAAGCAAACACAATCAGGACAGAATCGTCCTGGTTCAAACAATGTTTCTTATTGCATATCATCGTAAGGGTTTATAATTTCCTGCGAAATATCTTTACCACATTCAGACAACGCGTTATCCATCAACAGCATCAATAAACATTCAATTAATCATCCATTTAAAAGGAGCCGCAATGAAACGCATACGATTCGTTCTTGTGCCGCTTTTAGTTTTCATACTGAACTTACCTGTGATGGCGCAGGATGGGTTCAAAGATATTGAGAAACAGGTGGTCGAATTCAAACTGAAGAATGGTTTGAAATTTCTTGTACTGCCGCGTCATGATGCACCTGTTGTTTCATTCCATACCTATGTCGATGTCGGTTCGGTGAACGAAGACCGGGGAATTACCGGACTGGCCCATATTTTTGAACATCTGGCCTTCAAAGGTACTTCGGATATCGGAACGAAGGACATAAAAAAAGAAAAACCGGCGCTCGATGCGCTTGATAAGGCATGGAAAGCATTACGGGCGGAAGAACAGAAGGGGAGCATCGCCGATACGGCCAAACTTGCGGCACTGAGAAAAGATTTTGAAGGGAAGCAGGATGAAGCGTCGAAGTGGATAGAGAATAACGAGTTCGGGAAAGCGATCGAAGAGAACGGCGGCGTTGGTTTGAATGCCGGGACCTCCAGTGAAGTGACGCAATATTATTACAGCCTCCCTTCCAATAAAATTGAACTCTGGTTCACGCTCGAGTCCGGACGGTTTTACGATCCGGTCTTTCGAGATTTTTATAAGGAAAAAAATGTTGTCATGGAAGAACGCAGGATGCGTACGGAAAGCAATCCGCTCGGCAAATTGCTGGAGGAATTCATCGCGACATCCTTTAAAGCGCATCCGTACCGCGATCCGGTCATTGGTCACATGTCCGACCTTAAAGCGATCAGCAAAGACGATGCGGCAGCATTTTTCAAAAAATATTATGTTCCATCGAACATGGTTATTGCCGTCGTCGGCGATGTTGAACCGAAAGAGGTGCAGCGGCTTGCAGAAATATATTTTGGCAGAATTCCCCAGTCACCCAAACCGGAACCGGTCCGCACCACCGAACCGCAGCAGAACAGCGAACGGAGCGTGACTCTTCGTGAACAGTCGCAGCGCTGGCTGCTGGTGGGGTATAAAAAAGGTTCCGCGAGCGATCCCGACGATGCGGTGTACGATGTGGTGACCGATGTGCTGAGTTCGGGCCGCACTTCCCGTCTTTATAAATCGCTGGTGCGCGACAGCAAGATCGCCATCAACGCCGCAGGTTTTTCCGGATTTCCCGGTCAAAAATATCCGAACCTCTTTCTCTTCTATGCCATGCCGTCGCAGGGGCGTACTAACGAGGAATGCCTGGCGGCCATCGATACGGAAATAAAGAAATTAAAAACGGACCTCGTCAGCGAAGAGGATCTGAAAGCGGTGAAAACCCGTGCACGCGCAAACATGATCCGCTCGCTTTCCTCAAATTCCGGAATGGCGATGCAGCTGACCTACAACGAAGTGCTGATGGGAAGCTGGCACGAAATGTTCAAGGCGTTGGATAAGATCAATGCTGTGACCGCGGAAGATGTTAAGCGTGTTGCCAATCAAATTTTTGTTGAAACGAACCGAACCATCGGCACTATCGAGCCGGTGAAATAAGGAGGTGAGAATATGAAATCATATCGCTTGTTCACAATACTTTTTATCATGTTCGCATTTGTTCTGACCGGCTATGGTCAAAGCAAAAGCGAAAAACCGCAGCAGTATAAAAAACTTCAATACCCCGTCATCCGGAAAGTTCAAATTCCCGACCCGGCGCGGTTCGAACTTCCCAATGGCATGATCGTCTATCTTCTGGAAGATCATACGCTTCCTACCATCAACGCTACCGTGATGGTAAAATCCGGTTCCCGTTATGAACCGATGGACAAGACCGGATTGGCTTCCCTGACAGGACAAGTAATGCGCACAGGGGGAACCACAACAAAAAAAGGGGATGAGATCGACGAGATGCTGGAAAAGGTCGGCGCGTCCGTTGAAACCTACATCGGCACGTCAAGCGGCGGCGCACGGCTATCGGTGCTGAAGGAAAACATCGATCTTGGCCTGAGCGTGCTGAATGATCTGCTCCGCAATCCGGTCTTCAGCGACGATAAACTTGAATTGGCCAAAGTCACTGCACGTTCGGGCATTTCCCGCCGCAACGACGATATCGGCGGGATCGCCGCCCGCGAGTTTACGCGGCTGGTCTATGGACCCGCTGTGCCGTACGGCCGCATTCAGGAGTATACGCATATCGAAAACATTACCCGGAACGATCTGGTGGAATTCCATAAAAAATATTTTGCCCCCAACACCACAATGATGGCAGTGTGGGGCGATTTTGACACGCAGGAAATGAAAAAGAAATTAGAGAATATTTTCGGGAGCTGGGAAAAGCGTGAAGTAAAACTTCCGCCGCTGCCGCAGCCCCGCATGGCGAAAGAAAAAACGGTCAGTTTTATTAAGAAGGATGATGTTAACCAGTCGCAGATTGCACTGGGCCACCTCGGCGGCGTGCTGAACGAAACCGAAAGCTCCCAGCTGAATCTGGCGGACGTTGCCTTTGGCGGCGCCTTTGCTTCACGGTTGTTCAAAAAAGTACGTTCGGATCAGGGATTGGCATACTCGGTGTACAGCAGCTGGGGCGAGGATTGGGATTATCCCGGTGTCTTCCGGCTGGGGGGGTCAACAAAATCCGGCTCCACGGTAAAAATGATCCGTTCCATTCTTTCCGAATTCAGCGACGTGATCAAGAACGGCATCACCGACGAAGAATTGAAGTTCGCCAAAGAGAGCTATCTCAACTCGTTTGTTTTTAATTATGACACAAAAGGAAAGATCGTCAGTCAATTGCTCATGTTCGAATTTTTTGGTTACCCAAAGGACTTTATCCAAAAACAGCAGAACGAAGTTCAGTCGGCCACGAAGCAGAGCGTCAATACCGCGATCAAGAAACGGTGGGACGAAAATGCTTTGGCGATACTTGTTGTCGGTAAGGATGCGGATTTTGACGAGCCGCTGAGCGCGCTCGGCGCAGTGAATACCATCGATATTACGATCCCTGCTCCTCCGGAAAAGATACCGGAACCAACACCGGAAACCATTGGAAAAGGGAAGGAGATCATTCAAAAAGCATTGACCGCCATGGGAGGAGAAAAGGTTCTGCAAGTGAAAGATGTCACGGCGGCGGGCAAGATGAAAGCAGTTACTCCGATGGGCGAGATGGAAATGAATATCGAGACGACCAATCTTCTTCCGGATAAACAATATCAAAAGATGGTCTTGCCGATGGGAGAAATGGTAATGGCCATGGCAGGTAAAAGCGGCTGGATGAAGATGGGATCTGTCCGTGAAATGCCTTCGTCGCAGGCAGAGGAGATGTATAAGAATCAGATGCTCGATCCTCTCACGGTGATGCAGAATTTAACGAGCAAAGATTATGTTATCTATTATTATAAGGATGAGAAAGTACAGGAGACTCCGGCGGCCGGCATTATTGTGAAATTCATACCGGCGAATGCCACTGCGCGATGGTTCCTGGATGCACAGACTGGCATGCTGCTGAAATCGGTCGTGCGTCAGACCGGCCAAAGCGGTCCGGTGGATGCCGAAGTATTCTATAGCGACTACCGCGATGTTGACGGAGTGAAATTTGCCTTCAAAACGATGCAGCAGTCCGAAGGAAAGAAACAGATGGAAACAGCGTTGACATCGGTAAAGATCAACTCCGGTGTTAAGGATGATCTGTTCAAAAAACCGCAGT
>CAJBTU010000047.1 GCA_903958625.1 uncultured Ignavibacteriota bacterium | reverse complement strand
CGTAGGGTCTACGACCCGTAGGGACTACGATCCGTAGGGTCTACGACCCGTAGGGTCTACGACCCGTAGGGTCTACGATCCGTAGGGTCTACGACCCGTAGGGTCTACGACCCGTAGGGTCTACGACCCGTAGGGTAGAGGATCGTAGATCGATGAAGTTTACCCGGCCGAGGGCGGACTTGCCATGACAGCAAATTGGTACTTTTGAACCCACCTCTGGTAATTCAAAACCGGCTGAATAAGAATTATTTTGTTTAACTCATATTGGATGAAAGAAAATTATCTCTTTTTCAACAGAACGGAGCCTATAAGCAGACAATTAAGTCCGTTGAACACGAACGATATGAGATAAACAAAGTTTGTCCTGCTTATTTAAGTATATTATTAACAGCAATGGAACAGAAATTGGTGCGTTTGCTGATCAACAGATTCTCACTGATAGCAATTTTGCCCAACAACAACAAGCACTACATCTGCAGACGAAATGATCGTTCCTGTTAAAGAACGTCCGTTTCACGTAAGCATCCTTCTAACAAAATGCTGCGGTGAGTACAGTATACTATACTACTGTCACACACTCGTAATATCCTTTCAAAAATATTTTTTTATTTCCCGATCCCGTAATTTTTGTTCCGATATCGAACCTCCGGTCCATTGCGTCTGCGTGCCGGCCGATATATTTTAAGTTAAAGAACTTAAAAAGATTCACCGCAGAGTTCGCTGAGGACGCTGAGAAGGTAATGCCAAGAGAACTCAACGCAGGAATGAATCGATAAATTAGTAATCCATTGAAAAGAAAATATTTTTCCGGAAATTTTCATTGAACAATCGAACCAACACAGTGAAAGGGAAAGCACAATTCATTGCGATCGCGCACATTCGTAAAGATGCAGCTTAAATACCATGAATTATGAACAACACCAACGACAAAACGGAAGCCGCACTTCTTCGCATGAAGGCGGAAGAACTTCTGAAAAGCAAGAACAGTGGAACCATTTCGATGCCATCCGAAATTGATGCGCTGAGACTTGTTCACGAACTGGAAGTGCACCAGATAGAGCTGGAGATGATGAACGCTCAGCTCGAGGAAAATGCGGCGAAGGAAAAAGAAACATCCGCCGATCTGGTGATAGCGAACAAAAAACTTTTATTTCAGAATTCCGAGAAAGAAGCGCGAGCCGCCGAACTGGTGATTGCCAACAAAGAACTTCTGTTCCAGAATTCCGAGAAAGAAGCCCGCGCCGCCGAATTACTCATAACGCACGAAGAGTTGAACCGTGCGCATCGGAGAGAAGCGGAGCTTGCCGAAAATAAGTATGTGAAATTGTACGACTTTGCCCCGGCGGGCTATTTTACCCTTTCCAAAGAAGGGGAAATACTTCAGCTGAATGTTTTCGGCGCCGCGCTGCTCGGCAAGGAGCGTTCTCAGCTGGTGAAGGCACGGTTTGGTTTTTTTGTTTCCGAGGATACCAAACCGGTGTTCAATGCGTTCCTTGAAAAAGTATTCTATAATAACGTCAGCAAATTCTGCGAAGTGACCCTGGTGCGGAACGGCAAAGAGCGGCTGACCGTTCAGCTTGCCGGCGCCGCTATGGAGAACGACGGAAAATGTTTTGTCACCGTTTCGGACCTGACCGAGCGGAAACACGCGGAAGAGGCGCTGCGGAAAAGCGAAGAAAATTTTAGAAATATGTTCCGCGAACACAGCGCCGTGATGATGCTTGTTGACCCGGGAACCGGCATCATTATTGACGCAAACATAGCGGCGGCAAAATATTACGGATACGACAGATCTACGCTCTGTTCAATGAATATCAGCGCAATCAACAGGATGCCGGAAAATCATATTCATAAAGAACGGGAAAATGCCCTCCTGAAGTTAAATAATTATTTTGTGTTCTACCATACGCTGGCCGACGGAACCGTCCGGAACGTAGAAGTGCATTCATCTCCAATTGATCATCAGGGGAAATACATTCTGTTCTCTATCATCCACGACATCACCGATCGTATGCGTGCTGAAGAGGCGATGGTGAAAAGTGATGCCAGGTACAACTCAATGATGTCCTATATATCAGACGTCATCGGCATTATGGGGGCAGATGGCATCATGACATATAAAAGCCCGAACATCGAAAAATGGTTCGGATGGTTGCCGCAAGATCGCGTCGGTACCTCCGGCTTTTCAATAATCCATCCGGATGACTTGGAACGTGTTGGAAAAGTCTTTTATTCTTTGCTGGAGAAGGATAGCTCGGTAATAACATTAGAATTCAGGTACCTATGTAAAGATGGAAGTTATAAGCCTGTAGAACTTACCGCGGCCAATATGTTAAATGATCCGTTTATTCATGGCGTACTGCTGAATTACCGCGACATTACCGAGCGCAAGCAAAAGGAAGACGTGCTGCGTAAGAGTGAAGAAACACATCGTTCTCTTTTTGAAATTTCAGTTCAAGGAATTGTTTATCAAAATTCTGAAGGGTTTATCGTTAATGCTAATCCGGCAGCTCAGAGAATTCTCGGGTTAACTCTTGACCAGATGCAAGGCAGAACTTCTCTTGACCCAGGGTGGCGTGCAATTAAAGAAGATGGTTCAGATTTTTCGGGCGAAGAACACCCAGCAATGATGTCACTTAAAACCGGAAAAATTATTCAAAATGTTATCATGGGGGTATTTAATCCTGCTGATAAAATAGTTCACTGGATTAAGATTAGTGCATCCCCCATGTTTACCAATGGTCAGTCCATACCTCATATGGTGTACACTGTTTTTGAAGATATCACAGAGCTCAAATATGCGGAGAATGAATTGCGGGAAAGTGAAACAAGATTCAGGTCGATGATATCCAATATTTCGGACGTGATCGCAATTATGGACGCCGACGGCTTTAAGAAATATGAAAGCTCGAACCTGAAAAAGTTTTTTGGATGGCTCCCTGAGGATACTGACAGCAGGAACGCTTTTTCATATGTCCATCCCGACGATATTCTGCACGTTCAAAAAAATTTCTATTCGGTGAATGGGGAACCTAACTCAGTGAAAACATTCGAATTCAGGTACGAATGTAAGGACGGAAGTTACAAACCTGTAGAACTTACTGCTACCAACATGCTGAACGATCCTTTAATCAATGGTATACTGGTGAGTTTTCGCGACATTACCCAGCGTAAGATTGCGGAAGAGATACTGAAGAATGAACGCGTGCGGCTTCATGGGATCATTGAAGGGACCAATGTCGGCACATGGGAATGGAACATCCAAACCGGAGAGGTCATTTTTAACCCAAAGTGGTTCGAGATGATCGGTTATATGCCTGAAGAGTTGTCTCCCGTAAGTATAAAGACGTGGGAAACCCTCACTCATCCCGACGACCTAAAGAGGTCCGAGGCATTTCTGGAACAGCACTTTAAGGGGGAACGTCTCTATTACACGTGCGAATGCCGGATGAAACATAAAGACGGCACATGGGTTTGGGTCCTGGACCGCGGCCGCGTTATTACAAGATCCGCCGATGGGAAACCGCTGAGGATGTTCGGCACTCACACCGATATTACCCAGCGGAAACATGATGAAGAAGAACGCGAGCGATTGATCGTCAAACTGCAAAGCGCTCTTGCCGAAGTGAAAACACTGTCCGGCATTATCCCGATCTGTGCAAACTGTAAAAAGGTGAGGGATGATAAAGGGTATTGGGAGCAGGTCGAATCCTATGTGTCGCACCATACCAATGCACAGTTTTCCCATGGTGTTTGTCCCGACTGTGTTGAGAAACTCTATCCCGAACAAGCCGAGAGATTACGGAACAGACCGAAAAAATAAGCATATCGGCAATGCGCCATTCCCCGGGGTTTTCTATAATCCATTGAAGCATTGCACACTTTTTCCTACCTTATCGCAATGCCGGATATCTCCATCCCGGCGGGAAATCGACAATTTCAATACCTCGTTATTCTCTCGAACGCCTGAAAGAGGT
>CAJBTU010000046.1 GCA_903958625.1 uncultured Ignavibacteriota bacterium | reverse complement strand
CGAGTTCAAATATTCCGCCAGCCGCGCCTGATTTACCAAACGGACGTGGAGAGAAGCGTTGTTCGGGTCGAGCGAAGTCCGCAGCCGCCGGATGTCGTAATTATCCTGACCTATATAGGTGTATTTAAGAAATCCATATGCACCGGCAAGAATAAGAATGCCGATAGAAAGGATTTTCCAGTTCTTGCTCAACACAAGATATATCAGGAATCCTACCGCAGGAACGGCGATGGCGCCGCGGGTTCCCGAAATGATCATCCCGTATAAACAAAGCATGCCGGCTAAACCGTAGAATATTTTTTTTCTTTTTGTTGAAGGTCCAAGTGCAAGAATCAAAGCGGTAACACCAGCATGGCCCTGGGCTGCGCCGAACTGACCGGCATCGGTATAGAAGGAGAAGATGCGCAGCTGACCGAACAGAAGATGCGTTTTCAAATTAGCGGGACGCATCAGCCATTCGGTCTCCGCTCTGTCCAGTCCGATGAATTTTTGTTTCATTCCCCATATGGTGCCGATGACGGAAAGTATGATCCACAGCAGCAGAAATGTTTCAAGATTTTTTTGTTTGTTGAACAGCACAATGGCAAGCGGTATGCAGAAGAGCATATAGAATGAAACACCGCGTCCGGCATAAAACCACGCTTCGAATCCCGGACTTAACGGATTGAACATCTGCATGACATTGATGCCGAACCAGATAATGGTGAATGCCATCGTCGGTGATTTCAGATACCGCAGATCTTCCTTCTTTACCATTCCGGAAAACGATGCGGCAAACAAAATGAAGAGGAGAAGAAAATCTATTCCCAATCCGACCACAGATCCGCCGAGAGCCGACGAAGCATATTTTCCGGAACCGACGCCCAGAAACGCCCAGAACAACAACGAAAGAAATCCAACCTGAGCGGAAGTGAATAGTTTGAAGATGAAGAATATGATAAATGGAAGAACCAGAAACAGTGCTATGCCGATGAACTGCAGCCGGGCGACCGTAATTCCGATGATAACAAACAAACTGACGATGGACGAGAGATATCCGAATGTCGTGATCTTATCCGCACCGAGCGCAAGAAATGGGGCTGTTTGTTTCATCGGCTGAACCCGTTGACGGAGACCGCAAGTTGACGAACAGAATGGGTGAATGACTCTTTGCTGACCGGATTCCAGCCGGTCAGCGATTTGATCATAACAATATTCACAACGGTCCCGAAAAAGAATGTTACCAGCGAAGCGGCGGCAACGCTTTCAACGGTTCCAAAGAAATACAATGCGATAATATCGGAAAGGCAATTCACTCCGAGCATCAGCCACACTTTTACGGCGTTATAGTGCGGCTTGTTCAAACTGTCAATAAATATGCCGCTGAAACGATCGAAGGGAATAAGAAGACAGTATGCCAGAAAAAAACGAAGTATGGTTGCGGTGTTGCGGTACTGCGCACCGCCGAACAGCATGGTTACCTGCTGCGCGAATACCGCACAGAGGATGACGATCGGCAGAACGAACAGCGTCAGCCGGAAGACGGTCTTCACGAACGACCGTTTCATCTCTTCAATATTCCCGGCGTGATGCGCCCGTGCAAATTCGGGATATGCAGCGGCGCCGAAACTCCGCAGCGGAAGCTCGACGATCTCCAGAAGCTTTGCCGGCACGCCGTACCGGGCCACCGCTATCGGACCAAGAAAACTTCCGAGGAAAAATGAATCCGAACTGCGGAGCAGATTCGATCCGACCTGGGTGATGGAATTGAACTTCCCGAACTGAAGGAGCTGTTTCAATGAATCGATGCGGATGGACCGTAATGAAGAGAGAGGTGTCCACGACAGTGCAACTGTTAACAGCGATGATACGGCATTGAGCGCAATGAATATCATTGCAAGTTCGTCAATGGAAAACAGGTGATGAAAAAAATTGATTGCCGTGAAGAGCAGGAATCCTCCGCGGACAATGATCCGCGTGACGACCGAACGGTGAAAACGCAGTTCGGCCTGCGCGATCCACTCCGAAACATTGTGCGGAATGGACATGACGGCAAAAATGGGGTACCAGACAAAGAACATCCTCCACGACGAATTCATATCCGTTATGGAAGGAAGAATGATGGTTGATGCGAACAGGAGCAGTGCAACACCCGCGCTGAAAGCCGAAAATAGTGCCAGTCCGCTGCCGATGACAACGGATTTGCCGGCGCCTTCTTTACCGGAATACAGGTAGATGAATCCCTTATTGACCAGACCGATGCGGAGCATATCGACCAGTGTGGCGCCGGAAAGAAAAATGAACCATTGTCCGAGTGCATTCGGTGAGAACGCCCGCGTGATAAAAAAGAAACTCAAAAGACCAAAACCGGAACTCATGATGTTGGAGAATGTAGAAATTCCTTCGGGTGTCTGTGCAAGGGATATAATTCTTTTGATCATGATTGAAGACCTTTCCGTTCGCTCAGCGCCGCCTCAATTACCCGGGCAAGTTCTTTTGCGCGATAGGTCCACGACTGGTATTGCGCAAAATCCTGGCGCAGTACGCGCTGGTCGTCGCTGTCCGAAGTGTGCGCCCGCACGATGGCGTTAAGAAAAGCTTCCTTATCATCAGCGACCTCTGCTACGCCGTCAAATTCCGGCAGATCGGCAAAGGTTGTCATCACCACCGGTTTCCCGGCGGCAAAATATTCGTTCACTTTCAAAGGATAGATGGAACGGTTGAACTCATTTTTTGCAAAAGG
>CAJBTU010000045.1 GCA_903958625.1 uncultured Ignavibacteriota bacterium | reverse complement strand
GAACTTCCTGGTTTGAATATCAAAGAAAACGGTTTTTAATTCTACGTTGAACCTTTGCATTCAGATTCCCTTCGCCAATCGGGCAACACGCTCGCCCCATATATTTTTTTCTTAAAGAGATTTCACATACATTTCGGATAATAGGCAGGGCGCCGCTCTATAATTAATCCACAACAGGTGAGCCAAAAGGACGATACCGGATTGACACGCGAACGATTTGAACATATAGCGCAGGAGGCCTTTGACAGTCTGCCGCACGATTTTCGCGACCGCGTGGAAAACGTGCATATTGTTGTTGAGGACTATCCTTCCGACGATGCGCTTGGACGCGTAAAGTCGGATCGTTATTCACTTTTAGGACTTTATCAGGGCATTCCGCTGATCCATCGGGGACAATGGTACGGAATGAGCCCGACACTGCCGGATAAGATTTCCCTCTATCAAAAAAATATCGAAGCGGTCTGCCGTGATGAAGAGGAGACCGAACTGAGGATACGTGAAGTTCTTTTTCATGAGCTTGGTCATTATTTCGGAATGAACGAAGCACAGGTCCGCAGCGCAATGAAACGATTCATGTGACCGGTCAGCCGCGCAAAAATAAAAGCAGTCACCTTGAAGGACTCGGAGAATAACTGCAGGGGATGGATAATTTCAATCGCATGATACGGTTAGCGGATGAATTCTTCGAAACGAAGAACGATCCCTCACAAATCACCATCACCGAAGAGGTGATGGAGCAGCTTCGCTCCATCCATCCGGCAACGATGGGTGAGATTGCCGATGAACAGGGGCCGGTTGCCTGGACGATCGTTATACCGACAACCCGGGCAATTCGTGATCAATTTATGAAGGGACAAATCGGCGAAGCAGAATTATTGAAACTGACACTTGCCACGATTGAATCTGTTCCCGATAAAAAACGGTTCAGTTCTGATCTGTCCTCTTCTCATTCCGGTCTCCCCACACAAAGCGATCCCGTTGGGATTGTTAAAGAAATGACGCAATTCACTTCCATCTACCTCTGCTCCGCACTGGTTCTGCCGGAATTCCGCGGTAAAGGGCTGGCAAAAAAAATTGTGTGCGATTCCATCCGCGCAATCCAAAAAGATCTTCCTGTTGAAGAACTTTTTGTGTGGGCGTTCAGTATGGAAGGGAAGGAACTTGCCCGGAATATTGCCTTGTCAACAAAACTGACTTTGTTTGAGTATTCTGATTAATGTTTTCCTCCCCACCCAAACTTTTCGTATATTGCATTGCAATTGCACGTATTCCCCGTTTGCGACCGGTATGCTGAACAGCCGCGCGGGGAGTTGTTTTTTACGTGTAGGCAATTGGTTTTTAGGCAAAGCACTGTTGTATTGGTGTAATTTGAAAATTTCAAAAATCTTCGATGTTATCTCTCAATAATCTTACGGTAAACTTCGGCGAACGCTATCTGTTCGACGATATCTCATTCACAGTCAATCCTCACGACCGTATCGGAGTTGTCGGAAGCAACGGCGCCGGTAAGTCAACGCTGATGAAGATCATCGCCGGCATCAATCCCCCGATGGAAGGAAGCGTCAGTAAAGCGCGTTTCGTTTCGGTCGGTTACCTGCCGCAGGATGCCGTGGTCGATTCCGATGCGACACTCTATAAAGAGGTTGAGTCTGCCTTTGAAGATGTTCTGCTGATCGAACAGGAACTGGGCGAAGCATACGAAAAACTTGCGGTCACCGATCACACCTCCGAAGAATATCTGGAACTGCTCGAGATCATCGGTGAACTTCAGCACAAGCATGAAGAAGCGGATGCATACCGGCTGAAATCAAAAATTGAAACGGTGCTCATGGGGCTGGGATTCTCGATCGCCGATATGGAAAAGAATGTCCGCGCATTCAGCGGCGGCTGGCAGATGCGCATTGCGCTGGCGAAACTTCTCTTGAAAGAACCGTCGGTTCTGCTGCTGGACGAACCGACGAACCATTTGGATATTGAATCACTGCAGTGGCTGGAAGATTATCTGCGCAATTACAACGGCGCCATCATGCTCATCTCGCATGACCGCGCATTCCTCGATTCGCTGACGAAAAAAACATGTGCGCTCTCGCTTGGCAATATGGAGATCTATGCGGGAAATTATTCCTTCTACGAGAAGGAACGGGTCTTCCGCAAAGAGCTGATGATGAACGCGAAGAAGAATCAGGAATCGCAGCTGAAACAGACGCAGGAATTTATCGACCGCTTCCGCTATAAGGCAAGCAAGGCGCGCCAGGTGCAAAGCCGGGTGAAACAGATGGAAAAAGTGGAGCTGATCGAGATCGAGGATGAAGAGGATGAGATCCGTTTCCGTTTTCCGAAGGCGCAGCCCAGCGGACGTGTGGTGATGGAATTGAAGAACATCCACAAAGCGTACGGTGCGAACATTGTCTATCGCGATCTCACCTATACGTTCGAACGTGGCGACAGGATCGCTATCGTCGGCGTGAACGGCGCCGGAAAATCGACGATATCAAAGATCGCTGCGGGCGTTGAACCGTACCAATCCGGTGAACGGATTGAAGGATACAACGTGATCGTTTCATATTTTGCGCAGCATCAGGCCGATGAATTGAACCCGAACAAAGAAGTGCTGCAGACGGTGGACGAGGTTGCCGACGGCGAGATCCGCATGAGACTCCGGTCGATCCTTGGTTCATTTCTTTTTAAAGGGGATGATGTTTTCAAGAAAGTGAAGGTCCTTTCCGGCGGTGAAAAAAGCCGTCTGGCACTGGCCAAGATGCTTCTGGCACCCGCAAATTTTCTGATCATGGATGAACCGACGAACCATCTGGACATGCGTTCAAAAAAAGTGCTGCAGGAAGCACTGAAAGAATTTGACGGAACATATCTGATCGTATCGCATGACCGCGCATTCCTGGATGAGATCGTGAACAAAGTTCTGGAGATCTCTCCCAACGGCGGCGTCCGGACATATCTCGGAAATGTCAGCGAATACATTGCGAAAAAGAAAGTGGAAAAAAAACAATTGTCGTCCGACAATGCGCAAATCAAACGTGACAACCTGAAACCCGAGACGAAAAGTCAGAAACCGGAAGAATCAACGAAAAAACATGCTCCCGAAACCGACAAACAAAAAAAGAATGCGCATCAGTTGAAGAAAAAACTGGAGCAGGTGGAGAAGGATATCGCCGCGGCTGAAGAGCAAAAGGCAGCGCTGGAAAAAAAGATGGCTAGTGATGAGTATGTGAAATATCCCCTGAAAGCGAAGACCATCTCAACGGAATATGATGCTGTCACGAAGAGATTGAATGTGTTGATGGAAGAGTGGGAGAAGGTTTCTTCAGAGATAGGGTAATTGATTGCCGATGTTGAACAATGGGTGATGTTCAACGATCAATTATTCATTGTCACGAAGTTCATGATCAAACCGAAAAACATACCTGCTCTTGGATGGATGCTCTTCAGCGCATTCTGTTTTGCATTGATGGGTGCATTCACCCACTCGTTGAAGGATACATTCGATTGGCGCATCACCGGATTTGCGCGAGCGTTCATCAATTTTATTTTTGTCGTTGCGCTGGCATACGCTACAAAAAAACCGCTTATATTTTTTAAAGTCCCGTCGTCGTTGTGGTGGCGAAGCGTTGTGGGATCCTTATCAATTCTCTGCACATTTTATGTTTTCGCCAATCTTCCGCTGGCGGAAGCGACTTCGCTGGTGAATCTTGTACCTATCTGGATGGCGCTCATCGTTGCTTTCGTGGCGAATCAGGCGATCACCCGGTCGGTTCTGGTTTCCATCCTTTGCGGAATTGCGGGTGTGTATTTCATCCAGCAGCCGCATTTTGATAAGGGAAATTTTGCGATCGTCGTCGGTATCTTCCAGGCGCTGTTCGCAGCGGTGGCTGTGTATAATCTGCATCTTACGAAAGGTCTTCACCCGACAACAGTTGTAGCGCATTTTACCGGTGTCGCCAGCGTCATAACATTCGTCGCGTTGATTCCATCGCTGCCGCATCTGTTCGACGGAGCGAAATATACGCTGCCGGTGATCGGCGAACTTCTGGGGATAGGTTTGACCGGAACGGCGGCGCAGCTTGCCATGACGCGCGCCTATATGCTTGGGAATCCGGCGCAGAATTCCACGGTCGGACTGGCGCAAGTGGCATTCGCAACCGTTTTTGATATTGTTATCTGGAACCGCTCGTTCAGTTTGGAAACGGTCATTGGCATTTTATTGATCACCGTTCCGACGACGTTCTTTGTGGCAAGGATACAGTTGAGGAATAGAGCGCAGTCAGTATGATTTGTCGGCTCAATAAAAATTACAAACTTTTGTTCTCAGGGTTTTTTCGCGAATCCCAAATTGTTACAACGACGATACTGTCATTGTCGTATCGGTAAAAGATTTCATAGTGACCGCGAATAATAACGCGGTATGATCCACCGTTGACGGTTTTTCCCAGTTTTGGGTGATCAGGAAGAAACGAAATGATGTTGTCGATCTCAGTAAGAAGTTTCTTTGGAAAGATGGAGTTTCCGTTGCACTGAAAATAGAACTCAAGGATTGTCTGAAGGTCGTCGCTTGCTTTAAGCGACCAGATTATTTTTCTTTGAGCCATTGTTGAGCTCGATTGATCGCGGTATCGTGAGAGATAGTTTTTCCGTTTGCAATATCGGATTCTCCGTCGGCGATAGCTTTTTTCTGATCCTCCGACAGGATATACGGAGATTCGACGATATCTTGTTTATCGATGAGGTTTTGAATTGTTGAAAGAAATGTCTGATCTTCAATGGAAGATATTTTATTGATCAGATAATTTTGAAGTTCCAATGTGCTCATAGTTGATCCAATTGCTGACCGTAATGTAACATCGGGCAGAGAAAATAGCAAATATATGAACAATACTTTCTACAACTCCTTTGATACGCAGTGCCGCGAAGACGAACGGAAGGACGATTACCGGACTCCGTTCGAGCAGGACCGCGACCGCATCATCCATACGGCTTCGTTCCGCAGGCTGCAGGCAAAAACACAGGTGTTCCTTTCCGGCGAGTACGATTTTTACCGCACGCGTCTTACACATTCGCTCGAAGTGGCGCAGATCGGAAGAGCCATTTGCAGTTACCTGCAACGCAAGAGCTCATTCTTCACCGATACGTACTTCATCGATCCGCATCTTGTCGAAGCGATCTGCCTTTCGCACGATCTCGGTCATCCGCCGTTCGGCCATGCGGGCGAACGAACGCTCCACACCGTCATGAAACAATTCGGCGGATTTGAAGGGAATGCACAGACGCTCCGGCTGCTGACAGAAACGGTCTATTCGGATAAAGTATCGCGCAAAGGAATGAATCCCACCCGCTCATTTCTGGACGGCGTATTGAAATACAAGACATTGTTCGGTGAACTGAACAATCCAAAGAATCATTTCATCTATAATGAACAGAAGCAGTTCCTCGATTTTGTGTTCGAGGGAATCGACATCACCAAAGAGATTGAAGCAGGAAAGAAGCGCGATCATTTCCGCAGTATCGAATGCCAGATCATGGATTGGTCGGACGATGTTGCCTATTCGCTGAACGATATCGCCGATGGCATCCACTCCGGATTCATCACGCAGCAGAAGATCGAGCAATGGGCGGAAATGCAGGTGCTTGATGAAGAGCTGCGAAAGACATTGGATCTGCTTTTTGCGGCAATGAACGAAGGGAGTGTTGAACGCTCGCTTTCCGGCAAGATCGGCGACTATATCGAATCGTGCACCATAGTTGAAACAACAAATGTCTTTAGTCCAAAAACGAACCGGTACCGGTATGATCTTGTTGTCGACGAAAAGGCAATAAAAGAATCAAAGATGTTCAAAAAACTCTCGCTCGACCTTGTCTTTCTTTCTCCGCAGCTGCATCAGCTGGAAAAGAAGGGGGATTATCTGCTCAAACGGATATTTGACACGTTCGCGGAGAATTATTTGGGAAAAGAGAAGTTCGAACTGAATCTGCTTCCGAAGTATGTCGAACAGAATATCATGTCTGCACCGGACACCGAACACCGCGCACGCCTGCTGTGCGATTACATCGCCGGCATGACCGACGGTTTTGCAATTAGAACATATAAACGGCTGTTCGATCCGGAATTTGGTTCAATGGTGGACCTTATTTGACCTATGTTTCGAAAATAATATGATGTGCCACAGGGCGCATCGAAGAATGACTAAGTATCATTGTCTGTGCAACATGAGCAGGAATATTTTATGAATGCCCGTCAGTGGTTTGAAATTACAAATATCGATACGATTGATACCCCGGCGCTTGTATTCTATAAAGACCGCATCGAAGAAAATATCCGCCGGTTGAAAAAAAGAGTCCCCGATGCTGATCGCTTGCGTCCGCACGTAAAAACTAACAAAAGTGCCGATGTGTGCGTGATGATGATGAAGGAGGGGATCTACAAATTCAAATGCGCCACGATCGCCGAAGCGGAAATGCTGGCGACGGTTAAGGCGAAGGATGTGCTGCTTGCGTATCAGCCGGTCGGACCGAAGATCCATCGGCTACTGGAACTTGCGAAACAATATCCGCAAACACACTTTTCCTGTGTGGTTGATAACGCCGTGTCGGCAAAAGAGATCGCCGCTATTTTCCGGTCGCATGCCTGCACGCTCAATGTGTATATTGATATCAACGTCGGTATGAACCGCACGGGAGTTACGCCGGAAAACGCGTTCGCTTTGTATGAGGAAATATTTCCGCTGCCCGGAATCAGCATTATTGGTCTGCATGTGTACGACGGCCACATCACCGATGCGGATATCAGCATACGGCGGCAGAGATGTTCATCCGGATACGACAAAGTTCGTGTGTTGAGTGAATTGATAACGAAAAAGTATCACCGCAAAGTATCGGTCGTTGCCGGTGGTTCTCCCACGTTTCCCCTGCATGCAGAGCATCAGGAAATTGAATGCAGCCCGGGAACATTTGTTCTGTGGGACTGGAGTTATAAAAAGACATATCCCGACGAGCCGTTCGACTATGCGGCATTGGTTGTTACGCGTGTTGTTTCAATCATCGATAGTACGGCAATGACGATCGATCTCGGACATAAATCGGTTGCTGCGGAAAATCCGCTGCCGCGTGTTCACTTTCTGAATGCATCGGAAGTGATCCCGGCCGCACACAGCGAAGAACACATGATGGTCACGGTGCCGGACACAAAAAAATACAGCATCGGCGATGTTTTGTACGGTGTTCCGGTGCATATTTGTCCTACCGTTGCGCTGTATGAACGGGCAATGGTTGTTGAACTGAACATAGTTAACGCAGAATGGAAGATTACTGCACGCGATAAAAGGATCACATTGTAGAACGAAAAGACGGGAAAAACGGTACGCATGGAACAGAATCAGGAAGAAAAGAAATACCAAAAGGACGACATTATCGAGCTCACTATTGAATCCACCGGATTTGAAGGAAAGAGTATCGCCAAAGTGGACGGATTCGTTGTTTTTGTGGATGGAGCCATAGCCGGCGATGTTGTGAAGGCGAAAATATATAAGACGAAAAAGAAATATGCCGAAGCAAAACTTGTTGAACTTATAACGCCGTCGCCGAAGCGGACCGCGGCGCGCTGCAAATATTTCGGCATTTGCGGCGGATGCAAATGGCAGCATGTGGAATATGCAACGCAGCTGGAATATAAGCAGCAGCATGTTGCCGATGCGCTTGAACATATCGGCGGATTCAAAGGGGTGAAGATCCTTCCGATCGTCGGTTCGGATGATCTGTTCTTCTACCGGAACAAACTGGAATTTTCTTTTGCCGATAAACCGTGGTGGACCGAAAAAGATATGGTGGACCTGAAAGTGGAAGCAGGCCTTAAAAATACGTTCGCCGCTGGTTTCCATGTTCCGCAGCGTTGGGATAAAGTGCTGAACATCGACGAATGTTTCCTTCAGTCCGAACTCAGCACGGGAATATTGAACGCCGTCCGTGAGTTTGCGCTGGAGAACAACATCCCGGCCTATTCTCCGGATACGGAAAGCGGATATTTCCGCAACCTGGTCATCCGTGAAGGAAAGAATACGGGTGAGGTGATGGTGAATCTTGTTACATTCGAGGACTCGCCGGAAGTGATGGAAAAACTGAGCACCGGACTGCAAAAACAATTTCCCGCGATCACCACCATCATCAATAATATCACGAAAAGAAAATCGCAGTTGGCGGTCGGTGAATATGAAAAGATCTATTACGGCAGCGGGATCATTCACGATAAACTGGGAAACCATATTTTTCAGATATCGGCAAACTCATTCTTCCAGACGAACACCAGGCAGGCGGAGAAGTTATATTCCATCGCGAAAGAATTTGCGGAACTGAAGCCGACCGACGTAGTGTACGATCTGTATTGCGGAACGGGAAGCATCGGCATCTCCATCTCGGATTCGGTGAAGCAGGTGATCGGCATCGAATTGATCGAAAGTTCCATTCTGAACGCACGCACGAATGCCGAATTGAACGGCATCAGCAATTGCGAATTTATTTCCGGCGACCTGAAAGAGCTTCTGACAAAGGATGTTGCATGGAGGGAACGGTACGCGAAGCCGGATGTTCTCATCATCGATCCTCCACGCAGCGGCATGCACCCCAAGGCGGTGGAAGAACTGGGGAAGATGCAGATTCCGTCAATTGTTTATGTCAGCTGCAATCCTGCCACGCTCGCGCGCGATCTGCAAATGCTGGCAAAGTCGGGGTATTCCATTGAAAAAGTTCAGCCGGTGGACATGTTCCCGCATACGTATCATATCGAATGTGTGGCGAAACTGATCCTGAAATAAAACCAAAATCCCCGAAGACTTAGGGTCTTCGGGGATTTGATTGTAATTTTCTTCGGATTGTTATTTCCTTTTAAGTTCATCCAGCGTCTTACCATCTTTATTTTTCCATTCCGTCCAACCGTTTGCATGACTTCCAAAAACTGCACCGGCAGCTGCGCTTGGTGAATCAAAAATATAATCCGATTGAAAAACTAAATAGTTTCCATCTTGTTTAAGTACACCGCTTTCTTTTAACCTATTCCTCAAATTGGCAATCCATGTATTAGCGCCCGGCGATTCTTTGGTATTTGCCTTAGAATCCTTAAAAACAACAAAACCATCATCTATATATTCGCCTTCAGCATAGTATTCTTTTCGCTTACAGTGTAGAACACCTTTGTCGGACTTGGGCTTTTGGATGATCTCTAATAAAGGAAATCCAAGCGTTGAAAGCAGTACTCGGATAGCATCAAGATTATCGAGAAGGTCTGCCTCCATAGATTCTGAAACATAAGGTTTGGTAGGAGTGGTCTGCTCAATTTTGTACCTATCGACCTCACGCGCAGTATTTAAACAAAACCATTCAAGATATTTACCATGAGCTTTAGTAAAGCTGGATGTTTTTGATGTAAATACAACAGCTGTACGCCAAAAATCTTTTTTAATGTCTTTATTATGCTGGGTTAAACGATCATAACAATTTTCTGCCTCGCCAATATATGCTAATGGTTTTGCTTCTTCGGACTCTTCTCCAAATAAAAAGTACACACCAACGTTCTGTACTTCTTTACGAATGTTTGCATCTTTTAGTTTGTTCCGGGGAATTTGAATTGCTTGAACAGTACGGCTAGTGATATCAGCTATTCGAATACTTCGCGCATTACCATCGGGGAGGAAAATTTGTATTGTTCTTGCTTGTGTCATGATGTATACCTCATTATTTCGGAAGAATAGTAAAAAGTTTTGTTAATTTCTAAAAATTTTCAAAAAATGAATACGCTATTATCTACAAAATTTCTAGAATATCACCATACTCTTCAACAAAAGCGAGCTAAACAAAAACGCCAAAAATGCGGACACTTTTGGCGGTGAATGGAAAGAATGGCGTTGGAAAGATCATTCATTCATTAACTAAAATCCGTATGACAATCCTGCAGAAAGATTTATTCCGCTGTAATCCATTTCGGTATTCTTGATCGACACACCTTTTGAATCTCGAAATTCGTTCACAACAATAAACCGGTAACCAATCTCAAAAGTTGCGCCCAGCGTTCGTTCGATCGGTATCACCTGCTGCAGGTTGATCCGGAAACCGTACCCTTCTCCTTCGTACGTCGTTTCGGATTCAACATATCCCGGAACGGATGTTTCCTGCGTAATTCGCGCCAGCGCATAGATGAATGCGATCTCCACTTTTGCAATGGTCTTAAATAAAACGGAACCGGCACCGACGGAGAATGGATAGAGGGAATAGCGGTATGAGGCCGACGAAGCCACAGTTGAACTCACCGTCGGACTTCCCGGCTGCGTAATGTTGGTAACAAAAGAATACTCCCTTGTTGACGTGAGCATTTCTGCGCGGAGAGAAATATATGTCGGCAGGTTTTTCGGCCGGTACGCAAACCACAGACCCCATTGTCCGGGCCGTTTCAACGGAAATTCTTCCGTATTGTAAATGGAATTATTGGCCTCGATCTGATTGTTGATCTTATCGGGATTGAGGAATGCAATTCCGCCATATAATCCAACGCTCAGCATCGGAATGGGGATGACGGCAAAAATCGTATCGCGTTCCGTTGACGTGGATGAAAACACATCATCATCCACCTGGGAAAATACCGGCGTCAATGAACAACAGGCAAGTACACAAAAGAATAGTTGTTTCATAGTCTCCTCTATTTTTTTATGGCTATGATGCGGAGGATCACGGTCTGCGGTGAAAAGCCCTGCATTTCTATTGAATAGGTTCCGGCAGGAACTTGAATACCTCTTTTATTTGCACCATCCCATTTTGTTTTAAACTGGCCGGCCGGATGAGTGGAATTATTGACCAATGTTCTAATAGGCTCCAGCAGCGGATCGTAAACGATGATCGAAACATTTGATGCAGAGCCGCCGGTGGACGGAACACCGTATTCAATGGTTGTCGTATCGGTGAAAGGATTTGGATAGTTCTGCCGTAAATAAAAATCGGCGGGCGGAGCTCCGAGACTTGTTTGAGGTCCGGTCAATTGCTCCCCAATGCATGAACCGAATAACACCATTACTGAAAAACAGACAAACAATAGTTTCATAGTTACCCCTGCTTTTTGTACCTATAAAATAGCATGTTTGACGAAAGAGGCAATACCCTACTTCAATGAAAGGTGTCAGACGTGAGCAGTAACACAGGAAGTTATGGCATAGTTTTCCAACCATAATTCATTTTCCAAAAAAAGACCTGTCCCTCTTGTCCTAATGCATATACGGAACGGCCATCTTTTGTAAAAAATATTTTTCTATTCCACCCTCCTAATCCTGTCAGACCTACGCGTATTCCAGGATTGGTTCTGTCAACGAGCCACGAGCCGCCATAGACGGAAATAGCCATCAATGTGTTGTCTGGGGTGAAAGCAATGCAATTTTCAAAATTGTTTGGATCAAATCCATACGTATCAATTGTTTTGGCCGAAAGTATTTCCCTAATGGTGCCGGCGGATGCCGTGTAAATTTCTGAAGGGGACACATATAAAGGATTAAGGGTAAAGCTAAAATTGGGAATCGTGTTTAACTTTGTTTTGGTGTTCAGATCATAAACGTTCAATTCTTCATCACCCCCAACGATCAATCGTTTATCATCCGGACTGATATATATGCGCAATGCATCAGTCATTAGGCCGGGGAAAGTGAAGAGCGAATCGCCCGTTTCGATATTCCATAACTTCACTTGTTCGTTCACAAAATTATTAATTGTTGCCATTATGTTGCTGTTCGGCAACGATGTTACGGCAAGACCAAACTGATTACTTCCTGCCTGTATTGTCCGCAGAAGTGTACCGGAAGGCACCGCGTATACCTTCACCTCTTTACGGATCGAAACGGCCAGCAGAGTATTCGAAGAATTGAATGAACAAGTGTTGGCTTCGAAGTTATCAACAGTGGCATCAAAAGAGGTGATAGTTGCTCCGGTGGAAAAATTTATCACCCGAACTCCGCCTCCGCCATAGGTTATTGCCAGCATTGATTCATCGTTGCTTACGATCATATCGTTTGCACTCGATGCCGTTGTGATCTCCCGGTATTTTATTGTGGAAAGAAGCGTATACGCAATCATAATCTCGTTGGTCGGGAGCGTTTGATTATGAGCAGTAGTAGTTGTTAATCGGTAATAATATTTCTTTTTCCGCAGCAACAATGTGTCTTTATATGTGGTAATGTAACTCGGCAGCCGGGCTATTTCAGAATAGACTCCTCCGGAATCCTTTCGCTCAATTTTGGTGTATACCGGGAAGTAATTATTCACCGACCAGTAAAGTGTTACGCCGGAGGAATCACCGGTAACGGAGAAGGAAGCCGGCTGGGTAAGGGTTATCTTTATACTGACAGCACCGGAAAAACTCGATATTGCATAGTCGGTTTTAGCGGCAACGCGGTAATAATAGACGGTATCCATTTTTAACGGTGTCCGATCGTAATACCGGTTGATCCGTTCGGTACCGGTCAGCGCAATAGTTTCTAATTGATCTTTGCTGACCATCGCTATTGTCGTGAACTCGGTTTGATGCTGCGATCTTCGTTGTATGATATATTGTTCTTTTGCAGCGCCAAGGGTAGTGAAATCAATCGCAATAACGCTGTCACTCAAAAGCGCATACGTGAGAAAGCGGGGTGTACGGGGAACATAATTCTTCGATTCGTTATCATATTTGTTTTCAAGCGTTAGCGGGGGAGCATCGTGGCACGAAAAGGAGACGAGAGAAAAAAATAACAGCGATAGCAGAACCGGAGTGCATAGATTCTTCATTGACATCGGATTAAAATGTAATGGTATAATTCATACATACCGAAGTTAAATTATTGATGGGCATGATTCTGATGTTTTGGTTCTCCGAGAGTTCTATGATGCTGTCATCAATGGAATGAGAAGTGATGACGTCAAAACCATTCAGCGCCCACACAAGAGCGGGAATGA
Source organism: uncultured Ignavibacteriota bacterium (assembly GCA_903958625.1). GTDB lineage: Bacteria > Bacteroidota > Ignavibacteria > UBA10030 > UBA8401 > UBA8401. The sequence goes on along the minus strand of CAJBTU010000045.1, from coordinate 6,777 downwards.
CTGCGGCAACATTCAGCGCTGGGATTGTTTTATTCAAATCGTCATGTGCTGTGATGAATGCCGCACGCGCTATGGCGGCCTGATCTTCGTCTGTTGCTGCTGTGTAATTATTTTGCGCTATGTTGAATATTTTTAATTTATCATCGTGGTGGTTGACAGCGCTCACGTAATTAAGTACGCTGTATACCGCGCCGCCAAGGAAAGCCAAACCTTTTATGGTGCTTCCGTCCGTGAACTGATTCAGCCCGGGGAGAATTAATCCATACGACATTTTCAGATACGAAAAGTAACGCATTTCAGCATAGAATCTTTTTGTGCCAACGCTATTGATCGCAAATCCTTTTTCTTTTCTGCTACCGGAAACAGGATCAAAAATAGCAACAGTGTGTCCCCCTATCTTCGCGTCAATCGAATCGACGGAACCGGTCCCAATTCGTTTTCCGTCTAAATAAATTTCCCCTTTTTCAATGTTCGACGCTAGCATGAAATAGGTTGAAAATGGCTGTAAAATTGGTGAGATAAGCAGGTTCTGATTTTCTATGACCGTCAGGTCGATCTTGTATGGATAGTATTGCTGTTTTGTGAGTGTGATGGAAACCGCTCTTGCCGTTAGTGTATCGACCAGCAGCGGCGTCTTCCCATAAAATTCACCATTAATGAACGCCGTTGCACCTTCGGGCATTGAATTGATGAGTATCGAGGCTCCCCGCTGAAAAACAACAAAGATTGTATCGAGTGCAGAGCCGAACTGTATTTGCCGTGTTTGAGGAATGCATCCTTGTTTTAGAAATTTCATCTGCGCCGGTTTCTCCGGTGAAAAATCAAAGATTGTCAGGGAACAGGGAGTGATACCGTGAAAGGTACCGTTGTAATACACCCTGCAACTCTCCGGTTGCGAAACAATGGTAAATATTTTTTCTTGAGCGTATGCCGACGAAGTTAAGATCAGGAAGATGCTGAGGAGAGATTTCATTATAGAATATATTTCTCAAAAAAATTTACGATCTTGGCTTCATACTCTTCTTTTCCGATGTCATGGACATTGTTGTGATTTGCCGCGGCAACAAACCACAATTCTTTCGGTTCATTGGCGGAGATATAGAGTTCCTGCGTGTATTGGTATTTGATGAACTTATCTTCTATTCCGTGAATGAAAAAAACCGGCGCGTGTATCCGTGAAACAGCCGCAAGGGGAGAAATTTCCCTGTGCTTGAAATTCGCAATGATTTCGCTTCGCTTCATGGCGATGTTGCGCAAAAAATGCCACGGCAGTCTCATCAGCCGTTTTTGATAATCGACCGTGATCTGGCGCAGCGTTGCAAAAGATGCTTCGGCCACCACGGCTCTGATCCGCGGCTCTATGCTTGCCGCCTGCAATGCGATTGCCGCTCCCATCGATGTTCCGAAGACGCCGATGTTTCCCACGGCAATATTTTTCTCAATTCCAATTTTCAGGATCTGATCGATCGCTTTCTGAACGTCGAACTTTTCATGGTATCCGAACGTGCAGTACCGCCCACCGCTTTCACCGTGAGCGCGCGAATCGTAGATCAGCACATTGAAATGATTATCATGAAAAACCTTTGCAAGAAGCAGGCCGCTCATTTTATTGTCCGCAACGCCGTGCAGATAAATGATCGTTCCTTTCGGCGCGGCAGCGGGGATGAACCAAGCGCTTAACTGCGATTCACCGTCGCTTGCCGTAAACCGCAGATCGTCGAACGGAAGACCGAGTTGAGACGGCGAGATCGGTAATCCTCTGCTAAGATAGAAATGTTCGCCGCGCCGTCTCGGGTTCAACAGCATAATGGGACCCACCACGAAGACCAATGCGGAACAGGTCAGGAAGAAAGTGAGAATGGCAAAGATGACAATGAGAAGTATGCTCATAATCAGAACAGTGCAATGCGAATGATGGAAAAATGAACTCTATATTAAAAGTTTCTGTATTGCCGTACAAACAATTTCTATATCTTCTGCACTATTGTAAAAATGGGGCGAGATCCTGATCTGTCCCTCACGCAATGAGACGATGATATTTTGATTGTTCAACGACTCAAACATTTTTTCGCTGTTCGGGACTTTTAGTGTGACGATTCCCGTTCTTTTGTGGTGCTCCCGCGGCGTACTCAATGCAATGCTATTCCGGTCTGCAAAATCAATGACGGTATCGGTCAGCGAGAGAAGATGGGAATGAACATTCTCTATTCCAACCTCGTTCAGGAGCGCCGCAGATTCACCAACGGCGGCAATGCCTGCGTTGTTTTGTGCGCCATTTTCATATCGTCGCGCCGACTCATCAAAGTCCAGCCGGTATTCAAAGAATCGCGCAAAATGGTCCTTATTGCTTGTCCATCCCGCGTGCTGCTGATGTATCCGTGACTGCATCTCTTCGGTTAGGTAGATAAACCCCAGACCCATCATCGACAACATCCATTTATGAGTTCCGCACGAGAGGAAATCGATCTGCGATTCGGTTACATCAATCGGCGTTGTGCCGACCCCCTGTATTGCATCAACGCAAAAAATTATCTTCTTCCGTTTGCACAGTGCGCCGATGCTCTTCAAATCGGATTTGAATCCCGACAGGAATTGAACAAAGCTGATCGAAAGCATTCTTGTTCTGGGGGTGATCGCGGATTCTATATCTTCGGTGTGTATTTCTCCATTCCGGCTTTTCACAAAATCGATCTCTACTCCGGAACGTTTCAGATTCATAAACGGAACAACATTCGCGGGAAACTCAATATCATTCAAAAGAATTCGGTCGCCGCTCTTCCATTCAATTCCGTTCGCAAGAATGTTCAATCCCTCAGTGGTGTTATTGACGAATCCGATTCTTTTCGGGTGCGCATTGATAATCGTTCCGAGTTGAAATTTTGCATTGCTGCTGATCTCAACGATCTGCGGAAAATCATCGATCGAGCCGGAGGAACGGTTCATCAGATACCGGTCAACGGCATTTTTCGTTCTGTTGTTCAGCGGACTGATAGCCGCATGGTTAAGCCAGAGCTTTCCTGTTTGTATGTGTGGAAATAGAGCGCGGTATGGTTCCAGTGGGCTGATCATTGAATTCAATATAAACAGCAGTGAAAAGTGAAGCAAGATATATAGTTACGTTTGTGTATAGTTGAATTTGATAATTCTGTTTTTGTCATCGCATCAAGTTTCGTATATTGATGCATGAAAGTTGCCTTGGTCCATGATTGGCTTACCGGAATGCGCGGCGGGGAAAAATGCCTCGAAGTGCTGTGTGAACTTTTTCCTGATGCACCGATCTATACTCTGCTTCACAATAAAGGATCGATGTCGCAGGCCATTGAATCAAAACGGATCGTCACGTCGTTTATCGACCGTCTTCCCGCAAAGAAAAAACAATATAGAAAGTATCTTCCCCTCTTTCCTTTTGCCGTCGCGCAGTTCGATCTTTCGGAATACGATCTCGTCATCTCTACAAGCCACGCAGTGGTGAAAAATGTGAAGGTAAGAAACGGCGCGGTGCATATTTGCTACTGTTTCACTCCGATGCGTTATGTTTGGGATATGTATGACCAGTATTTCGGTAAAGGGAAAGCGGGATTTATGACGCGAGCGGCAATGAAAATCGTCGCTCCCATGCTGCGCTGGTGGGATGTTAAAACATCTTCTCATGTCACGTATTTTATTGCCATATCGGAGGAGGTCCGGAAAAGGATTCGCCGGCACTATTCGCGTGAGGCAGAGATGATCTATCCTCCGGTCGATACGGAACAGTTCCAACTTTCCGCAACAGACGAAGATTTCTATTTGATTGTGAGCGCCCTCGTTCCGTACAAACGCGCTGATCTTGCCGTTGAAGCCTTCAATGAGAACGGAAAAAGACTGATTATTGCGGGAACAGGTCCGGAGAGCGAAAAACTGAAATCGATGGCGAATCCGAATATCGAGTTTCTGGGCTGGCAAAGCGATGACGAACTTGCACGGCTCTATGGGCGATGTACGGCCCTGATCTTTCCCGGAGTCGAAGATTTCGGAATTGTTCCTTTAGAGGCTCAGGCAAGCGGGAAACCGGTGATCGCCTTTGGTCAAGGTGGTGCATTGGAAACGATTATTGAAGGGACAACAGGGCTCTTTTTTCACCGGCAAACGGCAGAGTCGCTGCAGGAATCGATACTCAAGAGTTCATTAATCAAATTTAATCCCCCGGCGATCCGTCAGCACGCCCTGCAATTTTCCCGCACTAATTTTCGGCAGAAAATAAAGCAATCTATTGATGATAAAGTACGGCAACATCTTAATAGACAATAACTTGCCGTTGCCGTCCGCATTAAAAGCCGTTGCATTTCGCATACTTTTTTTTTACATTTGTAGTCCAATTTAGTATCAAGTCACATGCTTTGTGGGAGGGCGAATGCCATCTGAGCGAGACCATCACACGACGAAAGAACGTGCGTTTGAAATTGTGGTGATTCCGCAAGGAGATACCGGTTCGACAAGATCCTTCAAAGCCTCTGTATTGACGATGGCGTTCACGGGTATAGGTATTGTTCTTGTAATCGCATCGCTGACGGTAGCGACGATCATCTATACACCTGTGGGTTTGCTCCTTCCGATGTCGGAAGAACAGTTGCAGAGGCGGTACGGATCTGAACTGTTCGAAGTTCAAAAGCGATTGAGTAGAATTTCTAGTGAAGTTCTTGTGCTCCGCGAATACAACAACAAGTTGCGTAATGCATTAGGGCAGAAAGAAATGCCCAAGGACAGTACGTTCGACGTCGGCACGGTGACATCATTGTTAGCGGAAAATGATCAATCGGTGACGGGAGTCCGGGAGAATCAACAAAAAATTCCGGTGCAGTCTTCAACTGACGAGGTGATAGTGTCTCGTCCGGTAATGAAAGTAAAACATGAAGCGGTCTTTCGTGCGGAATTTCCGATCATTGCTCCGGCTGTCGGATACATCTCACGGAGGTTCGAGTCTGATAAAGGACATTTGGGTATTGATTATGCCGGGAAGATTGGTTCGTTGATCATTGCATCAGCAGATGGTTATGTCGTGTTTGCGGGATATACTGCCGATGACGGAAACACAGTAATGATCTCGCACGGCGGTGGTTTTTTGACGATCTATAAACATAATCAGAGTGTATTGAAAACCGTAGGGGAATTTGTGAAGCGGGGAGAACCGATTGCACTGCTGGGAAATTCCGGAAGGACAAGTTTTGGTCCGCACATGCATTTTGAAGTATGGAATAACGGCAAAGCGCAGAATCCAAACGATTATATGATTGCGAGCGAACTCTAATGGCAGAGAACAATGCAATAAAAAATTTGAACCTCATCGGCGCAGGAACAACCGTTGAAGGAAAGATCCGCACGCAGGGGAGCATCCGCATCGACGGACGCTTGACCGGCGAAGTGCATGCGGCAGAAAATCTTGCCGTAGGAGTGACGGGAGAAGTTGAAGCAACGATCAATGGCAGGAATGTTACGATTGGCGGAAAAGTGAAAGGGAATATCACTTCGGTTGAGAAACTTGTGCTCGAAGGGAAATCGGTGGTGCGCGGTGATGTGAAGGCATCAAAACTTGTCATCGATGAAGGGGCGGTATTCGACGGGAAAGTGACGATGACGGAGATCCGTCCGACCGGGCAGAATTATTAAAAAAGGATGTCTCTTCGATGAAGGAAGAAGAGAAAAAATTTGGTGAGTTGATGCAGAGCGCGGCGCCGTATATGACGCTCGGACTGCAGATTGCCGTAACGGTTGTTCTGTTTCTCTTCATCGGAAAATTTGCGGACGACCGGTTCGGAACGAAGCCGTGGCTGATGGTGGCCGGGATTGTGATCGGTTTTGCGGGAGGGATGATTCACTTCTTCCGGGAAGTGATAGAATTAAGCAATAAAGAGGAACATGAGCGCCGCAACAAAATTTGAACTGACATTTCCTCAACAGATAGTGCTGGTGCTCGTTCTTACAGCGGGACTAGGTTCTTATCCGTTGCTGAAATTCGGGACGGATCGGGTAATACAAGGCGTTATTGCCGGCGTTGTTTTAAGTGTCGTCAATGTGGTTTTGGGATATATCGTAATACGGTATTCGTTGAATAAATCCTATACGACATTCATTCAAATTGTGCTGGGGGGTATTGCGGTAAGGTTGTTTGTGATGGTGGGATTGCTGCTGATTAGCGTCGGCTTGCTGAAGTTTCATTCGATCTCGCTGGTTGGTTCGTTGTTCGTGATGTATATCATTTTCTTAACGATCGAAGTGTTATACATCCATAAAAAAATTCAGAATTCTTAATAAAGAAACGACAGGTACAACGTGTTTTCTTGGATCCTTTTTTCAGAAAAAAATGTACATCATACCGCCGCAGATACCGTTCGCGCAGCAGCGGATACTATTGCTCATGCGGCAGCAGCTCACGGCGAGCATGGCGGTGAAGAAAATCTATTCACGCAATTGTTGCACCACACCCGCGATGCCTCTACAATCGAAGTGCCATGGGGGCATATCGAACTTCCGGAATTCCACCTGTTCGGTTTCGATATGTCCATCACCAAGCACGTCGTCTTTTTATGGCTTGCGGCGTTGATTTTAATTGTTGTGCTTTCGCTTGTTGCACGAAAAAATCTTAAGAACAGGGTGCCGAGAGGATTTGGTAATCTTGTGGAAGTCTTTGTTGTATTTGTGCGCGACGAAATTGTCGTGCCGAACATGGGTAAAGCCGGACTGAAATATCTTCCGTACCTGTTAACGAATTTTTTCTTTATTTTGGTGATGAATCTTCTCGGT
>CAJBTU010000044.1 GCA_903958625.1 uncultured Ignavibacteriota bacterium | reverse complement strand
GATGAATTACGCGAACAATAAAAAACGAATGCAGCAAATCATCAACACGTAGAAAATCATGCCATACAAAAAAGGTGAAGGCAAAACAGTTCTCGGGATTTTCATCGACGGTCTTGATGTCAAGTTCGTCCACTTGGCATTAAAGAATAAGCACATCTTCCTTCATGATGTGAAGACAGTCAATCTTGTGAAGCGTCTAGAAGAACGAGTTGCAGGATCGGATATGGGCGGAGGGACGGAAAGTTTCGACATGATGGATTCGTTGGAATCGACCGGAGTGAAGGATGAATTTGCCGAAGGAACGGGGGGGGCTTCGAACAGCGAAGTGATCATCGGGCTGCTGTCGGAGTTCCCGACCAATGCCTATCTGCTTGTCTATTCCATCTCGGAGCCGAGCGTTTATTATCAGCAATTTGAGGACAATTTCGGAATTTCCGGTGCGAAACTGAAACGAAAACTTGTTGACGAACTTTCCGCGACCCGTTCCGTGAAGCCGACCGTTGATTCTCTGTCATATATCCCTGCAGCTGACGGCCAGATATTATCGTTCATCCGTGAGGATGGGCTGGGTCTGCTTGATCTGATAGAAAGTGTCAAAGATTTTCTTGGCAAACGGGTTCCGCGCATTCAGTCCGTTGAAACATCCGATATTTCACTGATGAACCTGGTCCGTACAAGTTATGAACTGGGTGAATCCGAGATCTCGATCATCGTCTATGTGGGAACAGAATTCAGCCGGCTGATCTTTATGAAAGGGGAGTACTTCTTCCATTTTGCTCCGGTCATCAGCGAAGGACGATTGACCTCGAACATCGAGAACACGATCTATTCCCGTATCCTTCTGGAACAGGACAGTGCTGGAATTTTGCGTATCGACAGGATATTCCTGGCCGGTGAAGCGATCAAGATCGATCTGAAGCAATTTCTTGGGCCGCAGTTTGCTGAAGCACCGATAGAATATCTGACAACGACCACGCTGGATACGACGGAATTCCAGGATAATCCTGAAGCCATCATCTCGGAGTATGCAATTCCGATCGGTGCCGCAATGCGGGCGCTGGAACCGAAGAACAAACGATACTACGAAGTGGACCTCCTTCCGACAAGCTACCGCGAAGGACAAAAGGCGTTCAAGTTAGCGTGGCATGGTTATCTTCTTCTGGCATTCATTTTTGGTATTACACTCTTCTTCACTTCGCGCTATGCGGGACAGAACGAGGAAGTGCGCCGGTCGCGTCTTGAACTTCAGAAGAAACAGGACCAACTGGCGGAGAACCAGCGCCTTCAATCGATACTGGATAGTTTGGTGGGACAGAAAAAACAATTCGAATCGGCTCTTGCCGTGTACGATTCGGTCATGCCGAACTACAACAAATGGAGCAAGGTGTTCAATCATCTCACCAACAGTGTTGAAAGCGTCAATGCCGTGTGGATAAAGGACATGGTTGCGAAAGGTGATTCATCGATTGAACTGATGGGGTATACGCTGTACCGGCAAAGAATTCCCCGTATTGCCAACATGTTTGCCAATGCCACGCTGCAAACGGTTGACCTTGAGAATATCCGTGGTAAAGATGTCTATAAATTCATTCTCACGATTAAAAATGTTGAAGAAGACAAATAGGTGAGATGTGTCATATAAAATTCGGAATACCATAGCTCTGGCGGTTATTATTTTGCTTGTTTCGATTATTGGAACATACATAACTTATTTTTATCAGCCGAAGAAGATCGACCAGAACCAAAAAGAAATGAAGAAGATCACAGGGCAGCTGCAGGACAATTCTCAGCAGCTCAACGAGATCGAACAGAGTCAATTGCAGCTTCGGGAAACATCCCACCGATGGAACAACAGGATCAAGGAAATTTCCGAGTCGTATGTTTCTTCG
>CAJBTU010000043.1 GCA_903958625.1 uncultured Ignavibacteriota bacterium | reverse complement strand
TGTGTTGTCTTAGTGCGCATTTTGTGCTTTCCCTTGTTTTTGTTATGCTCTTAGACGTACAGCTTTTTTAAAGGTTCCATTTATAACTGACTTTTTCAGTGAGAACTACTTAGACAAAAAGCGGTGCGATCTACCGGTCAGGAAAAGTGGTGAACCAATAATAGATTACCAATAAACCGCGTAAATCTTTACACCAGAAAGATTACCGGTATAAATACCAAAATCCTCTAATGCGGAATGCGCCGCTGATCCGGCCATCACCGTAAGTCTGCGGATCAAGCGTGCTCGTGTTCTCTTTCGGTGAAAATCCACTCATCCAATTGTGCACGGAAGAAATGAAATGCTTTCCACAAATTTTTTTCAGCGCGCTCGGAGAGTCCTTCCAGCATTTCCCATTCATAGCCTCTTACCTGCAGAAGATATGTTTTCGGTTGTTTACCGTAGAGTTCATCGCACAGATACAACGCGCCCGAGGGAAGCATTGCGTGCGTAGTGAACGGCGACTGGGATTCCGGCCGGACTTTTGAAAACGAAAAATTCTCGACCTCCGCTTTTGTGGCATCAACAAACACCACAATGTCGTACTCGCTCATGGTGTAGGCATCTTCCACGTTGAGCTGATAACTGTTTTCCGTGGTGACATGATGTGCCGATTCATGCGACAGCCAAGGCTGGCACATTTCAATGAAAGCATTCCCGATTCCATCGTCACCTCTTCCGGGATTTCCGTACGCATGGATCAGGATCTTCGGTTTGTTCTCCAGTGAGTTCATTTTACCCTCCTATCAAGTAGTTCTCCTTGATGATTGAATAAAGAAATTTCCAGCGGCATCTGTCCGAGCGCGTGCGTAGAGCAGCTTAAGCACGGATCGAAACAGCGGATGCCCGCCTCGATACGATTCAGGATCGGTTCGGGAATATTCTTCCCTTCAACAAACTGCATGGCAATCTGTCTTACCGTACGGTTCATCGCCATATTGTTCTGCGCGGTGGCGATCAGCATGTTCACTTTCTGCAAAACGCCGTCATCATTGACCCAATAATGATGGAACAATGTACCCCGCGGCGCCTCTGTTGCTCCAACACCCTCCATCTTGTTGATCTCTGCCTTTGAACGGACATGCGTTCCGAGAATGATGGGATCGTGCAGCAGTTCTTCGACTTTTTCCACGGCAAAGAGCAGTTCGATCAACCGGGCATAGTGAAAATAGAAGGAATTGTTCACCGCTTCGGTTGTCGGAGCAAGTTGTTTGAACAGCTTACGTTCCTGTTCAGCCATTGGCGTTTCGATATAATCGCAAATGTTCAACCGGGCCAACGGACCGACGCGGTAGATCCCTTTGGGATATCCGAGCGGTTTGTAATACGGGAATTTCAGATAGGACCACGATTCGCTTGCTTCGCCAAAATGATTGTAATATTCCCGGGGATCAATATTGTCCGCAATGATATTTCCTGCACTGTCCATAATGCGAAGATTGCCGCCGTAATATTCCATTTCGCCTTTTTGTCCGACCATGCCGACAAACAGGGAATGGAAATTCCCGAAACATGAGATCTCTTTGATATATGTTTCGTGTACTTTTTTGATCGTCTTAAGGGCAAGCAGTGCCGTGTCTCTCACTTCCGGATACCATTCCAGTAGTTTATCCCGCTCTTCTTTTGTGAACGGTTCACGCACACCGCCGGCCACAGCCCACGGCGTATGAATTCTTCTTCCGCCGAGAAACTCGATGATCTGCTGACCGAACTTCCGCAGACGGATCCCTCTCCGCGCAAATTCCTTATCGTGCGCAATCATGCCAAAAATGTTACGCACGGCAGGATCGGCATCGAATCCTAAAAGGAAATCGGGAGACGAAAGATGGAAAAAGCTGAGAGCGTGCGACTGGATCCATTGAGCAAGAACCAGCATGCGGCGCAGTTTTTCCGCCGTCTCCGGTATCCCGATGGAAAGAATATCATCCCCTGCTTTTGCGGAAGTGACAAGATGGCTTGCGGGACAGATACCGCAAATGCGCGACGTAAGACCCGGCATTTCCCATAACAATCGTCCTTCACAGAACTTTTCGAATCCGCGGAATTCATTCACGTGAAAACGGGCATCTTCCACTTCACCTATCGAATTGAGATGAATGGTGATCTTTGCGTGACCTTCAATGCGTGTAACGGGCGAGATAGTGATAATATCAGACATTGTTTTCCATTTCAAATAATAATAGCGCTGTGAAGAAATTGTTTCAGTGGATCATTGATCCAATGCAACAATCATTCGATTCTTAACCGTACCGCAGGAATTGTGTATTAAAAATTGGAATTCTCCCCTGCAAAAGTTCGTTCATCGCAAACCAGATCTCATCCGGAGTCGGGGGACAACCATGCAGAAATGCATCCACCCGGATCACATGGTGCAGCGGCAACGCCTGCTCATTCAACTGTGCGATAAGCGTATGATCGTTCGGTATGGAATTGCAGATATCGGCAAGTTCTTTGTACGCCCGGTCGATCAATTCCGCCGTACCGAATCTGTTTCGCATTGCGGTAACATTTCCGGTTGTCGCACAATCTCCGAACGATATCACATACTTCGAATGTTTGCGCACCGTATGCGCCATCTCTTCGTTCTCGTCGTTCGTTACCGCACCTTCCACCAGAGTGATATCCACATTCGCGGGGAATGTTTTGATGTCGGCGATCGGTGAGAAGACTATGTCGATCTTATCGGCAAGATCGATCAGCCGTTCGTCAAGATCGAGAAATGACATATGGCATCCCGAACATCCGCCGAGCCATACTGTTGCTACTTTTGGTTTTTGAATGATATCGCCCATAGTTACTCTTCTATCTCTATTGAAAATAATTGTTGGTCTCGCAGCGCCCGTTTAACGGTTAAACGATCACCTTGTGCCAACCCGGACCAGCGGACAAAATAATGATCGTGGGGCTGGTCGGGCCCCTGACACTCACAGTGATAGGATTCTATTTTCGCTTCCTTTTTCACATGTCCGTCCGTCAACGGAAATGATGACCCGACTTCTGGGAAGAAAGAAAGCTTATTTTTGAGAATAAGGAAATACCCCTGCTGCGCTTCCAGGGATGATATTGTACGTTCATATGTATTGCTCATGATAATTGCTGTTTGTTAGAACATTTTTTGGGAGGCTTCCCGCTTTATCTTCAACTCGCCTTTAATAAATATTCTTTTTTCATTCACTTCATCGATCACCCTTCGATTCGTCCTCGGACCGGATGGCCAATGATTTTTATTGTTTAGTCATTCGAGATCGAAACCCATTCCTTTTTCTGCCGCGCAGTGATGATGTATTTCAGGAATCCTTTTTTCTTCTCCATTTCGGAAACTGTCACCCCTTTTTCAAATAATGCTCCGGTCGGACAAACCATGACGCATTTTCCGCATTCAGTACAGGTCTGCGAATTTCCCCATGCATAATCAAGTCCCGTAATGATCTCGCAATTGATCCCGCGCCCCGCAACGTCCCACACATGGGCCCCTTCCACTTCGTCGCAAACTCGGACACATCGTGTGCACAGAACGCATCGGTTATGGTCCATCACATAATCTTTGTGCGTTGCGTCCAATGTCTTTTTCGGGAAGAGATACGGATACCGTACCCGTACCAAACCGACCTCATAGGCGAGATCCTGCAGTTCGCAGTGATTGTTGGCAACGCAGACCGCACAGACGTGATTCCCTTCCGACGCAAGAAGCGCAACGATCATTCTCCGGTATTTGTTCAGTTTTTCGTTCGCTGTGTGAATAACCATTCCTTCTTCCACTTTTGTCGTGCAGGCGGGAAGGAGTTTGGGTATTCCTTCGATCTGCACAACGCATAATCTGCAGGCACCGACGGTTGATAATCCTTCCAGATGACAGAGGGTCGGAATGGGAATGTTATGCTGACGCGCAACGGAAAGGATCGATTCGCCTTCCTGAGCGCTGTATTGTTCGCCGTTAATCGTTAATGTTTTGACTGCCATGGTGAACCCGTTGAGAATTGATGTACGTTAAAAATTTTTGAAATCGATACATTTTAAAAATATCACGTTACGCAGAAGATGGATGCTTGACACCGGCATCAAGTTCATTTTTCAAAATTCACTTCCACACCCGGTTCCCCCATGTATGTTTCCACCGGCTGCAATAATACCTCGTATTCATTACGGAAGAACCGCAGAGTGGAAAGGACCGGATTCGGAGCCGATTGCCCAAGACCGCATAAACTTGTTTCTTTCACCATCATGCATAATTCCTCAAGCAGCACCATATCATCCTGTGTCGCTTTTTTCTTCGAGATCTTGTCGAGCAGTCCGTAAATATGTCTGGTACCAACACGGCACGGAATGCACTTACCGCACGATTCATCCATGCAGAACTGCATAAAGAATTTTGCTACTTCCACCATCTTGGATGTTGAATCCATCACGATCAATCCGCCGCTCCCCATGATGGAACCGACCTTAGAGAGCGATTCGTAATCCACCGGAAGATCAAGGTGGTCCGAGGGAATGCAGCCGCCGGATGGTCCACCGGTCTGCGCTGCTTTAAATTCTGTACCGTCTGGCGTTCCGCCGCCGATATCGAAAATAATTTTACGGAGCGGAATTCCCATCGGCACTTCGATGAGTCCTGTATTTTTGATATTGCCTGCCAGTGCGAAAACTTTCGTTCCTTTACTTTTTTCCGTACCGATCTTCGAGAACCAGTCGCTTCCGTTCCGTATGATCGGCGCGATATTGGCGAATGTCTCCACGTTATTGATCAGCGTCGGCATTCCCCAGAGGCCTTTCTCGGATGGATACGGCGGGCGCGGTTTCGGATTTCCGCGTTTCCCTTCGATGGATTGGAGCAGCGCCGTTTCTTCGCCGCAGACAAACGCACCCGCACCGATGCGGATATCGATCCGGAAATTGAACTGTGATTCCAGAATACGGTTGCCGAGCAACCCCATCTTCTCTGCCTGTTTGATGGCAAGTTTCAGGCGTTCGATCGCCAGCGGATATTCCGCGCGGCAATAGACATATCCCTGCGTTGCACCAACTGCATATCCGGCAATTGCCATACCTTCCAGCACCCTGTGCGGATCTCCTTCCAGAACGCTGCGGTCCATGAACGCACCGGGATCACCTTCGTCCGCATTACAGACGACATATTTTTGTTCGCCGTGCGCTTTGCTGACGATCCCCCATTTCAATCCTGTTGAATAACCGGCGCCGCCGCGTCCCCGTAATCCGCTTTTGCGGATCTCTTCAGTCACTTCGGCCGGCTGCATTTCGTTGACAGCCCGCGCCAGACCTTCGTAGCCGCGCACACCGATATATTCGTCGATACTTTCAGAATTGATCTCGCCGCAATTCTCCAGAACGATCTTCGTCTGCGACGCAAAGAACGGCGCCGACATATCGCTGAGATGCGCTGCAACCTTTGTGTTGCTGATGATGTGTGATTCCACGATCTGTTCCGCTGCTTGCACGTCAACATTCTGATAGAGCGTATTGTCACTTTGCACTTTCACCAGCGGACCTTCCCCGCACAAGCCAAGACAACCGGTGCCGATCACTTCACATTCTTTTTCCAGAGCGTGTTCCTTGATCTTTGCTTTCAGCGCCGCACTGACCTTATCGCTGCCGCAGGAAACACATCCTGCCGCCGAACAATAGAGGATGCGATGTTTCTTCTCCGACTGACGCTGCTGTTCTTTTTCCGATAGTTCCTGCAGATCTTCCAGTGTCATGCTAATACCTCACGCGGAGTGTTCTTTAATTGTTCAACTCGTTTGATAGATTCTTCGGGATTCAGTTTGCCGACGACGGCATCATCCAGCACTGCAACCGGAGCAAGTCCGCACGACCCGACACACCGCGCAGTAATAAACGATACTTTGTTGTCTTTCGTTGTTTGTCCGAATTTGCATTGATGATGTTCTTCCAGCGCGGTTTGAATATGCTCTGCCCCTTTTACATAACACGCCGTTCCCATGCAGAGCACAAAGGTATGTTCGCCGTTCGGTTTTAAATTGAAGAAATGATAGAACGTAGCCACCCCATAGACCCTGCTCAGCGGAAGTTTCAATGCGCGGGCCACATAGATGAGAAGATCGTTTTCAAGGTATCCGAAAATACCCTGTGCAACATGCAGCACTTCAATCAGTGCATCGCCGCGTGCCTGGTGTTTGGTAATTGCACGATCCAATAATTTAAAACGATTGTCACCGCTGGGGTGCTGTTGTTTTTCGCCTTGAGCCATAGTCGCCTGGTCGTTGTTGTGGAAGAAATTGCTGTGATGGCGCAGAGAAATACCTTCACTCCATCGGAAGATGTATCAGCAAATAGTGTGCTATTTATTTACCCATAAAAAGAGCGGTTTTTCGACAACACTTTATTGTCTTGTTTTCGATAATGCGAAGGATTGCCGTATGTTTTTGCAAAAAGAAAAATGTGAAAAAATTCAACGTTGCATATATGAACGGCATTATAGAAATTCCTTTTTCTATAAAATGAAAAACGGCGGGTTCAAAGTTTCTGAATCCCGCCGTCTTGCTGTTATGTTATAGAGGAAGACGGTATGTGAAGCATCACCATCATATTACCGTTTGGAGCAACCGTCTACAACATGGATCGTAAGATCATTTTAAGACCATCATTTTTTTTGTGCAAACAAATCCGTTCATCCGCAGTGAATAAAAATAGATGCCGCTTGAAAGTGTATTCTTAATTTTGCTCCGGCCGGAAACATCGACCACAATCGCGTGGGATCCTTTTGGCTGATACCCGTTGAACAACGTCTGGATCTCGTTCCCGAGCATGTCGAACATTACAATCTCCAAATATCCTGAAGATGGAATAGTATACCAGATGACCGTGGAAGGATTGAATGGATTCGGAAAATTCTGAGCCAGTTCAAATGTTCCGGCAACATTTTCCGTTCGAGCAACACCGGTGACATTTTCTGATGAACTAACGGTAAGTTTAGTATTCGTTCCGCTTTTCGTCCCCTGTAATCCGGCAAGATAGATCTTCACCTCTCCGGTCCCGGCAGCGGGTGCCGTCCATTTGAACACGGCAGAATCAATACTGTTGGTGCCCGCACGGACGCCGCTTTCATAACTCGCAACGGAGTACAATACCGAATTTGTCCCAGCAGTAAATGAACCGGCCGGTACCGTTGTTAAACCTTTACGGGAGGATGCATTGAAGTTAGAGATCTTAGAACCGCCGTTGTGACGTACGGTGATGGTGTACGTTGCCAGCGGTTCATACGTCTGAGGAAATCCGGTTATACTAATGGTACCGGTGCCGCTTCCGTGACAGCTTGCAGAACAGAATCCCTTGCTGCCTGTCCCGCCCGAATACCCTGTATAAGATGGAAGTGCCCGGAGCAGTACAACTGGAAATAAAACGAGAAGTATATATTTCATAATGGTTATTGTATCACTATTCTATAGATGGATACCTGCATAATATAATTTATGAGAATGTTATGCGGCTATCTTTCGAGAGGAAGAAAGGCAGAAATGCTTTATTCCGGTGAACTTCCGTTCCTCTGTTCAAACAGACGATCTCTGATACACCGGAATATGAACCAATGTTGCAGCTTTATTTTAAAAAAATATTACGATGCAACATCTATCTCCGACAGACGGCGTTCTTTGAATTCCGTTGGACGCTCGCATGAATAAAGAAATTCCTGCATTGCATCCATCTGCGTCTTCAAAGCGTTCACCTGCTCTTTCATAACCACAAGCTTTGCTTCGTGTTCCTTTGCAACATGAACTTCGTGGATCTCCCGCGTCAATTTGATCACGATATCCTGCATTTTAGCAATATCGTTGATCGTATGTTCAATGGAATGAAACATCCGTTCTTTGGCATTCATGTCTGATCCCGCCCTCTATTTAAAAAAATCCCGTTCCCAAAAGATTTTGGGAACGGGATGACGTTATAGTTATTTCTTTTTTGCTTCTTTCAGTGCTGCGCGTGCTGCTGCAAGGCGCGCGATCGGCACACGGAACGGTGAACAGCTGACGTAATCCAAACCGATCTGATGGCAGAATTCAACGCTGGACGGTTCGCCGCCATGTTCGCCGCAGATACCGATCTTCAGACGCGGCTTTTTCGATCTCCCTTTTTCAACGGCGATCTTCATCAATTCTCCGACACCTTCGCGATCGATCGCTTCAAACGGATCCTTTGCATAGATATCCATCTCAACATACGGCAACAGGAATCGTCCTGAGTCGTCGCGGCTGATACCGATCGTTGTCTGCGTCAGGTCGTTTGTTCCAAAGCTGAAGAACTCCGCTACGTCCGCAATCTTATCGGCCGTGAGCGCACCGCGCGGAACTTCGATCATTGTTCCGACGTGATATTTAATCTTCATCTTCCGTTCGGTCATTACATCTTTTGCCATTTTGTGGACCAATTTCGCCTGATGATCCAATTCCAGAACATTGCCGACAAGCGGAATCATGATTTCGGGAAACACTTCTTTCCCTTCCTTCATGACATTGGCCGCTGCTTCAAATATGGCACGGCTTTGCATTTCGGTGATCTCAGGATAGATGATACCGAGACGGCATCCGCGGAACCCGAGCATCGGATTGAATTCATGCAATTCCTGAACGCGGCGCTGCACTTTTTCAAAACGAATTCCCATCTCTTTCGCAATGGTCTGCTGCATCTCTTTATCGTGCGGCAGGAATTCATGAAGCGGCGGATCGATCGTACGGATCGTTACCGGCAGACCGTCCATTGCGCGGAAAATTCCTTCGAAATCTTCACGCTGCAGCGGCAGTAATTTTGCCAATGCTTTTTTTCGTTGATCAACATCGTCGGCAAGGATCATCTCACGCATCGGCATGATCTTTCCTTCACCGAAGAACATATGTTCCGTGCGGCACAGTCCGATACCTTCAGCACCAAACGCAACGGCATTCACTGCCTGGTCCGGCTGATCTGCATTTGTACGGATCTTCAGCACGCGATATTTGTCTGCCCAAGCCATGATCTTTGCAAAATTTTCATAGATCGGGGCTTTTTTCGGATTGAGTGTTTTGCTGATCAGCACTTCCATCACTTCTGAAGGTTTTGTCGGGATTTTCCCTTCAATCACTTCTCCGGTTGAACCGTCGATGGAGATCCAATCACCTTGTTTAACGATCTTTCCGGCCACCTTCATCGAAAGAGATTTGTAATCAACTTCGATGGAGGAACAGCCGACGATACATACTTTTCCCATTTGGCGAGCCACAAGAGCGGCGTGCGATGTCATTCCGCCGAATGCCGTCAGAATTCCTTCCGACGCATCCATGCCTTTGATATCTTCGGGAGAAGTTTCTGTGCGGCAAAGGATCACCAGTTCTCCGCGGCTCTTCCATTCTTCAGCATCAGGAGCGGTAAACACAACGCGTCCTGTTGCGGCACCCGGACCGGCTGCCAATCCTTTTGCAAGCAGGCGGCCGTTTTTGATCGCGATATCTTTTTCCAGCAGATCGAAGATCGGACGGAGCAACTGATTCAATGCATCCGGTTCAATTCGCATGAGCGCTTCTTTATCGGTGATCAAACGTTCTTTCACCATATCGATCGCAATGCGGATAGCGGCAAGGGCTGTCCGTTTTCCGGCGCGGCATTGCAGCATATATAATTTTCCATCCTGGATCGTGAACTCGATATCCATCATGTCATGGAAATGTTTTTCAAGATTCTTTCTGATTAGATCCAATTGTTTGTAGATCACCGGACGTGCTTTTTTCAACTCGCTGATGTGCAGCGGTGTGCGGATACCCGCAACAACGTCTTCGCCCTGAGCGTTCATCAGATATTCGCCGTAGAATTCGTTCTCGCCTGTTGCTGCGTTGCGTGTGAAAGCAACACCTGTTCCTGAATTCTCTCCCATGTTTCCGTACACCATCGCCTGAATGTTCACGGCAGTACCCCACGAGGTCGGAATCCCGTTCATCTTGCGGTATGCGTTTGCACGTTCGTTGTTCCATGATCCGAACACTGCGCCGACGGCACCCCATAACTGATCTTCGGGATCATCCGGAAAATCTTTTCCGGTATTTTGCTTGATCGCTTTTTTGAATAATTTTACCAGGTCCTTCAGATCATCCGATGTCAGATCGGTGTCGAGCGTAACATTTTTTTCTTTCTTCTTATGCTCAATGATCATTTCGAACGGATCGGAATCATGTTTTCCTTTTGCCTGCACTCCCATCACAACATCACCGTACATCTGCACGAAACGTCGGTACGAATCGTACACGAAACGCGGGTTCTTCGTTTTTTCAATCAATCCTTCGGCAACAATATCATTCATGCCCAAATTCAAAATTGTATCCATCATACCCGGCATTGAAGCACGTGCACCCGAACGAACGGATACCAATAATGCATTCTTCGGATCACCGAATTTTGCACCCATATGTTTATTCAATTTTTGAATTGCGGTGAATACTTCTTTGGCAAGTGTTGTCGGATAATGCTTATTGTGAGCGTAGAAATACGTGCAGACTTCTGTTGTTATCGTGAATCCCGGCGGAACGGGTAATCCTATATTGGTCATCTCCGCTAGGTTGGCCCCTTTACCGCCGAGCAATGATTTCATTCCGGCTTTTCCCTCAGCACGTCCCCCACCAAAACTATATACATACTTTGACATAACTCATCCTTTCTTATTGTAAAAATCGAAAACTCGAACGATGTATCTGCAATTAGAGTGCCATTTGTCTGATAACGGCATGTTGAAAAATCCAACAATATTAGCTCAAATAAAAGCGTTTTTTTTCACCGCTTTTCACAGATAGGAAAGGATGCTCACCTTTTATCAAAAAAAGGAAGTTTTTCGGTTTTTTTCACAAATTCAACGATGTAATAACGGCATAAAACTTGCTAATCATAAATGTAGCTATGGTCCCTTCTAAAAGTCATATCCCAACTCTTACCATTGGAAAAGCAGCCAAAAAACTTTCCGTTTCCGTTCAAACGCTCCGGTTGTATGAACGCGAGGGGTTAATTATTCCCTTCAAAACTCCCGGCAACCAGAGAATGTATTCGGATGAAGATATTGACCGTCTTCAATGCATCCGCACAATGATTAACCGTGACAAAATTAGCATTGGCGGGATGAAAAAACTCCAAGGGATGGTACCATGCTGGGAC
>CAJBTU010000042.1 GCA_903958625.1 uncultured Ignavibacteriota bacterium | reverse complement strand
TACAGACCGCGAATAACCGAAAATGATATTTCGGCCGGATAATTCCGAACTTCGTGAGAATCTTTCCCAGCATTCGCACCGGCATGAAGCCGAACAACGCAAACGGATTGATGCCGTCCCCTTTCATGACATCGACATGAGGGAAATATTCCTGAAGGATCCTGATGAGCGAATCTTTTGTAAAGAAATTCTTGTGGTCCAATTCGGCAAAATGTTCATAGAGCAATCCCTGCCGCACAAGTTCATCCACAAATTCAGAGTTCGGTGTAGTAAACAGGATGTTTTTTGCTGCAAGACGTTTTGCTTCGGTAAAGAGCTCTTTCAGGTCCGGCACATGTTCGATCACTTCAAAACAGATTACCGTATCAAAGGATTTATCGGGGAACGGGATTCCGTTTCCGATCTGCACAGCATCAATTCCGCGCTCTCGGGCCCGCGCCACATACGCAGGATTGACATCCGCGCCTTTTACATCGTATCCCATATTTTTCAGCACCACAGAATAATTCCCTGTCGCACAGCCCATATCCAGGATCTTCTTCCCTGCATGTTTTTTGGTGAACGCGATCAATTGTTTTGCCACGGCATCTTCGGGCATCGAGTGATACAATGTTGTTGTATCGCGGAAGACCATATTTCGTATCTCTTCGCCGATCATGATAATTTCGCTTTGTTCAATGAGTAGAACAGACTGTATCCGCGCAGACTTCGCGTTGCAAGCATAAACCGCACGACAAGAATAGGAGTCAATATAAAACGGGAATAACGTCCAAAATACGTCTGATAGTACAGCAGGATATTCTGATACATCACTAAACGGACATTGGGGGGCGCCTGTTTTGTGCTTTGGCTTCCCAGATGGATGGCTTTGACATCCGGAACAAAACAGATCTTCCATCCCTTTCGTTTCACCCGCTGACAAAGATCAACGTCATTATAGAGGATGGAAAACCGTTCGTCGAAGATTATATGATCCAAAGCCGTGCGACGGATCATAATGCACGTTGCGTCGGGCTGATCGATCTCTTTTTCCGATGCGTGATCGAAATCTGCCATCAGATACTTTCTGTTCAGAAAATGCATGGAACAATACATCGCAGCGGCATTGGCAACGGTCGGGAACCTTTTGCACGACCCCTGTAAATTCCCGTTGGGAAGTTCCAGACGGCAAGAGACGATGCCAACATCGGGATGCGAATCCAAATATTCCGTCATTCGCTGAATGGTCTTCGGAAAAACCTCGGTATCACTTCCCAACAAAAGAATATACTCACCATTGGAACGGCCATAACCAATATTATTTCCGCCGGCATATCCCGCATTCACGGCATTCTTCAGCAAAAGTACTTCGGGGAATTCCTTTGCAACCATTACTGCGGATGAATCTCTGGAAGCATTATCAACAACAATTGTTTCAAACGAACATGACGGGGGAAATGACTTGATGGATCGAAGGCATGCCTGCAAAAGTTTTTCTGTATTCCATGACGTAATGATGATCGAGAGTTTCATGGACTATAATTTCAGTTCTTTCATGACCGTGCCAAGGTCTTTATCGCCTCGTCCGGATAAATTGACAATAATGATACCATCCTTCTTCATTGTCGCCGCCAGTTTCACGGCATAGGAAACAGCATGAGACGATTCAAGGGCAGGAATGATCCCTTCTTTTCGTGCAAGTAGTTGCAGCGCATCCAATGCTTCCTGATCGGTGATGGAAACATATTCCACAAATTTATTGTCTTTCAAGTAACAATGTTCCGGACCCACGCCGGGATAGTCCAATCCGGCCGAAATCGAATGCGCAATTTCTACTTGTCCGTTCTCATCCTGAAGCAGGTACTGCATGGAACCGTGCAAAACTCCCTGTTTTCCTTTTGCCAGTGCTGCGGAATGTTTTCCCGAATCAAGACCGTATCCTGCCGCTTCTACGCCGATCAACTTCACCGCTGGAGTATCATTCAGGAACGGATAAAAGATACCCATGGCGTTGCTTCCGCCGCCGACGCATGCCGTAATGACATCCGGAAGGCGATGTTCGCTCTCCAGTATCTGTTGACGCGTTTCCTTACCGATCACCGATTGAAAATCGCGGACCATCATTGGATACGGGTGCATACCAACGACGGAACCGATGATATAAAAAGTATCTTTCACGTTCGTCACCCAGTCACGAATCGCTTCACTGGTTGCATCCTTCAATGTTTTGCTTCCGGTAGAAACCGGCCGCACTTCGGCACCGAGTAATTTCATGCGATATACATTCGGCGCCTGTCGCTCCATATCCTCAACACCCATATAGACAATGCACTGCAAGCCAAACAATGCGCAGACCGTTGCCGTAGCAACGCCATGCTGACCAGCACCAGTTTCTGCAATGATACGTTTCTTCCCCATCCGCTGAGCGATCAGGATCTGTCCGATCGTATTATTGATCTTGTGTGCACCAGTGTGACAGAGATCCTCGCGTTTCAGATAGATCTTCGCTCCACCGGCAAAGGCCGTTAGCCGTTCTGCAAAGAACAAGGGGGTTTCCCGTCCGACAAAATATTTCAGGTAATACTGAAATTCTTTTTGAAAGGTATCGTCATTCTTCACCTTGTCATACCACACCGACAGTTCCTCCGATGCCGGAAGAAGTGTTTCGGGTATATATCGTCCGCCAAAAACGCCGAAATGTCCCTGTGCATCAGGAACATCGGGATATGTACGAATTTCTGAGTTCAT
>CAJBTU010000041.1 GCA_903958625.1 uncultured Ignavibacteriota bacterium | reverse complement strand
TAGCCGGTGACGAGTACAATGTTTGCGCACTGGGAAACGGATCCGAAATGATCGGTGCAGTGGCGATGAAGAAAATGTACATCACTGATAAAGGAAAGGGATGGTCCGGAATCACCATTCACGACCCAGCATTGCTGGAACTCTCCAAGAAAACAATCGCCGCACTGCAATGGAAGAGTGGACTTGAACTGGAATTTGTGAAGGATAAAGAGACAAACGAGTATCATCTGATCGAAATCAATCCGCGGTTTCCCGCCTGGGTCTATCTTCCTGCAGCGGCCGGACAGAATTTGCCGTATGCGCTGCTGCAGCTGGCTTTAGGAAAAACAGTCCGGCCATTTACTACGTATGATATCGGGAAGATGTTCATCCGGTATTCATGGGACTGGATCACCGACATCAAACAATTTGAAACCATCACCGTACACGGAGAACTGAGCCATGGGTAAAAAACAATACGAAAGGCCGATCATCAACAAACAGTATTCCGGATTTATGAACAAGTTCGGAAATGCGACCGTCAGTCAGCCGAAAACGGAAATTGAAGATCTGCCGGTGAAGGAACTTGTTGCGCAGTATGGTTCGCCGCTGTTCGTCATGTCCGAGCGAGTGATGCGAGAAAATCAAAGGAATGTTGCACGTATCTTTCGCACACGGTACCCAAAGGTGCAGTTTGCCTGGTCGTACAAGACAAATTACATGAATGCCGTCTGTTCGGTGTTCCATCAGGAAGGATCATGGGCAGAGGTCGTGTCGGAATTTGAGTATGACCGCGCGCGCCGCCTTGGTGTGCAGGGGGAACATATTATCTTCAACGGTCCCGATAAATCCACGGAAGGATTGGAACGGGCGATCCGCGAAAAAGCAAAGATCCATATCGATCATTACGATGAACTGTATGAACTTATCGAGATCACGGAACGGCTTGGTCTCACGGCTCAGGTAGCCATCCGCGTGAATTATGACGTCGGGGTCTATCCGAAATGGGACCGGTTTGGATTCAATTATGAGAACGGCGAAGCCCGTGAAGCGCTGAAGCGTATAGTTGTGAACAAAAAATTGAAGCTTGTCGGACTGCATTCCCATATCGGCACCTATATGATGAGTCCGGAACCGTACCGCATTGCGATGACAAAGATGGTCACGCTGGCCAACTGGCTGAAAGCGCAGCATAATGTTCATCTTGAGTATCTTGATGCCGGCGGCGGATTGCCCTCGCACAACACGCTGAAAGGACAATATCTTCAGGCAGAAGAAGCACTTCCGGCGCTCGATCAATATGCCGATGCAATCACCGGACCGCTGTTCGAACTGGAATCGTACGGCGATTCCATGCCGACGCTGATCCTTGAATCCGGCCGGGCGCTGATCGATAATGCCGGATTTCTCATCAGCACGATCGCCGCACTCAAACGGCTTTCGGACGGGAAACGGGCATATATAATAGACGCGGGGATTAATCTTCTCTTTACAAGTTTTTGGTACAAGCATAAACTGGTTCCGGCGCAGGCGACAGGTGTGATCAAGGAAAATGCGTCGGTCTTTGGTCCGCTCTGCATGAACATCGACTGCATCCACGAAGACATTTCGCTGCCGGCTATGAAAAAAGGGGAACATGTTGTTCTCTTTAATGTGGGAGCATACACGATGACGCAATGGATGCAGTTCATCACGCTGCGTCCGTCGGTGGTGATGATCATGGAAAAAGGAGGGGTTGAAGTGATCCGTAAAGGGGAATCGCTCGATTACGTGATGCAACTGGAACAGACGCCGGATTCATTAAAAAAATTCTCTCTGGTATGAACATTTTGACACTGCGAACTTTCATCGACACCATATTCTACAGTTATGCCCAGATATTTTTCAGTAACCGGCGCTGGGTTGGTGCAGTTCTGATCATAGCAACATTCGTCAGCCCGGTCATCGGATTGTTTGCGCTGCTCGGCGCGGTTATATCCACACTGCTGGCGCAGGCATTGAAGTACAATCACGAACGGATCCGTACGGGATTCTACGGCTTCAACGGGATTCTGTTCGGTGCGGCCGGCGCATATTATTGCGAACTTACGCCGCTGTATGTGGGATTCATCCTCGTCTTTATTGTTGTAACATTCTTTGCCTCCACATCGCTTGAACATTATCTTGCGTCATCGTTCAATCTTCCGGGATTGAGTTTACCGTTCATTCTTTCGCTGGATATTTTTCTGACGTTCATCAAAACATTTGACTGGGTGCACTTCAAGACGAACAGTGTGCAACCGGGCTTTTTTACGGCAGTGCCGGAATACATACGGCTGTATTTCCATTCCTTCGGTTTCATTCTGTTCCAGTCCGACGTCCTGGCCGGCGTGATCATTGCCGTTTCCATACTGTTCTTTTCCCGCGTGCTGGTCGTGAACAGTATCATCGCCTACGCATTGAATTATTTCCTGGTGAAACTTCTCTTTCCCGATCCCACTCCAGCACTCTATATCCAGACATCGTTGAACGCTATCCTTGTTGCCTTTGCGCTGGGTGGCAGCCTGATCATTATATCCCGAAAGACGATCCTTCTGATTATTCTTTCAACGGTCATGACGCTGATCTTTAATATTTTCTTTACCAGCGTCTTCGGCGTGCATGGTCTGCCGATCTTTGTGCTGCCGTTCAATGTTGTTGTTCTTGCTACGATCTATTCATTGAAATTCAGGCAGGAACAGTCCGATCTTGTTTTACTCTACTTCGCTCCCGGTTCGCCGGAGGAAAATTATTATTATCACCAGAATAGAAAATCCCGCTTCGACAAGTTCCGCTTCGTCTTTCCGGAGCTTCCGTTCTTTGGCGAGTGGAAAGTTTCGCAGGGAATCAACGGTTCCATTACGCATAAAACGGATTGGCGGCATGCGTGGGATTTTGTCATCGCGGACGAATCCGGCAAAGAGTACCGGGGGAACGGATTGTCGCCCGAAGATTATTTCTGCTATAACACTCCTGTCGTAGCGCCTC
>CAJBTU010000040.1 GCA_903958625.1 uncultured Ignavibacteriota bacterium | reverse complement strand
CTGCGAAAGCAATTGATCGACTCGTTTTAGTTCTTCATCAAGTTCATACAGCGACGGATCGATGAATCCGTCGCCAAAACTTAATTGCTGTGTTGTCTTCGTGCGCATATTGTGCTTTTCCTTGTTTTTGTTATGCTCTTAGACGTACAGCTTTTTTAAAGGTTCCATTTATAGCTGACTTTTTCAGTGAGAACTAAATAGGTACTGAATTGATTTGAACATGTCAATCACAAAAATACGTTATTCTTAGCAATTACCTCTTAAGGCAATACAATTTATTTTCTCTTCCATTAATAAAAAAGCTCGTTGCAAAGTAACGAGCTTTAGTGTTTATAGATATTGATTGGACTCAAAATAAAATGTTTAACCAAGCGCTAATTCTGACTCGCGGCACTAGTTGCTGCAGAAACACTAAGTGCAGAAACTAAAATTGAAACAACAAAGATGCTTCCAAGAATTGTTAAAATAGTATTTAGAGTTGCGGTTTGTTCCTTTTTTCCTCTATCTGATAATGCTAGGTCATAGGCATTACGAGCCACTTCAGGAGAATCACTTCCGGGAGCAATAACTTTCCCTTCTCTTGCATCCAATTGATCCTGCCAATATTCATACCATACATCCCCATTTGTTTCTATAGCTGCTGGACGTTTCTTATATGTTTTTCCAGCATGTTGAGAGGCACTGCAAGACATCAATAGTATTGACAGGATGAGTAATGGTGAAATTACTCGAATAAGATTATTCATTGTTGTATTCATAGCGATATAACTCCTTTGAAGTTGTTAGATAAAGTTGAGAGACTTAGCGGAATATTGATGAATTGGGGGTGACCTCGGCAGAGGATTTCGACCAGCGGATACAATGGATTTTTTACTTTGTATTTCGGTGACCTGCCCCCCAAAAGATGATCCAATTTGATATATTGGAAAACATCAAGGAAGGGGTCAGCAATGGGCAAAAAGAAACACACCGCAGAAACAATCATCAACAAACTGCGAGAAGCAGAAGTATTACAATCGAAGGGTCTCACACTTGCAGAGGCAGTCCGTCAACTCGAAATCAGTGATGCAACATATTACAAATGGCGAAAAGAATATGGCGGCCTCAGGATTGATCAAGCAAAGCGATTCAAAGAGATAGAACAAGAGAACCAGCGATTACGAAAAGTCGTAGCAGATCAAACGATAGATATATCGATTTTGAAGGAAGCAGCACGGGGAAACTTTTAAGCCCGGCGAAAAAACGTCGGGCGGTCAAAGAAATTCAAGATGAGTTAGGATATTCAGAGCGCCGTGTGTGCGCAGCACTTGACCAACCCAGATCAACACAGAGGCAAGAGACGAAAGTCAGTCAAGAGGAGCAAGAATTGATCGCGCTTATCACGGAGTTAGCGTGTGAGTATGGTCGATATGGTTACAGACGAATAACGGCAATGCTACGGTATGAAGGCTGGCATGTGAATCATAAGCGAGTTGAACGGATATGGCGCAAAGAAGGCTTAAAAGTGCCGAAAAAGCAACCGAAACGACGACGGTTATGGTTCAATGATGGATCGTGTATTCGTCTTCGTCCAACACACCGGAATCATGTCTGGAGTTATGATTTTGTTGCTGACAGAACAAGCAATGGAAAAGCACTGCGTATGCTGAACATCATCGATGAGTACACCAGAGAATGTTTGAGTATTCACATCGGCAGAAAGATCACTGCCAATGATGTTGTTGAAGCGTTAGCAAAACTTTTTGTTGTTCGAGGTACTCCGCAATATATCCGCTCAGACAATGGACCGGAATTTGTTGCAGAGGTTGTAAGAACGTGGTTACACAATGTTGGAGTTGATACATTGTTCATTGAACCGGGAAGTCCTTGGGAGAACGGTTATATTGAATCGTTCAATGGAAAGCTCAGAGATGAATTATTGAATGGTGAAATCTTTGACACGATGTACGAAGCAGAAGTTGTCACAGAACAATGGAGAAAACATTACAACACGATTAAACCACACAGCAGTTTGAAATATCGACCACCAGCACCAGAAACTTTTTATCCACTTCAGCTTGCCAATGCCTGAAGAAATTTACTAACTTAGCATTGGTACATAAACTGGGGGCAGGTCAACCGCGCTCCAGCTTGTGCCGTTGTTTGTGGAAAGAAAAACTCCGTTGCCCGTTCCGGCATACAGATTCGTGCCGCTTGCCCCATTGGTGCTCACAGCAAAGCAATAAACACCACCGCCGGAGGGACCATTAGTCTGAAACCACTGCGCATTTGACTGTATAGACGTTGTGCCGACAAAAATCACCACCACCAAACATCTCATCATCGTTTTCATACATCGCACTCCTTTCACGAACTGCGAATACATTATTTTTATTACTTCATCAAAACCATCTTCTTTGTTTCCACAAATGTCTTTGAATTACTCACTGATGTTGCTTCAATCCTGTAAAAATAAATCCCTGACGATAATTGAGATGCGTTGAATGACTGTTCGTAAGTACCTGCATCCTTCGTTTCATTCACAATTTCAGAGATTTTTTGACCGAGAGTGTTGAAGATGGAGAGCCGGACATTACTTCTTTCAGGAATGCTGAATCTCAGAGTGGTAGATGGATTGAAGGGATTCGGATAGTTTTGCCCAAGTGCAAAAACTTCAGGATCTGATTGAATTTGCTCATTAACAAACGTAGGGCTTTGAGTATACTTGATTG
>CAJBTU010000039.1 GCA_903958625.1 uncultured Ignavibacteriota bacterium | reverse complement strand
AGTATGGACTGACAGAAAATCCCGGAAGAACAGAAAATACTTTGCGTTCCTGAGCATCCAAATGATGAAAGAATAGTGCAGAGGAGAGATTTAAAAATGCAATAACGAGACAGATCTTTTTCACGGTTTTCCAATAAGTAAGTGATCGGAGATGATGGTGCCAATAAATTTTACCGTTAAATAAGGACTATTACAACAGAGAAATATCATTTGTAGAATTGCTCAGGAAACTGCAACGCGAATATACTTAAAACGTACCGGTGCATACGCAAATTGATACGATATATCATTACTCAAGTAGAGACATCTGAAAAATCTCACATCAATGTCATTCCAAGGAGTGAAGCAACGAGGAATCTCGATTTTCTACTCAAATAGAAGAATAAGATTCTTCGCTTCGCTCAGTCTACGACTCGTAGAGAATGACAATGGACAACCTATTTTTCAGATGTCACCAAGAATGTTTTTGAGTGCGGAGTGAAGAGCGGAAAATGAAAATTCATATCCCGCTGACTGCAATCGTGCAGGTACTGCTTTTTGGCCGGACAGGATCACTTTTGCCCCTTCACCGTAGAGGATCTTCAATGCAAGATCCGGAACGGGAAGCCATGAAGGACGATGAAGAATTGCGCCAAATGTTTTTGCAAACTCGTTCATCGTAACGGGATTCGGCGAGACAAGATTATAGATGCCTTGAAATTGCTGGTTCTCCGCCGGAAACATTATCCCCCGCACAACATCGTCCATATGCACCCACGGCAGAAATTGTTTTCCACTGCCGATCGGTCCGCCGGCAAAAAGCCGGAATGGCAGCTGCATTTTGCCGATCATTCCGCCGTTTTTTTCCAGCACTAATCCGATGCGCGGCGTAGCAACGCGGACACCGTATTGTTCCGCATCATATGCCGCCGCCTCCCATTGCTGTACAACGCCGGCAAGAAAATCATTCCCGCCCGGACTCTCTTCCGTCAGTATCTCGTCGTTTCTGTCACCGTAATATCCAACGGCGGACGCAGAAATAAGCAGGCGGGGTTTTTGCTCAGCTTGTGCGATCGCTTCAACAAGCAGCCGTGTGGGAATAATCCTGCTGTTGAGGACCTCTTGTTTTACTTTTTCATTCCAGCGCTGTTCGAAAACATTTTTCCCGATGAGATTGATAACAATGTCACAGTTGTTCACCTCGTTCATCCACTCTCCGCGCGACAGCGGATCCCAATGAAGATACTTCACTGTAGCCTTGTTCAAGGCGGATGCCGCTGAAGCACCGCGAGTGAGCAGAACGATCGTATTTTGCGAAGCCGACAGCATCCGAAGAAGATGCGTGCCGATGAATCCTGTTCCGCCGGAAATAAGAATTTTCATAGTCTCCACTTATTCATTATCAATCACCCTGCGTACTGTCGCAAGGATCATATCAAATCGGTACGGTTTGGTTAAAACATCTTTGATCCCTCTGCGAAGCAGATCGGATTTGGTGGAACTATCGAGAAAACCGGACGAGATGATCACTTTCACCTTACTGTTCATTGCGTGTAATTTGCAAAAGAGTTCTTCGCCCCCCATATTCGGCATGCCAAGGTCCGTGACAACCAGCGAGATCGAATTCATATGTTCAGCATAAAGTTTCAAAGCCTCAACCCCGTCCGAAGCGGCAAAAATCTTGTACCCTTCATCCATTAAGCTTTCCTTAAGGATCTCACGCAGCATCTTTTCGTCATCGGCGATCAGAATGGTCTCTTTATTTTCAATTTCTACACTATTCTCCTGTTGAATAGTTTGCGGCTTTTCCACATAAATGGATGGATAATACATGGTGAAGGTTGTTCCAATGCCTTTTGTACTGTGCACATTAATAAAACCCTGATGCAGCTTTACGATGCCGTGAACAATCGCCAATCCCAACCCTGTTCCTTTCCCGCGTGCTTTCGTTGAAAAAAATGGTTCGAATATCCGCTGCTGTATCTCCTCATCCATTCCCGATCCTGTATCCTGAACGGAAATGGCTACGAACTCATGACCGTCTGCTTCGGGAAACTGCTGCTGTACGGCACGTCGGTCGGCATTCTTAACTTTAATGGTTATGATCCCTCCGCCGGGCATAGCATCGCGGGCATTGATCGAAAGATTCAGGATCGCCTGATGGAGATGCCCTTCGTCTCCCATGATGACCGCGTTAGTATCCGCAAGTTCACAGCGAACAACGATCGTTTTCGGCAGGAAGTGCGACAGAAAATCGTTCACGTGTTCCACTACGCTGCGAACGGAAACCGGCTGCAGGTCGGTCTGTTCGGGACGCGCGAACAACAGTAATTGTTTGGAAATGGAAGAACCGCGTTCCGATGCTTCGATGATCCTGTCGACGTACGATTGGATCGCGGGATTCTCCTTCACGTGCCGTTTGATCAACTCGGCTGTTCCAAGGATCATTGCAAGCAGGTTGTTGAAATCGTGCGCAATTCCCCCTGCAAGCGTACCGATACTTTCCATTTTTTGCGCTTGTATCAGCTGCTGTTCCAGTTGTTTTTTTTCCGCAATGTCACGCATGGAACCGTTAAAGAGGACCGGTCTGCCCTTTTCATCGCGGATAACAACGGTCGTCAGCAGGACATGTGCTTTGTTGGAATCTTTTTTCTTCAGCGTTACTTCAAAATCTTTCACGTAATCTTTTTGGTCGAATTCCTTGATCAGCTTCGTCCTGTCCGCCGGATAGAAATACAAGTCTTTCACATTAAGTTTCTTCAGCTCTTCCTTATCCTGAAAGCCCAGAATCTCCATCATCGACGAGTTCACATCAAGTATCGTTCCTTCGATGGAGGTAATATAAATTCCGTCTTTGGAATCCTCGAAGAGCCGGCGGTATTTTTCTTCGCTTTCCGATAACGCGGATTCGGCGATCTTCCGGTCGGTGATATCGCTTAAGAAACCTTCCAGCCGCAATAACGTGCCGTCTCGATAGACGCCGATCCCCTGTTCTTCAATCCACCGCCATGAACCATTCAGATGTTTGATGCGGTACACAATGTGGAACGGAAGATGTTTTAACAGTGCTGAGTCCACCTTGGCAATGATGTCGGCAACATCGTCCGGATGATAGAGGTCCACGAACGAGATCTTGTCCTCAAGGAATTCATCTTTGGAATACCCCGTCAGTTGTTCCACCTGGTCATTCAGATAGAGCATTGTAAAGCGTACATCGTTCTTGCAGAGATAAACAACGCCGGGAAGATTTTCGGCCAGTGTACGGAAACGGTGTTCGCTTTCGCGGAGCGATTCTTCCGCCAGTTTTCTCTCTGAAATATCCCGGAAAATACCCTGGGAAATTATTCTGTTCTCATCAAGCCGGACCACGCTTGCTTTGATCTCAACGGGGATTCTTCTTCCATCAGCATCGATCACTTCGAACTCAACCGGATGTTCGCCGAGCAGCAGAATCTGTTCCCGGAACAACGCATCGGCTTCCGCGGATCGGTCTGCCGGATGTATGAACGACCGGTGTTTTCCGATGATCTCCCTGCGTGAACGATTCACAAGTTTTTCCGCTTCGGCATTCACGTCAATAATTTCTCCCGTTCTGGTATCGGCGAGGAACACAGCGTCCTTAGCATTCTCAAAAAGGGAGCGGAAACGAAGTTCAGATTCGAGCAGTGCTATCTCGTGCTGTTTCCGTTCGGTGATGTTCCGCGCGATCACCTGTGCTGCCGGTTTACCCTCGAACGTAAAGGGAATTGATGATATTTCAACATCAATCGTAGCACCGTCGAGGCGAAGGTATTTTTGTTCCGTTGTCGGAAGGATATATTTGTCATACACTTTCATCATCCGCTGCACTGCTTCCGCACGATAGTCGGGATGGATCAGATCGGACACGGTCTTTCCGATAAGTTCGCCTGCCACAGAAGCGCCAAAGAGTATGATGGCCGCATGATTCACAAATTGAATCTCGCCGTGCATGTGAACGAAGATGGCCGTGGGGGAATGCTCCACCAGCTCACGGTACCGCTCTTCGCTGTCGCGGAGCAGTTTTTCCGCACGCGTCTGCTCCTCGATATGCTTCATCATTTCAATGTTCTGCTCGCGGATCTCCCGGAACAACCGTGCATTGGCGATGGCCACCGAGATATGGTTCGCAACGATCTGCAGATGCTCCAGATCGGTCGCCGAAAATTCCCGTGCCGCTTCTTTGGAATACAGTCCGACAATGCCGATTACCGTATGACCGATCAATAACGGCGCACCAGCATAGGAGATGATGTCGAATGTTTTAACATCAAAATTCGAGTCGTCCCCGGGAACAAGCATGGCAACACGCTCCCGTGTATTCTTCACGGCAATGGCACGGCGGTTTGCTAAAATCTGTTTCGCTATTCCGGCATTACTTGGTACGGTTACCAATAATTGATGTTCATCGAGACCGATGCTTGCCAGCAAATGTAATTCTTCATCTTCCGTCACCCGAATGATCACCGCATCAACATCAAAGGCCTGTTTCACCTGTTCGATCATTTCCCGCGCTTGCGTTTTGATGGGGAGTGCGCCGATGACATCGTTCGTTACGCGGGCAATAAGGTCCAGACGCTTGTTGAGATGATTGAGTTTTTCTTCGGTTTCCTTTCGGTAGGTGATGTCGCGCAAGTTGATGACCATGCCGTTGACGGCCGGATCGTTGAGCAGATTCGCTCCCACGGCTTCCAGCCAGCGCCAGGTGCGGTCGTTATGGCGAAAACGTAATTGCGTAATGACTGTTTTACCGGAGTGCCGAAGGATATCTTCGAATATTTTTTTATTCTGTTCCAATTCTTCGGGATGCAGAAAATCAAAAGCATTCCTGCCGATGATTTCGTTTGCGGTGTAACCGAGCATTGCCGTTATGGAGTTTGTCGTATAGGTGATGGTACCGTTCCTGTCGAGTATTGAAAAGACCTCCGAACTCTTTTCTATCAAGGCTCGATAGCGCTGTTCACTTCTGCTCAGTTCATCCTGAAATTTCCGTTTTTCCGTAACGTCACGGAATGTGAGCACCGCTCCTGTTATCTCCTTCGCATTATTAAAGATTGGGGCCGCTGATTCTTCGATAAAGGTTCTTGTTCCGTTCCGTGCAACCAGAACGGCATGATTCAGCAAACCGACCGATGTGCGTTCACGGAGTACTTTCGTTACCGGATTCGGACCCCGTTTTCCCGTATCACTATTTTCAATGTTATAGACTTCGCTTAATTTTTTACCGATCGCGTCACCCTGGTTCCATCCGGTAAGATTTTCCGCCATGATGTTCATGAACGTCACAAAACCTTTTTTGTCGGTGGCAATCACTCCGTCGCCAATACTGCGCAGAGTTGTCTCCAGCCATTGCCGATCACCTTTTGATTGAGATTCGGTTTTGTGCTTATACAGCACCATTTCAACCGCAGCGCAGATTTCGCGCTCATCAAAAGGCTTTAAAATAAATTCGTGCTGGTTGATATGGTTTGTCTGTTTTACCATTTTCGCGTCGGAATCCGTCGCGAGAAAAATGATCGGAATATCAAACTGTTCGACAATGGTTTGTGCCGTTTCAAGACCGGATATTTTCCCTTTGAAAAACAGATCCATCAAGATAATATCGGGGATAATTATCCGTACGGAAGCAATGGCCCGCTTTACCGAAGAGACTTGATCGCTCACGGAATACCCGGAAGAGGTCAGAACCGTCCGCAATGCAAGCGCAGCGGTCTTATCCTCTACCACAATAAGTATTTTCTTTTTTTTCATACGGCGGCCGGCGTCAACCAAATGCATGAGGAATTCGATAATGAAAATTGTTCCCAACCATCCGATTGACGGAAATCTGTACTGTCCCTTTTGGTCGTTAAGCTATTGTTCAGCGACGCTGACCATAAATTAAGAAGAGTTGAGATCACTTGCATATTTTTCTTCTTCTCTTTCTTGATTTTCGATGATTAAGATTGTAGGTTCTTTAGGTTTTCTTTTTTCCGGTTCAGAACAGCCGGCGAAAGATTTTTCCATTTTTATTCTCAAGCTCGAATATCATAAGAAGTTCACATTATCTCATGGAACATCATTCTCCACAGCTGGTCAGAGTCTTAGGATTGAGAGATCTCTCTTTTTTCCTCATTGCCGCGTTAGTGAATCTTAACAGCGTTCCGGTGATCGCCGGTGCGGGGGTGCCCGCTTTGTCACTCTGGCTCATTGGATTTTTCCTGTTTTTCATTCCGCAAGCGATCGCGGTACTGGAATTTTCTCACCGGTCACCCGAAGAAGGGGGGATCTATAATTGGACGAAGGCATCATTCGGTAATTTTCATGGTTTTCTCTCCGGATGGTCATACTGGGTCAACAATATATTTTATATCCCGACTCTTCTTATCTATATCATAGGTTTTACTGCGTTCATTGGCGGCGAACATACCAGACATCTTGCGGATGATCCATTACGCATGGCGACATTATCGCTGATTATTCTCTGGTGCATTACGTGGCTTAATGTTAAAGGATTTACCGTTGGAAAATGGATCCAGAACATCGGCGCCACCGGAACATTCATTACTGCCGCAACGATCTTAGCCGTCGGTATTTTGGTCTTTGTCCAGCGGGGTTCTTCCAACCATATAGGCTGGGGCGAATTGATTCCGGCGGCGGCGGATTGGCAATTCATTTCACTGCTTAGTGTCGTCTGTTTGAATTATGTCGGCCTGGAATTAGGTTCCATTATCGGTGATGAGATTAAGGATCCGGAAAGGAATATTCCTCGGGCAGTTCTTCTCGCCGGAATAAGCACCGTCACCATGTTCCTTGTCGTTACAACATCATTGCTTATCGCCATTCCGTCAAACGACATCGGTATCATCGATGGCATTCTGCAGGGAATTGAAAAAGCTGCCGGCGAGATCGGGATGGCGTGGATCGTCTTCCCGGTAGCCGTTCTGATGATCTTCAATGCCGGCGGAAATACATCGGCATGGCTTTCCGGTTCGGCCCGCATTCCGTTCGTAATCGGGATCGACAAATATTTGCCTCCATTTTTAGGGAAGATCCATCCCAAATATAAAACTCCGCATATCGCTCTGTACATACAGGGTATCGCCTCCAGCGTTATTATTTTTTTCAGTGCCATCGGATCGAGTGTTCACGACATGTATTTGATCCTTCTGCAGACGACCGTTGTACTGCAGTTGATTCCATATCTGTATATGTTCTTAGGATTATTTAAAATCCGGACGGCGTATCCCACAAAGACAGCGTATTTTAAGATCGGTGCACTCGTACAATTCGCCGGTATAGCCGGCAGCATCACGACATTCTCCGGAATCTGCGTTTCTTTTATCCCCGGTAAAACAGTCGACAATATTCTCATGTATGAATTCAAGCTCATTCTTGGCTGTCTTGGATTCATCATTCCCGGACTGGTCTTTTATTTCATAAATGCTGCAAAGCGGAAAATTTGAGCGGGATAGTACAATCTTCGACTGCAGGTGTCGTATTAGAATTTTAAATCATCAATTTTGCACCAGATAACCGTGTTTGTTTTGGTTTTTTGATTGAAATAAATTCTTTCTTTACAATTTCAAGTTGACTATATTTTTTCAAAACTATCTTGACTAATATTTTTACATATAACATGAAGAATGAATCCGCTCCTCCCGAATCGTTGACTGACCGTATTTCGCATGCATTGGAACAATTTGCCGGACTCAGTATTGCATTCTTCTTTCTTATTTGCGTTCTCCGCATCTATGAGGCTGTTATAATATCGGCGAAACATGCGCTGCCAATCTCATACGCTCGCCTTATCATCCCAATCAGTGTTGCAGATATTATTTATTTTCTTGTTTTCTCAGGATTAATCTCTCTCATAATCGTTCCTTTGGCTCTTTTTTTCCCGGCTGCTTCTCGAAGAACTTACTATACTATTCTTGTAATCGGCGGTATGGTCCATTTTGCTCTGGTACAATATTTTTCTGTCACGCTTGTACCACTAGGATCCGACTTTTTCGGATATTCATGGGATGATATACGTTTCACCGTAAAAACTTCGTCCGGCATCGGTTTCAAAACCTTTTTGCCGTACATCATTCTCGCCGCCGTGATCACACTGCACGTTATCTTTGGT
>CAJBTU010000038.1 GCA_903958625.1 uncultured Ignavibacteriota bacterium | reverse complement strand
CTTATCATCAGCGACCTCTGCTACGCCGTCAAATTCCGGCAGATCGGCAAAGGTTGTCATCACCACCGGTTTCCCGGCGGCAAAATATTCGTTCACTTTCAAAGGATAGATGGAACGGTTGAACTCATTTTTTGCAAAAGGAATAATGCAGACATCCATCTGCCGTAAAAATTCCGGAAGGGCGGTAAGCGGATGCGCTCCGAGCAATTCCACATTTGCGTGACTGCTCAGCCGTTTTGCGAAACGCTCATTTGTCGACCGGCCGATGAACCGGAACTGGTGGTCCTTCAACCGTCCGATCACGTGATCAAGAAGATCATAATCAAGACGCTCGTCGATACTGCCGATATATCCCACAACGCGTTCCTTCTTTTCCTCAACGGCCGAAAAACCGTGCTGCATTAATGCAAAATCAACGCCGTTTTTCACCACCGATGTTTTAATGCGGTAAGGTGCAAAACGTTCCGCCAGCTGATCGGATGACGTAACGATGACGTCCGCCAGCTCAGCAAAGCGTTTTTCGGAATTTTCGCCGTGTTTTCCCAGCCAGCCGGCCGCGGAAATATTGTCGTAGCAATAATACAGAAGCAGCGACTCGTTTAATTTCCCGTGCAGCGGTACGCCGAACGACGGATTGAACGCATTGATGACAACGGGATCGGTGATGTTTAGCGTTTTCATTGCAGAACGGATCGACGATAATACGATCCGTGCATTCAGCGATTGAGCCGCACGAAAAACCGAATGATTCTTTATCCAGTTTACCGGAACGATCGGCGGAGGCGTAAGCACGTACACCGACGAGCCGTTCCCCGCAGGAAGCGAGCGAAGCCGGTCAGATATTCCGAGCATTCTTTTTACCGGCGCCTGCTGTTTTCCGAAATACGTTGCAGCGATATCCTTTACGGTGAACTGATAATCCACATAGAGGATCCTGTACTCGTGAGCGAGTTCGGATAACAGCTGAACCGTTGATTTTGCATAATTGCCTTCCCACGCCGGAGTGCCGATGCAGATGATGTCGCGTTTCAGCCTCATCGTGAACTCCTCAGTGATTGAAAGCGGAATTCCGCGATCCGTTTAATAATTGTGCGCACCGTACTACGCACCATGGGAAGCTCTCCCACAAATTCTTCTATCCGGTCGAGCTGTACGCCGTTGACGATCCCCTGGATCTTCGGACCTTCGGGGAATGAAAGATATTTCAGCACGGTGGCATCCGATTTCCGCCAGATGCGGTCTGCGCGCATAACGAACAGGATCAGCGACGACTGCCGGATCAGTTGCACCGGGATCTCGTTACCCTGGAACGACGGCAACTCCACAATGATATAATCCGACGTGATCTCATTTCCTTTCGGCACAATACCATTGACGTGAGCGATGCCGGATAAATTCTTCGGCACTTCGTATTGAATAACCTCGGATGAAGCCGCCGTAAGTTCATGCGGTGCGATGACCGTAACGGTATTTCCGTGCGAGGCGAGCAGTTCGGCAAATTCCGCGGAGACCGTGGATTTTCCTTCGCCGTTCAGCACGCTTGCGACGACGATCATTTTTTGTTTGGACATCTCTCCGGTATTCATCAGTTCCAATTTAAGATTGCGCAGGATCTGATTCCGGACAAGATCGACGGATTGCTGTTGTATTTGTTTCTTTTTGAACGATGCAGTATCCGGATATGCGGCAAGGATCGGCAGACGCGAGAATATTGCGGCACGTTCCGGCGTGCGGATGTTCCTGTCCAGCACTTCCAGCGCGACGATAATTACGATGCTCATCACCACGCTGATCAGCCATGCACCAATCAGAAGCATCGAACGCTTAGACGGTTCCGCCTTCATGGGAAGGATCGGCTGGTCCAGCACTTTTATCGTTGTCGATGCTTCCAGATTCTGCTGGCGCAGGCGGGCAATGTTCAGACTGTGCAGCAATTCCAGATATTCTTTTTCGGCAACATCAATGTCGCGTTCATATTTGTGAAGCGAAGAGCCGAGAGGAGCAAATTTATTGAAGCGTCCGCGGAATTCGATCCTGCGTTCCTTCAGCACTTCGATCCGCACTTTTCCTTCAATCGTTGTTATATATTGCGAGATCCACTGCTGTTCCAGCATGTTAATGTTGGCACCGTCTTCTGTGTGTTCAAGGCGCGAATATTTTGTCAGAGCAGTTTTCAACTGAGCGCGCAGATCGGTCACCTCGCTCTGCAGCACCGTGATCCGGGCAGAATGTTCGTCGAGCGACTGGAGCGTCAGCAATTCAGCCGATTTTTTCACCAATTGTTCGCGAAGATCGATGATCGACTGGTTGTTGCCGATCCGTTCGGAACGGTTTCCTAATTTCAGATTGAGATCGGCAAGAGACGCTTCCGAGGCTGAAAAATTTTTCAGCTCCTGACGCAGTTCTCCGTTCATGTACATCTCTTCAACGGTCAGCTGTTTTGTCTGTTCATCATAGTTGATAATGTCGTTGCTGATGCGGTATCGTTTCAGTTCTTCGGCGATGCCGTTCAGCCGTTTTTCCGCTGTCTCGGTTTCCAGCGTGAAGAATTTAACAAGATTCTGCGCGTCCTGGCTCTTCAGTGATTTAAATTCTGTGACGAAGATTCCCGTAAGGATCTTCAGCGTTTGCTGTGTCACCGCTGCATCGTTTGATGAGTAGGTCATCTCCAGCATGTCGCTGATCCCTGCGCGCTTCATTTTCAGATTACCTTCAATGAACTCCGGGCAATACGGCAGCTTTTCGTTATCCGTGAAGGCCCGTACAACCGGTGATGTATGTTCCATCCACAGGCGTGCGAATGTGGAATCGGCGTTACCCTGCACAACCAGGCGTTTTCGAAATTCTGGATCGACGATTTTTTGAAGCTGCTTGAACAGGTCTTCGCCGATGATCTCCGGCTGCGCCTGCACCTGCACAAGATGCAGGGCCAGCAATTGTAAACCTGTCCGCTCCAGAATATCGCGGGAGGAGATAAGATTCAGCAGATTGTCGAACGAATTGTTGACGGCATAATTATCGATACGCGAATTTTCTGCGCCGAGTGCGTCGGAGTTGCTGGCCAGTCCCGTATAGATCAACGTTCCGCTCTTGTATTCTTTTGCTTCATGCATCGTCAATAAAAATACGAGCGCTGCCGGTACCAAAGGAAGGACGATGATAAAAATAATTTTATTAGCGATGATACGCAGGAATTGAACGAGTGTCATTGTTTACTCCCTAACGAGTTCAGCGGTGAGCCGACGATCTCTTCCAGTACCATCCACTCCAGCTGAAGTTCTCCGCGGGTCCGCTCCAGCGTCATCGAAGCGGTGGTGAGCAGGTCCAGAATGCGGCTGTAATCGTACACCGGCAGTTCTCCGGATTGAAATTTCAATTCGGCATTCTGTTTGGCGATGGACGAATTATTGTATCCCTGCATGGCGATCTCAACAAGCCGGATGGTGGTCTGTATCTTTACATAGCGTGATGTGATCACTTCGCGCAGTTCCCGTTCCAGAGTTTTCTGATTGTATTCCGCCATGACAATGTTCGCTTCCGCTTTTTCCGATTTTGAGCCGTAGGAAAAGACCTCTTCCAGCGAGATCCTCACCGAAGCTCCGACACGATTTCCGAGATAGAGTTTGTTCACGGACTGATCACCATATGAACCGTATTGCGTCGATCCCTCAAGCGAAAAGCTCCGGAGCCATTCTTTTTTTGTCATGTTCAGTTCCTGCTCTCTCATTTTCATCGAAGCGGATTCCCGTTTCAGTACAGGACTGTTCTTTATGGCAGTCTCCTGAATAACGGATAACGGAGGAAGTGAAAAGCCGACGGAGACACTGTCCGGAGCCGAAGCCCGGAGCATTGTTGCAAAAAGGATCATTGTGCTTAATAAATTTTTCATAGTCTCTTCTGTATTTTAATGCTATGAAAATACCCCAAAAATCACCGATTTCTGTAAAAACTCGATGAAATAGAGGGATTCCTCGATGAACAAGGTCGGCAAAGGGTTGAATAAACGGCATTCCGAGGGTGAAAAACGGTGATCGAACGCTGAAAAACATCAGTGCAAAAATTCAAGAATTTCAAGAGGAAAACCATGGAAAAGGGGAGCACTGTTCGCGTTTAAAAACATTAGTCCACCGGAGTTTTTATGTTCTCCGGTGGACAAGATGTTCTCAAGCGTACGGCTGCGATCAGGCTTTGTAGATCAGCGGTGAAGCAGTCTTTAC
Organism: uncultured Ignavibacteriota bacterium; assembly: GCA_903958625.1. Classification (GTDB taxonomy): domain Bacteria; phylum Bacteroidota; class Ignavibacteria; order UBA10030; family UBA8401; genus UBA8401. The sequence continues at coordinate 5,002 of CAJBTU010000038.1, read as the reverse complement.
GACATTGCGCGTATCAACAACAGGAATGGAAAATTTTGCAAAGTCGATGGATGAGTACTCGTTATGCGCCGTGGAGATAAGAATCAGATCGTACTGGTTGCTGATCTCCACGCTTTTCTTTCCGATGAACTGCGGATGCTCACGTGTCGGTCTGATGACCGGAACATGGGGATCGTTATATTCAACGGTCGCGCCTTTGGCTTCGAGTTTTTCCATCAGGAAATAGCTCGGTGATTCGCGGTCATCATCAACATTGGCTTTGTACGCCAGTCCGAGAAGAAGGATCTTCGATCCTTTCAGCGGCTTGCCGTTTTCATTCAATGCTTCCATCACACGCTGGATCACGAAATCCGGCATCGACGTATTGATCTCGCCGGCAAGTTCGATGAACCGTGTGTTCACGCCGAACTCACGCGCTTTCCATGTGAGATAGAATGGATCGATCGGGATACAGTGTCCGCCGAGACCGGGTCCCGGATAGAACGGCATGAAACCGAACGGCTTTGTCTTTGCCGCTTCGATCACTTCCCAGATATCGATCCCCATTTTCATGAATGTCACCTTCAGTTCGTTCACCAAAGCGATGTTCACGGAACGGAAGATGTTCTCCATCAGTTTCGTTGCTTCGGCAACCTGGGTGGACGAAACAGGAACGGTGCGGATGACGATCTGCGAATACAGCGCATCGGCAACGGCCAATCCGTCCGGAGAGGTAGCTCCGACAACTTTCGGGATCGTTTCCGTCGTATAGTTCGGATTGTTCGGATCTTCCCGTTCCGGTGAGAAGGCAACAAAGAAATCCTTGTCCGCCTTCAATCCGCTTTTTTCAAGGATCGGTATCATCACCTCGACGGTCGTACCGGGATAGGTGGTTGATTCAAGCACGATCAACTGTCCCTTCCGCAGATACGGATAGATCGATTCGCAAGTGGAAACAATGTACTCCATTTCCGGCTCGCGGTTCTTGTTCAGCGGGGTCGGGACCGCGATCAGCACCGCATCGCAGGCGCCGATCTTGGAGAAGTCCGTGGTTGCCGTGAACAGTGTGCTGTCGATCGCTTTTGCAATCCGCTCTGCCGAAATATGTTTGATGTACGACCGTTTGGCCAGCAGGGAATCGACCTTCTTCGAATCGATGTCGAATCCGACGGAAGAAAATCCTTTCTCAACAAAACACAGGTTCAACGGAAGACCGACATATCCCAGGCCGACGACGCCGACCGCGAATGTTTTATCCTGGATTTTTTTCAATAGTGCTGTTTTCATTTTTTTCTTTCAAATATTTAATGGTGCTGCAATCTATGAATTGGTCTGCGGCTTGGTGCAGAAAAAGATATCGCCGCAGGAGTCCGTTAATCCCATCTGTTTTCTCTGCTGTGCGTCGAAGAGTTCCGGAACGGTGTATTTGTGGACCGTAAATCCGGACTCACGAAGTCTGTCAATATAATCATTTCCGTATTTACGAGCATGGTCTTCCTGACCGTAGATGGCAAGCCGTTCCTCGGGGGTAACGATTTCCGGATTTTCAAATGTCGGATGATCGCCGTTCAGGATCGGTACCAGCAGGATCGCCCATCCGCCCGGTCTCAGCACTCTAAAGAATTCCCGCATTGCTTTCTTGTCGTCCTGCACGTGTTCAAGCACGTGGCTGCAGTAGATTACATCGAAGACATTGTCGGAATACTGGATATCGGTGATATCCATCTTCACATCGGCGCGGGGATCGAAAAGATCGGCAGTGATGTAGCCGGTTCCCAGTTGTTTGCGCAGTTTCGGTTCAAATCCGCGTTCTGCACCGACGTGCAGCATTTTCTTGAATTTTCCGTCGAAAAGATTGGTCATTTTTTGGAAGAATAACCATGCGAACCGGTGACGTTCCAGCGCGCCGCACTGCATGCAGCGGCCGTCTTCACGGTGAAGGATGCCGTATTCCCGGAATTTTCTTGAATCTTTTTCGCAGACGGGACATGTGCGTCCGGATCCGCGGTAGGGAAGCGAGAAGACGATGTCGCGTGTGTTTCTTAGTGAATCTTGCGCCCAAAAAGGGAGCGATTGAAAGCTGTTCTTGATCATTGGATACTCCATGTTTAAAAAGTGATAGTTTGTTTTTTTATAATCGTGATGACGTATTAAGCAACCTTTTTGATTGCGTGAACATTGTTCTGGAACACCGCTTCCGGCGCATAATGCGGACGGCCGATGCTGAAGTAATCAAAGCCGAGTTCCGACATTTTCTTCGGATCATAGAGATTGCGCCCGTCGAAAATTGTCTGTTCGTTCAGTTTGTTCTTCATCTCCGCGAAATCGGGATTACGGAATTCATTCCATTCGGTGAAGACAAGCAGCGCTTCTGCGCCGTTCAGGATCTCGTATTGGTTCTTGCCGTAGGTGATGGAATCTCCGAGGACCGCTTTCGTTGTTCCGATCGCTTCCGGATCGAACGCTGAAACGATTGCTCCGCGCTGTGTTAATTCTTTTATGACCCAAAGCGCCGGCGCTTCACGAACATCGTCGGTGTTTGCTTTGAATGCCAATCCCCATGCGGCAAGTTTCACCCCTTCAACGTTATCGTCGAAGTGCTGAAGAATGCGGTTGAGCATGGTGACCTTCTGATTTTCGTTGACGTTCATAACGGCTTCCAGGATCGAGAAATCATAACCGTGTTCGGTGCTGGTGGAATAAAGTGCTTTCACATCTTTCGGGAAACAGCTTCCGCCGTATCCGACGCCGGCATAAAGAAATTGTGATCCGATGCGGCTGTCTTTTCCCATGCCCGTGCGGACCTTATCAACATCGGCACCGACCAGTGAACAAAGGTTTGCAATTTCGTTGATGAAGCTGATCTTCACGGCAAGAAATCCGTTGGAAGCATACTTCACCAGTTCCGCTGAACGCTCATCCATGATCAGGATCGGATTGCCGTTGCGCACGAACGGTTCGTATAAAGTTTTCATCATCTCGGCCGCACGCGGACTCGATGTTCCGATAACAACGCGTTCCGGTTTCATAAAGTCGTTCACTGCCGCACCTTCGCGTAAAAATTCCGGATTGGAGACAACGTCAAAATCGATTCCGGATTTCAATCCCTGAGATTCCATCGCACGGCGGATCCTGTCCGCTGTCCCGACGGGAACGGTGCTTTTGGTAACGATCACTTTGTATGATGTAATGATGCTGCTGAGTTTGAATGCAACATTCATCACATACGAAAGATCTGCCGATCCGTCTTCCCGCGGGGGAGTAGGAAGCGTGAGAAAAATGATGTCGCTGTTGTTCGCCGCATCTTCGAGCGATGTGGTGAACTGCAGGCGCTGTTCGCGCACGTTCCGTTCGAACAGGGTTTCAAGTCCCGGTTCATAAATAGTGATGGAGCCGTTCTTTAATTTCTGGACCTTATTTTCATCCACGTCCACGCAGATGACATCGTTGCCCATTTCTGCAAACGCCGTTGCGCTGACAAGTCCTACATAACCGGTGCCGATAAAAGAGAGTTTCATAGTTGTAAAGCCTTTCGTTGAATGTTTGGTTTATGGTTGTTCTGTTAAAATTTGTATTTGACGCTGTTTTGAGATCGCTTCCTGAAAATACCGTATTGTTTTAGCGAGCCCTTCTTTTCTGTTTACCGTTGGTTCCCAGCCGAGGATTGTCCTCGCCTTTGTAATATCGGGCTGCCGGACTTTCGGATCGTCCTGCGGCAATTCTTTGAACACGATCTTGCTCGTGCTTCCGGTGATCTCCAGTATCTCTTTGGCAAGGTTAAGCATTGATATCTCATCAGGGTTGCCGATATTCACCGGCATACCGTAGTCAGACATCATTAAGCGGTAGATGCCGTCAATAAGATCGGTAACGTAACAAACGCTGCGTGTCTGGCTTCCATCACCGAACACTGTTAGATCTTCACCGCGAAGTGCCTGGGAAACGAACGCAGGAATCGCACGGCCGTCTTCAATTCTCATTCTCTCACCATAGGTGTTGAAGATGCGCACGATGCGTGTTTCCACTCCGTGGAAACGATTGTAGGCAAGGGTCATTGCTTCGGAAAAGCGTTTGGCTTCATCATATACGCCGCGCGGACCGACCGGATTGACATTTCCCCAGTACTCTTCAACCTGCGGATGAATTTCAGGATCGCCGTACACTTCCGATGTTGAGGCGATCAGAAAACGGGCCCCTTTTGCTTTTGCAAATCCCAATGCTTTGTGCGTACCGAGCGATCCGACTTTCAGTGTTTGGATCGGATATTTCAAATAATCGATCGGACTTGCCGGTGAGGCAAAGTGGAAGACGTAATCGACGGGAACGCTGACGTAGATATAATTTGTTACGTCACTTTTGATGAAGCAAAAAGTAGGTTGATCCATTAAGTGTCTGATGTTCTCGATGTTTCCTGTCAGCAGGTTATCGATGCAGACAACGTTGTGTCCTTCGTTCAACAGGCGTTCGCATAGATGCGATCCGAGAAATCCGGCCCCTCCGGTTACTACTGATGTTGGGTTTTTCATAGTGTGTTCTTTCGAATTGGTGAATAAGGGATTAAACATTTTCGCTTTGCAGAAGGGCCGGCACGGTGCGGATCATCAATTTGATGTCGAACCAGAGCGAACCGTGAAGTGCATATGAATTGTCCAGTGAAATTCTTTCTTCATCGGACATTTCTCCTTTGTTGCCGCGTTTGGTAACCTGCCACAGCCCGGTGATACCGGCTGGTGCAACGAAACGCATTGCCGCCATATCGTTCGTCAGTTTTTCCGCTTCGTAAATTGGAAGTGGACGATTGCCGACAAGAGACATGTCTCCGATAAGCACATTGAAAAATTGAGGAAGTTCATCCAGACTTGTATTCCGCAGGAATTTGCCGATCGGCGTGATGCGCGGATCATTGGCGATCTTGAAAAATGTGCCGGAATTCTTTGTTTCATTCTTCAGTTTCATCAGCCGTTCGCAGATCATTGATCCGTCAGGAGTGATGAGAAGAGGAGAACAGGATACACCAAGCGTT
>CAJBTU010000037.1 GCA_903958625.1 uncultured Ignavibacteriota bacterium | reverse complement strand
TTCACGTCGAACACTCCGACGAAATTTGCGGTTTCTATTTCGTCGTACATTTTTGAATGAAGCGAGCCAAGATGACCGACTCCAATTACACCGATATTGATTTTTTTAGGATTCATATTCTCATTTGCGATCTTATTATTTATAAGGAGTAACAGGCGCCGGATTTTATGGATTTGTGACGGTTGTACTTTTGTTGTTTTCGCTTGTCCCCGGATTTCTTCCGCGCACATAACCGATCACGCGGTCGAATCCGCCTAACCGCTGGTCATGATAATAGACTAATGCCGTATATCGGTTGATCGTTCTCCAGTCATTTCCTTCGAGTGCTACCCAGTCTTGATGAGTGACTTCCCCAAGTTCATCAACGTCGCCCAGCACATACTGATAATCATGGACACCACGCCGTACCCACAGACGGAGCATGAATAAACCGGTTGTAGAATCAGCTTTCAATTCGTACTCGGGAAGAACTTTCCATTCCGTAAATCCACCGACAAGAAATAACTTTTGCTTCGGCGGTTTCGCCAGCCGGAGCCGCATTTCCACTTCAAGATAATCAGAATTTGCTCCGGTAAAGGCCTTCAATTTTGAAGCACCATTCGCATCAGGTTTGGACTGCCACTGGTAGCGAGAGACATCGGGCTGACCTTTCAAAACGACAAGCGCATTATTCGGATAGAGCGATGGCGACGAAATATCCATTCTCCGGTATTCATTGCCTGCCGGTATATCACGCTTCCTGAATGTCTTACTCGGTTTTGTTAGGTCTTCAACAAAGGTTTCTGTATTCCTGTCATCCGCGTCGATGCGCGCCGGTTGTTCAATGCTCCAATTTTTAATGATGTCCACGGTTTTTACATCCGCATGATAAATACTCTTTTCGTCTGCTGCGGTATATTCGGACGGTATTGATACAAAAACCGAAACAGTGTTCATTTGATCCATGGGAGAGGTGTAATCTGGATGATATTTATTCTCGATTTTCATTGTTGCCGAAACCGCTGTCTCGGCAATGATAAATTTCCCTTCGGCAAGAATCTGTTCCTGGGCATCCCGGTTCACAATCGTATAGATATAATTTCCCGAATAGACGAATTCGACAAAATTCCTGTTGTTCGGAAATGAATTTTTATACCTGTAGGTATAGTGGTACACCCCTCCGGGTGCGGCTGAATAGGAGAGATTTTCCGAACGCGTCTTCGACTGGTAGTTAAGGAAGATGTTGTCGTCAACGACCCAGTCCTTTGTGGCATGCTTGAAGATGATATTCAGATACGGCGGAAGAGGCGTTGTCACGTCGAATTCGATCGTTACCTGCTCATGCTGCGCAATGATCGGAGGACGGTATTCGTCATCATTCGCATATGTGCGTAACCCGAATATTTCGACCTGTGCGCACAACGACAGCGCAATGAAGGGGAATATCGAAAATATTTTTATCATACAGCTTCCCGTTGAGAACGACCTATTGGCTCTTTTATGAATAGATATGTTTTAACCACTCAAAAAATTTCTGCACGTCGTGAAAAAGAAAATCGGGTGATAATTTCAGCACATCGTCTTTGCCATAGGAATCCCATAATACCGATGCGATATCAACTCCGGTCTCGCGAGACGCTTTGAAATCCGCCACCGCATCGCCAACCATCAACACCTCAGATGGTGCGAGCGAAAATTTTTCCATGATCTTCCGTATACCGTTTCCGGAAGGCTTGAACTCATCAACATCATCGCCGGTCACGGTGATATCAAAGTACGAAGTAATTCCGAATTGTTCGAGCGTAATATCGGTGGTCCGTCTCCCTTTCCCCGTGAACAATCCGATAATAATACCCTTCGATTTCAGATACTCCAGCACTTCATTCGTGCCGGGATAAACGGCCGCAAGTTTATTATGGTGCGCAGCATAAAAATTGTAATAATCATCCATGGCATCGTCAAGATGCTTCGCACCGATCATGTTTTCCACGCACTCTTTTTCCGGCGGACCGAAGAGATTATGGATCTCGGTGTTTGTCAGTGTCTTGTGAAGATATTTTTCCGCAACATAGTTGAACGAATCGTAGATCAACTGATTCGTTTGCGTCAATGTCCCGTCCATGTCGAAGATGATGCATGAGTATCGTTTCATAAATAAAAAAAGCGTCACGATGCTAATTGCAGCAGTTGACGCTTCGGAAAGTTATCGTGTAGCAATTATTCGATAGGGGAAAAAAGGCCGGCTGCACTTCACGTGGGCCGGCAAGTATTGTTATGCTATGGTTACATCTTTTGAAAGATACACGTCCTGAATAGCGTTCAGGATCGCAACGCCATCTTTCATCGGTTTTTGGAATGCCTTGCGTCCTGAGATCAGACCCATTCCGCCGGCACGTTTATTGATCACTGCCGTTTTCACTGCATCCGCAAGATCGTTCGCGCCGGACGCACCGCCGGAGTTGATCAGTCCAGCTCGGCCCATATAGCAGTTTGCAACCTGATACCGGGTGAGGTCGATCGGATGATCGGTCGTTAATTTTTCATAGACCAGTTTATCAATCTTTCCATAGCTTGAACCGCTCATGTTCAACGCATTGTAACCGCCGTTATTCTCCGGCAATTTTTGTTTGATGATGTCCGCTTCAATCGTCACACCAAGATGGTTCGCCTGGCCGGTAAGATCGGCTGAGACATGGTAATCTTTCTCTTTGGTCTTGAACGCATTGTTTCGCGTATAGCACCATAGGATCGTACCCATTCCGAGATCGTGAGCCTGCTGGAACATCTGGCTGACTTCCCATATCTGCCGGCGTGATTCGGAAGAACCGAAATAGATGGTTGCACCAACGGCGACACATCCCATATCCCAAGCCTGCTTGATGCTGGCGAACAATGTTTCGTCGTACGTGTTCGGATATGACATGAATTCATTGTGATTAAATTTCATGATGAACGGAATCTTATGCGCATATTTCCGCGCAACTGAACCAAGCACACCAAGCGTAGAAGCAACACCGTTGCATCCTCCTTCGATGGCAAGTTTCACAATATTTTCTCCGTCAAAGTAAATCGGATTTTTTGCAAACGATGCGCCGCCGCTGTGTTCTATTCCCTGGTCCACCGGCAGTATGGAAACATAACCGCTGTTTGCCAGACGGCCTGCGCCGAAGAGCTGCTGCATGCTTTTCAAGACCGGTGTCGGTCGGTCGGTCTGCATAAAAATATCGTCAACGAATGATGGTGACGGAAGATGGATCGATTCTTTAGGGATGGTGGTGCATTTGTGTTCGAGCAGACTCTTTGCGTCTGCACCGAGTAGTTCAACGATATTGACTGACATAGTTTGTCTCCTTATTTCGCGATCAGTTTTTTGTATGCTTCAACGTCGAGCAGGTTCTTCACTTCGTCCATATTGGAAAGCATTACCTTAATCATCCAACCGCGTTCATATGATTCTTTATTGACAAGTTCAGGTGAATCCTGAATCTCTTTGTTTATTTCTTTCACTTCTCCGGTGACCGGAGAGTAAAGATCGGACACTGCTTTCACCGCTTCAACGGTACCGAATGCTTGACCAGCTTCAATCTTCTTGCCGATCGAAGGAAGTTCAATAAAAACGATATCGCCGAGTTCGCCTTGAGCATATTCCGTAATGCCGATCGTTCCGACATTTCCTTCTATGCGTATCCATTCATGGTCTTTGGTATATTTGAGTGTTTCGGGAAAGTTCATGGTATTCTCTCAGTTTGTGTAAAAAAAAATCCAATTTTGGTTTTATGGTTCACAACACAATCCGCTCCGCCGGTGTCGTGAGACCTGAGAATGTAATATCAGTCTTTGAAGCTAAATGTTTCTATAAATTTTGTATCAAAGACACCGCTGCGAAATCTTTCGCTTCTCATCACTTTTTTGTGGAACGGTATGGTCGTGCTGATTCCTTCAATGATCGTTTCGTCAAGCGCCATGGTGATCTTGTCGATTGCCTCTTCCCGAGTGTTCGCATGAACGATCAGTTTCCCGATCATAGAATCGTAATACGGAGGTATCTGATAATCTGCATAGACGTGTGAATCTATACGGATACCGTTCCCGCCGGGAAAGTGCAGGCTGGTAATCTTACCCGGCGAAGGACGAAAGTCATGGTTCGGATCTTCCGCATTTAACCGGCATTCAATAGCATGACCGTTCATCTTTACCTTTTTCAAGGAAAGTTTCTTTCCGTTGGCGATATTGATCTGCTCTTTCACAAGATCGATCCCGGTGACCATTTCTGTTACGCAATGCTCCACCTGGATGCGGGTATTCATTTCCATGAAATAGAAGTTCTTGTTCTTGTCGAGCAGAAATTCTATTGTTCCGGCACCGAGATATTTTACACTTTTTGCTCCTCGTACCGCCGCACTGCCCATCTTTTCGCGCAATTCTTCATCCACAGCCGGAGACGGCGATTCTTCGATCAGTTTCTGATGACGCCGCTGTACCGAGCAATCGCGTTCGCCCAGATGAATCACATTGCCAAATTTGTCCCCGAGCAGTTGGATCTCGATATGCCTCGGTTCTTCAAGGTACTTCTCGATGTAGCACCCTCCGTTGCCAAAAGCGGATTCCGCTTCCGCGCTCGCGGTGTTGAATGATTTTTCCACATCATCAAAATCCCTGACGATACGCATCCCGCGACCGCCGCCTCCAGCCGTCGCTTTAATGATAACAGGAAGGCCGATTTCTTTTGCCAGTTGTTTCGCTTCTTCTGCATGCTTAATAATTCCATCGCTGCCGGGAACAACAGGTACGTTCGCCTTTCGCATCGTTTCCTTTGCAAAAGCTTTATCACCCATCGCATTAATCATTTCCGGCGTGGGTCCGATGAATGTAATCCCTGATGATGTACAAATTTCTGCAAAGTTCGCATTCTCCGCCAAAAATCCATAGCCGGGGTGGATCGCATCGGCGCCGGTCACTTCCGCTGCGGCAATAATTCGGGGGATCTTAAGATAACTTTCCTTGCTTGGGGCGGGACCGATGCAGATCGCTTCATCGGCAAAACGGACATGAAGCGAATATTTATCCGCTTCTGAATAGACGGCAACGGTCTTTATGCCCAGTTCTTTGCATGCGCGGATGATCCTTAGCGCAATTTCACCGCGGTTCGCTATCAGTACTTTTTTGATCACTCAATTTCTCCAAAAATAAAAATCCACAAACGGGAGAATTGATCATGCAATCAATCATCATTCTCTCATCTGTGGAATAAAAATTTACGGTTCAACTAAAAAGAGAACTTGACCATATTCAACAGGTTTTCCGCTCTCGACATTGATCTTGACGATCGTACCGTCAATATCACTTTCAATTTCATTCATCAGTTTCATTGCTTCAACAATGCACAATACTCCGCCCTGTTTCACTTTGGAACCGACCTCAACATACGGTGCGGCATCCGGCGACGGTGACCGGTAGAATGTTCCGACGATCGGCGATTTTACCTCGTGATATTTTTTTCCTTCGGCGGCGGGAGCCGGTTTTGCCGTTGCCGGTGCAGCCGGAGCCGCGGAAGGCGCCGGTGCGGCATTCATCGCCATTTGATATTGCGGTGCAGCCATGATCTGCTGTGGGGCAGATTTGGTAATGCGAATTTTGTTCCCCTTCTCCTCCAATTCAATCTCATTGACAGAACTTTTTTCAACCATCTCCAGCAACTGCTTTACATATTTTAAGTCCATTGAATCTCCAAAAAAAAATGGATGATTGGTGAGGATATTACTGCTTCACGCGCTCAAGATATTGCCCGGTACGCACATCGACTCTGATCACATCCCCTTCATTGATAAAAAGAGGAACATTAACCATGGCTCCAGATTCTACTTTTGCCGGCTTTGTCGCACCGGTTGCCGTATCACCTTTAACGCCGGGACCTGTTTCCACAACTTTAAGATTAACATTGAACGGAAGTTCTGCAGCAACGGGTTGAACACCATCGAACATGATCTCGACGATCTCCCCTTCTTTCAAATATTTTGCTCCGTCCCCGAGCAGTGACTCTTGAACAGGTATCTGTTCGAATGTCTCCTGATCCATAAAGTTAAAACTTTGACCATCGTGGTAAAGATAAGAAAATTTCTTTCGTTCGACACGGACAAGTTCAATTTCTTCGCCTGAGCGGAAACGGTTTTCAACAACACGGCCATGACGCATGTTACGCATTTTCACTTGATAAAAAGCGCGTAAATTACCGGGGGTGCGATGCTGATGTTCTTCGACAATGTGTAATTCATTATTGAAACGAATGAAAATACCATTTTTGAGATCTGCAGTAGTGGCCATAAATCTGGGAAAATCCTTTACTTTTAGGTAAAATTGAATGATTTTGATACAAAAGTTAACAAATATAGAAAGAATGAGCGCCATAATCAAGAAAAGAGATGAAGATGAGAATTTTAGATGCAAGTTCACCGATGAGAGATGACAGTCGTAAGATTTTGGGAAACTGTCTCGAGATGTTCAAAGGAATTTTGATTTTGTTGTTAGGAATTTCGTTGACTGGCTGTATTCCCGGACCATCCAGATCGTATAAAAAAGAGTTTGTAACCACCTATGCGGAATTAACGCTGCTTTATGAAAAAGAAAAGATGGTCAACAAACAGAGCGACTCCTTGTATCAGATTACTGTCAAAGATTTTTTCGCAAAGAAAGGATTGAAACAGGAGGAATTCAAATTACAGGTTGAAGAACTTTCGAAGAATGAAGAAGTATGGAAATTTTTTATTCAGGATGTTTCGGCAATAATGGACAGTTTGAAAAATAAACGGTAGGTGAATCGTTCCGCAGTAAAAAAAAATGGTTGAGTATATAACCTTACATACTCAACCATTCATTGGAATTATGAACTTTTTAATATACTTCCCCCATCACAAACGGTTTTTCGTTTTTCTTCTTCAATAACCGCATTGCTGCATCAACATTTTTTGACTCGACGATCACGATCAACCCGACGCCAAGATTGAACGTGCGGGTCATATCGTATTCCGGCACTTGTCCGGCGGATTGAATAAGATCATAAATGAACGGACGCTGCCATGAGAACCAATCGATTTTCAATGACAGTCCTTTGGGCACGATACGCATCGTATTACCGATAATTCCGCCGCCGGTTATGTGCGACATCCCCTTCACGAGACTTTTACTGGTCAACGTTTTAATCGCTCCAAGGTAGGAACGATGAACGGCAAGAAGCGTATCTCCTAATGATCCGTTCAATTCATCAAATTTTTTCTTCAGAGAGAATTTTGGCAATAATACTTGTCGAGCGAGAGAGTATCCATTCGTATGAAGGCCGGCCGACGGAAGCCCTATCAGAACATCACCCTTCTTTATTCTCCTGCCATTCACGATTTTTGATTTATCGACCACTCCAACGATCATTCCGGCAATATCAAATTCACCGGCCGGATAAAAACCGGGCATTTCTGCAGTTTCCCCGCCGATGATCGAGCAGTTGTTTTCCTTGCATGCTTTCGCAAAACCGCCAATCACATCGGCAGCAATGCCGGGTGATAGTTTCCCCGTGGCAAAATAGTCCATGAAATAGAGAGGAACGGCACCGCAAACCGCAATATCATTCACGCAATGGTTCACCAGATCCTGTCCAATGGTGTCATAGCGCTTCATCGCAAATGCAATTTTCAGCTTCGTGCCTACCCCGTCAACACTGGAGACCAGTACGGGTCGTTTGACGCCCGGAAATGATGCTTCATAGAATGCACCGAACATGCCGATATCGGTCAAAACATTCTTGGTAAAGGAAGATCGGACCGATTTTTTAATCCGGCGGACAACCTCTTCGCCGGCATCGATATTCACCCCGGCTTTTTTGTATGTTGATGCCACAAAAAAATCCTTTCGAAAAATTTCAAACTAAATTTAGTCAAAAATGATAGAGTTTCATAGTTATTTCAATTCTCCTCCAGTTTTTTTATATTCTTTCTATATGAAAACGACTAAACTTCTCCCCGTGAACAAAGAATTTCGCATCAATAATATCTTTTGCGTCGGAAAAAATTATGCCGATCATGCAAAAGAAATGGGAGGCGAAGTTCCGAAAGAACCGATCATTTTTTTAAAACCGACATCCGCTGTTATTGATAGCGGACAAGCTATCGTACTTCCCAAAATCTCGAAGAATGTTCATCACGAAGTCGAATTGACGATATTGATCGGCAAACGCGGAAAGGATATTCCCCTGTCCGAGGCGATGCAGCATGTTGCCGGTTATGGTGTCGGATTAGACATGACAATGCGGGACAAGCAATCGGAGGCGAAAAAAGGAGGAAATCCGTGGTCGATCTCAAAAGGGTTCGACACTTCGGCTCCGCTCTCCCCTTTTATTGAAGCTTCTATGATCACTGATCCTCACAACCTCGAGATCCGTTTGACTGTGAACGGAAAAGAACGGCAGCGATCCAATACGAAGAACATGATCTATAGAATTGATGTTTTGATTTCATTTCTCTCTTCCATCTTTACTTTGGAAGAAGGGGATATTATTTACACGGGAACTCCGGAGGGAGTTGCACAGGTCATCGCCGGAGACGTTCTGGAAGCGGAGATTCCCGGTGTCGGAAAACTTCTGCATACAGTGCAATGAAAAAAACAGCAACGCTGAAACAAGTTTTAAGGATCTTACGCGGTAATCAGATCGTGCAGATGGCGATTGCAATTTTTATCGTCATTAATGTTACGGCCGCCATTGTCTATTTTTTTGAACATCGCAGTAATGCCGAACAGTATAAAAGTTACGGCGATGCGTTATGGTGGTCCATCGTTACCGTTGCAACAGTCGGCTATGGCGACATCGTACCAAAGACAGAACTGGGAAGGATCTTTGCTTCCCTGACAATACTCAGCGGCGTTATTTTAATATCACTCTTTACCGCAACCATCTCGTCGGTGTTCGTTGCGCGGAAAATTAAGGAGAGTCAAGGATTGCAAGATATCGACTTCAAACAGCACACGCTCATCTGCGGATGGAATGCGCAGGTGGAGGATGTCCTTCGGATCTTCGACCGTTATCATACCAAGCAAATGCAGGTTGTACTGGTGAATGAGACACAGTCGGAACGTATCGAAACGGTCATCAATGCGTTCCAGAATATCGAAATAAAATTTGTCCGCGGTGATTTTTCACGCGAGACGATATTGAACCGGGCCAATGTCAAACTGGCTTCGTTTGCCCTTGTCGTTCCAGACGCAGGCAACATTGGTGCGGATGAAAAGACGCTCTTATCGATATTGACGATGAAGTCTCTTAATCCAAAGCTCAAGGTCTGTGCTCATATCATGAACAGGGAGAACCGCCAGCATATTAAAAGGGCCAATGCAGACGAAGTGTTTGTCAGCGATCAGCACACCGCCTTCTTTCTTGCAAACAATATTCTTTATCCCGGCGCAGCTCAAGTTGCCAGCGAAATGCTGGATTACGAACGGGGAAACGACGTTCACAGGATTTCTGTGCCGGAGAATTTCATCGGTAGGACATTCGGCGAACTCTTTGTCGAATTCAAAAAATCGAAGAATTGGACGATTCTTGGTCTGGTGAACGAAGAAGAGACCGTGAATCTTAGTGACATCCTTTCGCATGACACTTCGGCGATCGATGCTTTCATCGAAAGGAAATTCCGTGAGGCCGGAATCAACGTTGCCGAAAAATCGGGGACGCGCGTCAATGTTAATCCGCCGTTCGATTATCAACTGCAGAAGAAAGACATCGCCGTCATACTCGGGACATTGACATGAAAATACTCGACATCGATTTTCTGGAAAAGATACCGCTCTTTACCGGCTTGACGAAAGACAAACTGGAACATGTCCGTTCCATCATGACGATACGAACGATCACCGAAGGATCTTCCATTATCCGGGAGAACGAACAAGGGCACGAGATGTTCATTCTGCTTGACGGCGAAGTAGAAGTTTCGCGCACGCTTCTTCTGAAAATCTCCGGAAGCGGGATGGACCAGCGGGATAAAATGCTGAACAAACTAACGGCGGATGACCATGCGTTCTTCGGCGAGATGGGTCTCTTCGATGAAAAAAGCGAACGGTCTGCCAGTGTGATCGCGAAGACACGGTGTTCAGTGGCGGTGCTGGAACGGAATTCATTCTTTCAACTGGCGGAAAGCGACAAGGAAATAGGTTATGTGATCCTGAAAAATATTTTACGGATCATCAGCGACAGACTGGATAAAACGACAAAAGATGTTCTCAAACTCACGACTGCGTTAAGTTTAGCGCTCGAACGATAACACCTTCTTTTACTAATTAAATTAATAGAAATCTGAATGCCTGAATTAGCAAAACAATATAATCCTAAAGAAGTCGAAGAAAAGATTTACCAATGGTGGGAGTCGAGCGGATTCTTCCACGCCTCGATCAATCCTGACAAAGCGGCGCACACGATCGTCATTCCCCCGCCGAACATCACCGGCATTCTGCATATGGGGCATATCCTCAACAACACGCTGCAGGATGTTTTCACACGCTGGAAACGGATGCAGGGTTTTGAAGCATGCTGGATTCCCGGTACTGATCACGCCGGAATTGCTACGCAGAATGTCGTGGAAAAAGCATTGCGCAAAGAAGGAACATCTCTCCGGGAACTCGGCCGCGAAAAATTTATTGACCGCGTATGGGAGTGGAAGACGCAATACGGCGGAACGATCAACAAACAACTCCGAACGCTTGGTGTTTCCTGCGATTGGGAACGCGAACGTTTTACTATGGACGAAGGACTTTCGAATGCGGTGAAAGAAGTTTTCGTGCAATTGTATGACAAAGGATTGATCTATAAAGGCAAATACATCGTTAACTGGTGTCCTCGCGAACAGACCGCATTGAGCGATGATGAAGTGAACAGTGTTGAGAGCATCGGTCACCTCTGGTATATCAAGTATGCGATAGAAAATTCGGATGAGTTCATTGTCGTGGCAACAACACGTCCTGAAACGATGCTCGGCGATACGGCCATTGCCGTTAATCCTAAGGATGAGCGGTACAAGGATTTTGTCGGGAAAAACGCAATTGTCCCGATCGCCCATCGCGTCATTCCGATCGTAGCGGATGATTTTGTCGATCCGGCATTCGGCACCGGCGCCGTAAAGGTTACACCGGCACACGATGCGAACGATTATCAAACCGGAATCAGACTGAATCTTCCCCAGATAATTATTATGGACACTTCTGCGACGATGAACGCGAATGTGCCGGCAAAATATCAGGGTTTGGACCGTTATGAATGCCGCCGCGAACTTCTGCGTGATCTGGAAAAACAGCATCTTCTGATCAAGACCGATGACCATTTTCATAATGTGGGCCATTGTTACCGTTGTGATACCGTTATCGAACCGTACCTCTCCGATCAGTGGTTCGTAAAAATGAAACCGCTGGCAGAACCAGCTTTGAAAGCTGTGCAAGACGGAAAAATAAAATTTTACCCCGAACGGTTCGTCAAGACGTACGAACACTGGATGACGAACATTCGGGATTGGTGCATCTCGCGTCAATTATGGTGGGGACACAGAATTCCGGCATACTATCTTCCCGACGGCACCATCATCGTTGCCCGGAACATTCAGGAAGCGGGCGAACGGTTGAAAGCGAAAGGGTCGCGGTACTCGGTCAGCGATCTGAAACAGGATGAGGATGTTCTCGATACGTGGTTCTCATCGTGGTTGTGGCCCTTGTCTGTCCACGACTGGCCGAATGAAACCGACGATCTGAAATATTTCTATCCCACCGACGTGCTTGTGACGGCACCGGATATTATTTTCTTCTGGGTAGCGCGGATGATCATGGCAGGGTTGGAATTCAAAGGAGAAGTTCCCTTCCGCCACGTCTATTTTACCAGTCTCATTCGTGATTCATCGGGACGCAAGATGAGCAAATCGCTCGGCAACTCTCCCGATCCGATAGACGTGATTTCCACCTACGGTGCGGATGCACTGCGTTTCACGGTGCTCTTTCTGGCTCCCGTGGGACAAGATGTTCTTTATGACAACGATAAATGCGAGATCGGCAGAAATTTTGCAAATAAGATCTGGAACGCGGCACGGTTTCTTATGATGCACCGCGACCAACTGCCGGCGGAAAATGAATTGACGATCGCCCCTTCTGCCGCTTCGGAGGATATGACCGACCGCTGGATCATTTCGCGATTCAGTTCTACCGTGCGGGATGTTACGGTCGCCATGGACAATTTCCGCGTGAACGATGCCGTAAAATTGCTGTACGATTTTCTCTGGAAAGATTTCTGCGACTGGTATGTCGAATTCGTAAAGAATCGGCTGCAGGAGACAAGCGATGTTCATCTGAAACGGACGATCATCAACCGGGCACTCAAAATCTATGAGGAAACGCTGAAACTTCTTCATCCGTTCATGCCGTTCGTTACCGAAGAAATATTCCAGCATCTGTCCCAGCGTAAAAGCAGCGAAACGATAATGCAAACGCTGATGCCGCAGATGTCGCAAACAGAGTCACAGATCGATACGGACATTGAACGCCAGATGGATTTCCTGCAGAATGTTATTCTTGCCGTCCGGCAGATCCGCAGCGAGATGAACATCCCCATGTCTAAAACGATCGACTTTGTTGCCAGCTGCAACGAATTTGAGAAACAGTCGATCCTTGAAAACAACCGGAATTCTCTCCAAAAACTATTGCGGCTTGAAACAATGACCATCGGTATCGACCTGCCAAAACCGGGATATGCCGCAAGTTCCGTTGTCAAAGGTCAGGAGATCTTCATTCCGCTGAAAGGTTTGATCGATACAGGTATCGAGCGGGACCGTTTGCAAAAAGAGATTGACCGTCTGGAAGGTCAACTGCGCGGCGTAATGGCAAAATTGAACAACGAAAATTTTGTCGGCAAAGCAGCGCCGGATGTGATCGAAAAAGAAAAGAACAAACAGCAAAACTTCGAACAGACCATACAGAAACTGAAAGTGAATTTGGAGCAGCTGGTTGGATAGACTGGAAGAAAATACAAAGCACGGTCAGCCGAACGACCGTGCTTTTTTATTTTCACTGCTGCAGAAACCAAACTCTGTTCTACTGGAATCATCCCGAACTGACGGACAGAATCAACGGAATCTTCTATTTCATACACCTGTCGAAATTCTCTCAGCAAATACCTTCGACGAAATTCCCAATTTGTTCCGTTCAATCGAAAAATATTTGCAGCAAAAAAAATGGATCGCCGGTTACATCAGCTATGAATGCGGGTATCATTTCGAAACGATCGTTCCATTATTCAAGAACGACTCTCCTTTTCCCCTCGTTTGGTTCGGTGTGTTTGATGCACCGGTAGAATTAGGGAAAGAACAACTCGATTCAATTTCCAATGGTCAAAAAATTGAAGTCCTGAATCCCTGTTTATCCATCTCTGATGTCGACTATCATCATAAGGTACGCCAACTAAAAGAGTACATTGTCAACGGCGATACATATCAGGTGAACTTCACCGATAAATTCGATTTTGAATTCACCGGAGACGAACGCGATCTCTATTTTGCGCTGAGGCAGAAACAGCATGTGCCGTTCGGTGCATTGATCAATATGGAAGATTCTCACGTATTATCATTCTCTCCTGAACTCTTCTTCCGGAGAAAAGGCGAATCTATCGCAGCGAAACCAATGAAAGGAACTTGCAGGCGGGGCCGGACCATGGATGAGGATGCGCAGTTGTCCGAATGGCTGCAAAATGACGAAAAAAACCGGAGCGAAAATCTGATGATCGTCGATCTGCTGAGGAATGACATCGGCAGGATCTGTGAAAATGGCACGGTCAGCGTCAGCAATATGTATGCAATTGAAAAATTTGATACCGTTCTCCAAATGACCTCTGCCGTCACCGGAACATTGAACCACGAAATCAACTATTACGATATCTTCAAATCCCTCTTCCCCTGCGGTTCAGTCACCGGCGCTCCGAAGATCCGCACAATGCAGATCATCCGCGAAGTGGAACAGCATCAGCGGGGAGTCTATTGCGGTGCAATCGGATTCATTTCGCCGGACGATGAAGCGGTTTTCAATGTGGCGATCAGAACGCTTGAATTGAAGAACGGCAAAGGGAAAATGGGTGTCGGAAGCGGCATTGTGTACGACTCTGATGCAGGTCAGGAACTTGAAGAATGCAGATTAAAAGCGGCATTCCTTCTGAAAGAACAACGGGAGTTCCGTCTGCTGGAAACGATACTGTGGAAGGATGGCTTCACGTTTTTAGAACAACATCTCGAACGGATAAAGATCTCCGCCGCATATTTTTATTTCCCTTTCCATCATGAACTCATTTCCGATGCGCTGAAGGTTGCAGAACGTTCTTTCCATGCGAACACCGAATACCGGGTTCGGTTACTCCTTTCCCGCGGAGGTTCACCGGTTGTTGAAGCAACGGAAATATCGCTTAAACAGATTCCGGCAATGATCAGGATCGCACCAGAGAAAACAAATTCATCCGATTCATTTTTGTTCCATAAAACTACTTCGCGGCTGCTGTACGATCACTATTCACAAAAAGCACGGGAAGAGAATATCGCAGATTATATCTTCCTTAACGAGAATGGTGAAATTACTGAAGGATCGATCTCAAACCTTTTCATAGAAAAGAACGATAAATTATTTACTCCACCGCTCCAATGCGGATTGCTTCCCGGAATTTACCGTAACGAGGTCTTACGGACGAACCCGAATGCCGTTGAAAAGATCATTACTCTTGAAGACCTGCGCTCATCCAATGCGCTTTTCCTCTGCAATTCCGTCCGCGGATGGCGCAAAGTAACGCTTTCCCTATAGTATTTTTTTCCTTACTTTAAAAGTGTGCTGTTCTGTGTGACGGACTTTCGGGCCTAGAATAAGAATAGAATGGTGCATACGAAAAATCTCTTTGGCAAAAACCACCGATTGCAGTTCAACGATTAATTATTTGATTGCCCTCATTAATGAAAAATATTTCACTCCTGTTTTTTCTCTCTTCCTTACTTATTGCACAAGAACGATACAGTCAGGTTCAGATCCCCGTCCCGACAATCGCCGAATATCAACGCATCGCTGATCTTGGTATCGCCGTCGACCATTTTAATGGCAAGATCGGCACGGCTATCTCTGTTTTTTTAAGTGAGAAAGAATTGCGGAAACTGACGAATGCCGGTATCAATTATACCGTCCAGATCGATGACTGGCAGAAATACTATATGGAACAGCAAGCACAGGAGCATTTATTCAAACAACAGGTGGCGCAAGATGTCCCGAAATATTTTCGATACGGTTCCATGGGGGGTTTTTTGATCTACTCCGAGCTCTTACAGCAGCTTGATTCAATGAAACTCCTCTTCCCTAACCTTATTTCAGCAAAAGATTCCATCGGCGCTACGGTCGAAGGACGAACGATATATGCATTGAAGATCTCGGACAATCCGAATATCAGCGAACCGGAAGAACCCGAAGTTCTCTACACGGCGCTTCATCATGCACGCGAACCGGAAGGAATGATGACGGTGGTCTATTATATGTGGTGGCTTCTTGAAAATTACGGTAAAGATGCCGAAGCGACTTACCTGGTCAACAACCGGCAACTATGGTTCATACCGATAGTCAATGCAGACGGTTACGTGTATAACCAAACGACGACTCCTGCCGGCGGCGGCGGATGGAGAAAGAACAGAAGAAATAACGGTGACGGAACATTCGGTATCGATCTGAACCGCAACTACGGTCTGTTTTACATGTGGAATGCGCCGAACAACGGGTCAAGCACCGTCACCAGCGACGACACCTATCGCGGAAAAAGCCCCTTCTCGGAACCTGAAACGTACACCATAAATCAATTTATCTTTAAGCATACGATAAAAACATGCTTCAATTATCACACGTACGGAAATTATTTGATCTATCCGTGGGGATATAGTTCTTCCGAGAGTAATGATTCACTCCTTTTCAGACAGTGGTCGTACGATATGTCCATGAACAACAGATATTCCATCGGCACGGACCAGCAGACAGTCGGCTATTCTACGCGCGGCAATTCTGACGACTTTATGTACATCGATTCTGCAAAAACAAGAACGTATGCATTGACCCCTGAAGTCGGAACAACAGGTTTTTGGCCTGCAAAGTCCCTTATTTATCCTCTCGCTCAGGAAAATTTGCTGCAGAATAAATTATTGGCGCATTATGCGGGATCGTATATTGCAATCAAATCATTCGGAGCAAAGAATACATTCTCTGCTAATGTAAAGAATTCGATCTCCGTCCGGTTCATCAATAAGGGACTGGCTGAGGCAAAAGG
>CAJBTU010000036.1 GCA_903958625.1 uncultured Ignavibacteriota bacterium | reverse complement strand
TCGGTCATCACATGGTGGATGTGGTGGATTGATAACGGCGCGTTTCACTTTCAGGGGAAACAAAGCGAACAGCGGAATCCTGGTACGGCCATGGTCGCTTCGTTTCCTTTGATCGTGATCGCGCTCGTTGTTTTACCGGCTCAGAGCAGCGGAGGGACAGCATTACTGAATGACTCTGCTTCAGTTTCGGTGATTGCCAACAATGAATTTTTAATGTTTTTCTTTGTGCTGGGAATTGTTTCAGTGATGGTTTCTGCTTTTTCATATTCGTTTCATACCGTTGCAGCGATTGTTACCGCGCAGTATTTCCATGGCAATGTTCAGCAGAATATTGATGAAAAAAAGGTCCTCATTGCCCGGCTGGTGATTGTGCTTTCCGCTCTCCTGGCAATTCTTTGTATTCCCTTTGCACAATTCTTTGGTGCTGTGACGCTCCAGGTGTATGTGCAGTATCTTGCTTGTTTGGCCGCATCCATGGCCGGTGCGTTTGCGGTATATCTCATGCGGAAAAAAAAATATCAGGCCGGGATCACATCGGGTGTTCTCGGGGGGATGCTTGCTGGAGCCATTATTGCGTTTCTGACATACGGCGAACCGGAGATCCTTTCACCCTGGCTGGCAACCCCATATGGCGCGGCAACGGGAATTTTCATATTTTCAGTCATTAGTTCCGTTATCGGCTCCTTTTTTGTAGAATGGAGTAATGTAAAAAGTTCAGTAACAGTATAGTGCTGTAATGTTGTACAATTCAATCCACTAATCCACAAATCAATCCACAATAAGATAGGAAGAAAATATATGAAGAAGATTTTTCTACTTCTCGTAACTTCCATGGTTCTTGCTTTACCGCTTTCCGCGCAATGGGTCTTCAATAGTTTTGAATCTTCTACGAAAGATTCAATGATGACTATTACAAAGAATTCCAGTGCGAAGAAGTGGTATTTGCTCCAATATGATACAGCGTATGCTGTGCATGGCGCAAAAGCATATAAGACATCATGGAAATTGCACGCCTCCGAAAGCTACGGCGGCAACGACGGTTTTGAATTTAAAAGACCCCGTGCAAAAGATTCATCGTACTTCGCGAAAAAATATCGTGCCGTCTATAGAGACAGCACATATATGAACGTTGGTACGGCGAAATACATCAGCATCTGGTTCAATAATTTAAAAAAATCGACCAGCGGCGCAGGTACAGTTCAAATGCGTTTGAAACTGCACGATGCGGGTCCTGGCTCTCTCTATTGGAGCGGCGGATCTGAACAGGTTGAGGATTGGTATTTCCAGACAGATAAAGTGTTTGATCAGGATCCGGGCTGGAAACAATTGCTCATTCCGATCAAAGATATGGGAGCAGGAGCTCCGCAGAACGACCTTGGATTTTACCTTCCGGGTTGGAGCGGAACACAAAACGATGGCAAATTGAATATGGAGAAAATCATTGGTTATACCATTGAATGGACATCCGGTGCACTTCCGGCAGGAATGGATTCTGTCTCCAGCGGCGAAATTGTATGGGATAAAATGCAATTGCTGGATTATGCCTACAGTCCGATCTATATGTTCAATGACTACGTGAAAGACACAACAATCTTTAATAAAGGGATCGGTTTCTGGGGCGCTAATGGCGGTATCACATTGGGGAAAGAAACAGTTGATACACTTGTTTCCCCGTCCGCGTTAAGCGTTGCGTATAAAGTCAACATTTCGGAAGGCTGGGGCGGTTACGCAAACATGGTGTACAATTTGCCTGCCGGTTCCATCGTTCAGGATCTTTCGGGCAATACGCACATCAACATGTGGTTGAAAGTTGTTGACCCGCTCGTATCGTCTTCCGGTAAAGTTGAAAATGTCATGTCATTGCGTTTTGTACTCCGTGAAGGCGTGCAGGCCGATGCGACAGCCGGCGGCGACGAATGGTTCACACGCGCAGACGTGAGACTTGATTCGATAGGAAAAACACTTGGATGGCAGATGATATCTATGCCTCTTGTTGGATTATCCGGCAGTTGGGGAGAATTTGCTGCGAAACCGTATGACGGATTCTATGCCGTGAACGGTTCCGACGGCACGATGAATTTCGATAAGATCAAGCAGATCAAACTCGAATTTTCCGCAAGCAAAGATGCTGGTCAACCAAATGCTGCAGATCTTGTCCATTCAGGAAAAGTTCTGTTGAGCACGATCATTCCTTCCGGATTCAGAAGCACAGATAAAACACCTCCGGCAGCAGTGACGGGAATTCTTGGTACACCGGGTGCATTTGCCAATTTGATTACATGGACAGACGTACCGAATGAACCAAGTTCAAAATATAACGTGTACATGAGTGAAAAGACATTCACGGACGGTGAAGCAGATGCAACAGTTGAAAATCTGCCGCCATTCGGTCTGCCGCTCGGCACGCAATTTGCAACCCATGTGCTGATTGCACCCGGCACAGATCAAAACGTATCGTATTATTACGGCGTTGCTGCAACAGATGCAGCGGGCAATACCAACAAGACGACGAATGTTGTTGGTCCGATCACCAATAAGGCAAAAGGTGTTCCGACGATCGCAACAGCACCTCCGGCAACATTTAAAGCAGACGGTGCACTTGGAGAATGGACAACCATAGCTCCGATCGTCTTGAATTCGTTCCGCACAACGCCAACAGCGCATATTGCTCCCAACGGAAAATTGAAAGATAGTCTCGATCTTTCCGTAAAAGCATATCTTGCGATCGACAGCAAAAATCTCTATGTCGCATTCGATGTTGTTGACGATACCGTTTCCATTGATACCGCGGGAACTTCGTATATGCAGGATTCACCGGATCTCTTCATCGGTCTGTATGATTGGAGAGGGAAGAAGCATAGCGGTTACGCTAACGGAAAAACGCCGGATTACCATCTGCGTTTCAACTCGAACAGAATTTTCCTGGACAATGGTGCCAAAGTTGTAATGTACACCGGCGCAAACTATTCCTGGAAGAAGAAAACATTAAGCTCCGGATACATTGTTGAAGCAATGATCCCGTTTGCTCTCTTCAAAGAAATTGTTCCCGGAGACAGCGTTTTTGTTCCTAAAGAAGGCATGCGCATTCCCATCGACTTCTCGATCAATGATCGTGATGGACTTGCAGCAGACCGTGATTGCATCCTTTGCTATTCGACGATGAACGATGACAATTCATGGGAACATATGTATCGCTGGACGCACACATGGATCGGCAACAAATGGGTCACCGGCGTAAAACAAGATGCTGGCGTTCCGAACACGTATGCATTGTTGCAGAATTATCCGAATCCGTTCAACCCGACAACCACCATCAACTATCGTCTTGCTCAATCAGGACATGTTACGTTGACGGTGTTCGACGTTCTTGGCCGTGAAGTAATGAAATTGGTCAATGGAGTTGAAGATGTTGGAAACCATACTGTTCAGCTGAACGGAACACGTTTGGCAAGCGGTATGTATATATATAAAATTGAAGCTGGATCATTCACTTCAGTTAAAAAGATGATGTTCTTAAAGTAATTTTTCATCAACGCAGGGGGGCCGAAAAGCCCCCCTGTTGTTATTCATAAAATAAGATATTCGTATGAACTCTTCTCTCTTGTTATCCACCCCATCCCTGAAAAAATTCTTCATGACATGCTGTGCGCTGCTGGTATTTGTTCTGCCGTTGAGCGCCGGTCAAACAGGAAAGATCTCAGGCAAAGTCACTGATGAAAAAACCGGTGAAGCACTTGTTGGTGCAACACTCATGATCCAGGGTACCAAAATGGGTGCGGCCTCCGATTTTCAAGGGGACTATTATATCACGAACATATCACCCGGCACGTATAACCTTGTTGTCAGCATCATTGGTTATCAAAATACCGTGGTAAAAAATATTATTGTAAAGATCGACCTGACGACGCAAGTGAACGTCAAACTTTCTTCGACGGAAATTATCGGACAGGAAGTTATCGTTCAGGCGGAACGGTCGCTTGTTCAACGGGATCTCACTTCTTCTTCGGTTACGGTCTCATCAGAAGAGATCAAAGTAATGCCGGTGGAAAATATCAACCAAATCATCAACCTTCAGGCTGGTGTTGTTGGTGGGCATTTTCGCGGCGGACGCTCCGGCGAAGTGGCATACCTCATTGATGGTATGCCGATCAACAATCCTGCAAACGGAAACGCAGGTTTTACTCCCGAAAACTCTTCCATCCGTGAGATGGAAGTGATCAGCGGTACATTTAATGCAGAATATGGTCAGGCAATGTCCGGCGTTGTCAATATTGTAACGCAGGACGGTAGCAGCAACTATTCAGGATCATTCTCCTCGTACTTCGGGGATTATTATACAAAACATACCGATCTCTATCTGAATCTTGACAAGTTCAACGTTACGCGTTCGAAAAACCTTCAGTTAAGCCTCAGCGGACCGACGCAGATCGATGACCGGCTGACTTTTTTCTTTACCGGCAGATATATCAATGATCAGGGCTTTTTGTTCGGTAAACGGGTATTCAATATTGGCGACAATATCCTGCCGGTACGGACACCGGACGGACTTCAGGTAAGGGTAGATCCGGGAACAGTCTTCACAAATCCAAGTTACGTTACCGATGGATCAGGGAATCTGTATGAAATGATTATGACCGGAGACGGTTCGTATGTTTCCATGAATCCTTCCCGCAAATATTCGTTGAACGGAAAATTGACCTACGGCTTTTCCGACCTCAAGTTCACCTATGGGTATTTCTGGGAAGACAATTTCAATAAATATTATGACCACAATTATCGGCTAACGCCGGACGGGATCATGAGTCATTATTCCCGCAACACGATCAATACATTCCAGATCAGTTATGTGCCGTCGCAGAGTACGTTCCAGACCCTGAAATTTTCGGTGAATAATTTCCGTCAGCATGGATATGTTTTTGAGAATCCGAACGATCCGCGCTATGTGAGCCCGACGCAAGGTGGTGCTGTGACCAACTATACGTTCCGCAGCGGCGGTATGAACAGCGGCCGATATGAGGCAAACAGTCAATCTATCATCGGTCAGTGGGCTATTACTTCACAACTGTCGAAAGAACATAAGATCGGCATTGGTATTGAAGGACGGATGCATCAAATATTCAATCATGGAATGGGCATTACAACAGAAGATAGGGATAGTGCCGGTATATCCATCACAACATTGTTCTATCCCGAACTTGGTTCGGTAGGCAACCAGATGTACGACAAGCGCCCCCGTGAAGCATCGGCGTATGTTCAGGACAAAATGGAATACGGGAATATGATCATCAACGCCGGTGTGCGTGCAGATTACTTCGATCCGAACGCCAAATATCTTGTCGATCAAACGAATCCGCCCGAGAAAGCGACAACGGAGGCAATTCGAAAATTAACTCCCTTAAAATGGGCAACGGCAAAAATTCAAGTAAGTCCGCGTTTGGGCGTTTCGTTCCCCATCACGGATCAGGGAATTATTCACTTCTCGTACGGACATTTTTTCCAGATACCGACATTTGAAAACCTCTATAACAATTCGGATTTTCTCGTGAAGAGCGGTAATACGTCAACGGCATCAGCGCAGATGGGAAATCCGGATTTGGATGCACAGCGTACGACAACCTATGAACTCGGACTTCAGCAGGCGCTTTTTGAGAACATCGGAGTGGATTTCACCGTGTATTACCGAGATATTCGTAATCTTCTCGGCATGGAGATCATCAATACGACGCAGGGTGTGAAATACGCACGCTTTATCAATCGTGATTACGGCAGTATCCGTGGTCTCATTCTATCCTTCGACCGGCGGTTTGCAGATTATTTCAGTCTGCGTGCCGATTACACCTACCAGATCGCCGAAGGCGATGCTTCCGATCCGCTTTCGGTCTTCTATAATAACCAAACGGTTCCGCCGGTTGAAACGAATAAACAACTGGTGCCATTGAGCTGGGATCAGCGTTCTACACTGAACCTGAATTTGACGGTCGGTGAAATGGGGAACTGGACTGCCGGACTTATCTTCCAATATGGAACAGGCTTCCCCTATACGGAAGATACCCGCGCCTCATTGGTCCGGTTCGAGAATGGAGCGATCAAACCGACAACGTACAATCTTGATATGCGCGCCGAAAAGAATTTCAATATTGCATCAATGAATATTTCGGTCTTCATGCTGATCTATAATCTTCTTGATGTGAAAAACGAGATCAATGTTGATGCATGGAGCGGTAGAGCGAATATCGATCTGACAACGTCGCAAAATGCGCAAAAGATCGTTGGGGTGAATACGATTGCCGAGTATCAAAATAACCCGGGAAGCTTTTCGAATCCGCGCCAGGTGCGGTTCGGTTTAAATCTAGGATTTTAGTCAATACGTTGAGGAGCGTACAATGAAGTTTAAATTTTCCGCAATATCTATTTTATCCATGGTCTGTGTTTCATTTGTTCCGTTGTTTGGTCAGGTGAGTCCGCAAATTCAAGGCTATCGTGACGATGCCCATGGTGCGTATGTGAACCGGCGTGAAGGAATTATGGATGGGAATAACGTCCGGACATTGTATTACAACAATGGTGAAGTCGGACAATGGCCCTATTCGCCGTCGCTAGAATGGCCCGCTCAATCCGGTCATCAATATCTTGACGGCGTTTGCGTTCTTGTTGGAGCACAGGTAAGAGCTCCCGGAAACAATCAGATCATACATCCGCTGGAGACATCGTATCGCGAAGAAATGCCGAAGGACCCGGTGGACGGATTGATCTGGGGATTTGAACCGGTTCCCGGATACATGAACATGAATAAAAATGTTGCGAGAACACCGGCCATTAACAGGGATTCCATGTCATTCCCGACAGTATGGCCCTCTGCGCTCGGGAAAACACCGGATTGGAACGGATATTGGTATGGATATTTCGGCCGAGGTGTGAACAATGCCGATTTTGAAACATTCTTTGTTATGGACGATTCGAAGGATGGAAAATATAAACGTCCTCCGTACAATTATTATCCATTGGCATCGGACTCAACGCGTGGCGGACTTGGCTTACGTGTAGAAGTTCGCGGCTTTCAATGGTCTCACGTTCTCGCGGAAGATGTCATATTCTGGCATTACGACATCGTCAATTTATCTGATACCAAATATGACAGTGCGTGTTTCGGTTTCTATTCCGATCCCGGTGTTGGCGGTCCATCCAGCGGAAATGATGATGCAAATTTCAGCACGGTTCTTGACCTTTGCTATGCATGGGATCACGTCGGGAAAGGGGAACCAAAATATGGGAACTGGAATACCGGTTATTACGGATATGCATATTTGGAAAGTCCGGGAAATTCGGAAAACCATATCGATGACGATGAAGACGGTTTGATCGATGAAAAACGCGACGATGGTATTGATAACAACCATAACTGGGTTGGATATGAGGATGTAAATAAGAACGGTAAATGGGATAAGGGTGAACCGCTGAACGACGATCTTGGTGCAGACGGTGTCGGTCCGTTCGATCCCCAATACTTTGGTTCTGATGCCGGCGAAGGCGACGGATTACCGACGCATGGCGAGCCGAATTTTGATGAGACCGATAAGGATGAATCGGACCAGATCGGTTTGACGGCCGTATCGCTGACACCGCTGGCCGACAAGGGGCCGAACGGTGTATGGCCGAAGAACAATGAAGTTGTCTGGAGAAAAATGACCGGAGGATTTGTTGATACCGGTATTGTGAATTCGAATATCAGCATCGTCTTCTCTTCAGGACCATTTCCGCTGAACAAAGGTGCTCGGGAACGATTCTCGATGGCACTGATTATGGGTAACGATCTTGACCAGGTTGTTTTCAATAAGACCACCGTTCAGGCAATTTATAATGCATACTATAATTTTTCTGCTCCGCCGCTTACGCCGCATTTGACGGCCGTTGCCGGAGATAAACAAGTGTTTCTGTACTGGGATAACATTGCGGAAAATTCGTACGACAGATTTTTACGAAGAAAAGATTTTGAAGGATATATGGTCCTACGAAGCCAGGAATCGAAATTCACGGATGTGAAAACGAT
The DNA here is from genome assembly GCA_903958625.1 of uncultured Ignavibacteriota bacterium. Classification (GTDB taxonomy): domain Bacteria; phylum Bacteroidota; class Ignavibacteria; order UBA10030; family UBA8401; genus UBA8401. Next base: position 26,800 of record CAJBTU010000036.1, on the reverse strand, counting down.
CACCGATTCGAAGGGGCAGCCAAAATACTGGAAACCGATTGCGCAATTTGACGTGATCGATACGATCAACGGTCCGGATCCCATCGGGATCAACGGCGCACACTTCTGGCGGGGTGATAACTCCGGTTTGCAGCACTCCTATATCGATAAAGATGTCAAGAACGGAGTGAAATATTATTACGCCGTGGTTTCGTACGATCAGGGAGATCCGTTCTATGGAAAAACTGGTTTGCAGCCGACGGAGTCACCAAAGATCATGATCGAGGATGTGAGCGGTAAACTGAAATTTGTCGACATCAATTGCGCAGTCGTTGTTCCGAGTGCAGCAGCGGCAGGATATGTTCCGCCGCAGATTGAAGGTTCATTGGACCGTGTCAGTAACGGTATCGGTACCGGTTCTATCTCTATTCAGATCGTCAATCCAAATACGATATTGACCGGAACGGAATATAAGGTCCAATTTGATTCAAGCGGAAAATTCCCCGAATACGGAACAAAATCGGTCAGTGTTATCAGGAAACTCGGAAGCGCCCTAGATACGGTGATACGAAACGTGAAGATCGCCGACGTTTCGGGAAACAAAACAAGCACGCCGTTTGACGGCATGACGATCGCCGTTAAAAATGATACGAAGATTGTTCTTGATACAATGGGCTGGACGGTCGGTAAACCGTCGGTGTATGTCTGGGTAGTCCCGGATAGTTCCGCTCCTTCTCTCAATAAATTATGGCCGAGCGACTATGAAATTAAATATTTTGCCGCAACGGTCGATACTTCGAACGGAGATCTCGATCCGGTCGTTTATCCTCCGATCCCGGTCAACTTCACGATCACCAATACAACGTTCGGCCATCGGAATAAATTCATCATCCAGGATAATGACGGAAACAGTAAATTAAGTTCAGGAGATTTTATTAAGGTGTTGGAATTTACGAATAACAACGCCGATCTTTGGATCCCCTGGAAGATCTCCTATTTCTATCTTGATACGCTCTCACTGCCGAAAGCCGGAGATAAATTTATCTTCAAAACGAAGAGACCGTTCTTTACGGGAGATTATTTTTCCATAAAAACAAAAGCGTCACGGACCGACGTTGGCCTTGCAAAAGATCAGCTCAGCGGTATCAGTGTTGTTCCCAATCCTTATGTCGGATATGCATCGTGGGAACCGAAGAATACCTATGCATCGGGCCGCGGCGACAGAAAGATTGATTTTGTCAATCTTCCGCAGCAATGCACGATCCGCATTTATACCGTTGCCGGTTCGCTGGTAAAGACGCTGGTGAAAGAATCCGCCGCCACCAATGGATCGCTTTCCTGGAATCTTATTTCTGAGGACGGAACGGATGTTGCGTATGGTCTGTACATTTTCCACGTTGACGCGCCGAATGTAGGAACCTATATCGGAAAATTTGCACTTATCAAATAACTTTAAACGATAGTCATTATGAAATCGAAGATCACAACACTGTTCAGCATACTGTTCATTCTTGCTACGGCGCTTCCTGCTCAAAATTTTGTGTCGGATGTTTCAAAGCGTGGCACAACTGCGGCTCCGTTCCTCACCATTGCCCAGGGTGCGCGTGCATTGGGAATGGGAACGGCATTTGTTGCCGTTGCCGACGACCAAAGCGCCATGTATTGGAACCCGGCCGGGATAGCCGACCTTTCCGGTTACAGGATCGTCTTTGACTACACTCAGTGGCTTGCCGACGTAAAATACAATTATCTCGGAGCAACCATTAATCTTGGGAACCTTGGCGTTGTGGGATTGAACATGACATCGTCAAGCATACCGGAAATGCGTGTTACCACCGTTGAGAATCCTTCCGGTACGGGGGAAATGTTCGGCGTATCCGATGCGGCGATCGGTGTGACCTATGCATTAAAACTGACGGACAAATTTGCGATCGGATTCAATCCAAAGTTTATCTATCAGAAGATCTGGAAGATGAGCGCATCGGCTATAGCGATAGATATCGGTGTGAAGTACCAGACGCCGTTCGACGGTATCACGCTCGGCATGTCTATCACGAATTTCGGTTCTAAAATGCGGCTGCTGGGGAACAATACGATCGTGCTCTACGATCCAGACCCCTTTACCTCGGGAAACAACGGACACATTCCTGCTGATGCACGAACGGATGAGTGGACGCTTCCGTTGAATTTCAAAGTCGGTATCGCCTACAATGTTTTTTCGATCGATGGAAACCGGTTGGTGCTTGCCGTGGATGCATCGCATCCGAGTGATAATTATGAGAGCGTGGATGTCGGCGGCGAATATGCGTTTAATGATTTTATCTTCCTGCGCGGCGGATATAAGTCGCTCTTCTTACAGAATGCCGAAGAACGGTTCACGCTGGGATTCGGAATTCAGCAGGCGCTTATCGGAAGCACTCAACTTGCGATTGATTATGCATATCAAGACTATGCGCGGTTAAAAAATGTCCAAAAGTTTTCGGTAGGTATTTTATTCTAATTGTATGCTGCGAAGATGGTTATTAACGTTTATTGCGCTTTGGTGTATCTGTATAGTCCCCGTCTTACCGTCCGTCATGGTAAATCAGGCGGGGTATCTACCGGGTGCGCAGAAAATATTTTACACCACTACGCCGGCCGACAGTTTCCGGGTAATCGATAAAAACAGCAGCGCTGTTTCATTCTCCGGAAAGATCACACTTGCCAGAACAAACGATCCTGCAACGGGATTGACGGTATATAAAGGCGACTTCTCTTCCTTAAAGAAATCCGGCACTTACTATATTTCCATTTCTCCTTCCGAACAATCGTATGAATTTTCCATTTCGGATACGGTGTTTCATTCCGTCTTCGATGCATCGTTAAAGGGATTTTATTTTCAACGCTGTGCTCAATCATTAAGTCCGTTGTTCGCCGGCATCTATGGACGCGCAGGATGCCATGGAAACGACGGCACATATCATTCCACTTCAGATTCAACAGGATATAGAACTGTCAGCGGTGGATGGCATGATGCGGGAGATTACGGCAAGTACATTGTTAATGCCGGCGTTACCGTTGGTACATTATTGATGGCTTACGAACTATTCCCGACACGCTTCGCGCAAGATGATCTTGGAATTTTGGAAAGCGGGAACTCTGTTCCGGATATTTTGGATGAAGTCCGGTATGAATTAAAATGGATGTTGATGATGCAGCATTGGAGCGGCGGAGTCTATTTCAAAGTAACAAGAGAACAATTCGAAGGTTTCGTAATGCCTTCGGCAGACAACGGAACGAGATACATCTATCAGATCTCTTCTACGGCAACAGGGGATTTTGCGGCTGTTTTTGCCCGCGCGGCCCGTGTGTACCGGCCGTTCGATCAAAAATTCTCCGATTCCTGCCTTGCGGTATCGCGCCGTGCATGGGCATATTTACAGTCGCATACATCAATCGTCCCAACCGGCGGTTTCAAGAATCCCACCGGAACGGCAACCGGTGAATACGGCGACGGCAATGATTCCGACGAACGATTGTGGGCGGCAGCCGAACTTTTTTCGACAACAGGTGAAGCGGAATTCAACTCGTATTACACTACCCGGTATGCCACCGGCGGACTGATCTCGCAGCCGATGAGTTGGCCGAATGTGCGGACGATGGCTCATCTTGCATATCTCTACACACAGCAGGCTTCGGCAAGCACTTTAAATAAAATTGCCCTTCGGCAATCGCTGCTGGATTATGCGGCAACGCTTGTCAGTTCAATCAGTACCGACGGTTTTTCTGTTTCGCTGGCGACGAACGAATATTATTGGGGGAGCAATTCCGGCGTATTGAATAAAGCCATTTTGCTGATCCTTGCTTCGCGTGAAAATAAAGATGCCTCAACGTTGAATGCAGCATTGGCTCAACTCAATTACATTCTTGGAAACAACGCACATAATATTTCATTTGTTACCGGCATCGGTGCTCGTCACGTATTGCATCCGCATCACCGTCCATCATCTTCCGACGGTGTTGTTGAACCGGTGCCCGGATTGCTGGCCGGTGGTCCTGAACAGGGAAGAAGCGATCCCGTGCTGCAGGCGAAATTTTCCGGCTCCGCGCCTCCCGCGTTGATCTATGTTGATGAAGAAGGAAGTTACGCTTCGAATGAAATTGCGATCAATTGGAATGCTCCGCTCGTCTTCGTTGCAGGATATTTTGCTTCAGAAGGATCGAGCACCGGAATCGGCACACGCGAAAAAAACGGGCCGAATGATTTTCAACTGAGACAGAATTATCCAAATCCGTTTAATCCGAATACAACCATCAGTTATCAATTGCCGACGAACGATCACGTTTCACTCTCGGTGTATGATGTATTGGGAAAAAAGGTTTCGACGCTTGTCAACGAGACGCAATCAGCCGGCACGTACTCCGTCAATTTCGAAGCAAAAAATCTCACAAGCGGATTATATATCTATAATGTTCACGCAGGAAATTTTATTCTATCACGGAAAATGGTGTTGATAAAATAGGGAAGTGTTGCAGACCATGAACAGACAGAGTATATCACTAATAAGCGTTTTGATCCTGACCGTGTGCGTGTCATCCTACGCGCAATATCCTACATTGGATTCCACACTGCTCATGCTGCGTGTCGGGGGTATAGCCGTTCCGTATCAAAATGGAATTCCTGTTCCGTCATTTGAAAAACAACTGCGTCCGACGATTTCTCTCGGCGGTCTCTGGAAAAAATTCCGTTTTCCGGCCAATCATACGATTTCAATGTATAACCGCGCAAGCAGCGGACTGGCGCTTGTCACCAACGAAGCGGCAAACCGGTTTGCAGTCGGATTTGACGATTCCCAGTGGGAATACAGAACTCTTCCGGGTGTCGAAAATAAATTGAATGCGAATGAAAAAACGCCCGAATATTATCAGGATGGCGTTTGGTACCGGCGCACGTTCAGCGTGGCCGATTCGTTGAAAGGCAAGAAAGCAACGCTGAATTTTTATTCTGTCAATTATATTTGTGACGTGTGGGTGAATGGACAGTATCTTGGTTATCACGAAGGAGGCTACACGCCCTTTGCCTTTGATGTCACAAAGATTATACGGACAGATACCGTCAATGTCATCGCCGTGCGCGTTGACAATCTTCCGTGGGGAAAGAGGAATGATATTGTTCCGTTTTATACCTGCGACTGGTTCAATTATACGGGTATCATACACGATGTGTATATCGATTTTGCAAATCCGGTATCCGTAATCCGTGCAGATGTTGTTCCAATAAATACCGACGGACTTGTGCAAACAAAAATTACTATTTCCAACAGACTTCCATCCGAATCAACTGTTGGCGTTACCGTCCGTGTCTATAAAGCAAAAACGGATTCCATTTCGCTGACGAAAGAAGTTTCGGCAGAGTTGACCGGCGATGAAATTACAAGCGGTGGTGTATTGACCTCTTTTCATACGATACCACTGGATTCCATCGGAATTGCTCTTCGTAGTTTCTCTATTTCTAATCCTTTACTTTGGTCACCGCAAAAACCAAATCTTTATATTCTCAAGGTGTCACTTTCCCTTAATGGTGTTATCGTTGATGAATTTTCAACGCAATTCGGCATCCGGACCGTGAAAACCGTCGGGAGCAAATTTCTGCTGAACGAAAAACAAGCTTTCCTTCACGGTATCGCACGGCATGAGGACCATCCGAATTATGGAAGAAGCGTTCCCAAAAACATCATTTTTTCCGATCTGAGCACCATCAAATCGATGAATGCAAATTATCTCCGCACGGGACATTATCCGAATCATCCCTATACCTATCTTGTTGCCGACCGTTTAGGATTGGTCATCATGGAAGAGATCCCGGTTTGGTGGTTTGATGATGCCACATCGTGGGATATTCAGAATAATCTGCGGCACATTCATCACCAGATGTTCCGTGAAATGGTCTTCCGCGATTATAACCGTCCCTCCATTGCCATGTGGAGCACGTCGAATGAATGCAAAGAGGTAACGGGTAGAGCGGTTTTTAACCGTGCCGTCCGTACGGAATTGAACAAGGATTATCCTGACGGCCGTTTGATTACCCAGTCTGCCGCAGCGGACAGGCCGGGTCCGGCTGATCTTTCACAGGAAGAATGTGATGTTCGCGGATGGACGATGTATTTCGGGATATTCCACGGCAGCACCATGTTTGCCGGAACGAAAAAATTCATTGAAGATGCCGTGACGGCAAATCCGAACAAACCGGTGATTGATACGGAATACGGCTACTGGTCGAGCGAGAACGGCGCATCGCAGCAGGAACAAGTAAAGACGTTCGATTCAACATTCGCGGCATTTTCGCTGTTTGCACCGATCGATCAAAACGGGAAAGCCAGAACCGCGGCACCGCTGATGGGTGTAACGTGGTGGTGTGCGTTCGATTGGTATACACATCAGCAGACACTCGGGTACCAGAGTATGGGCCTGCTGAGAATGGACCGATCCAGTCCAAAGCCGGTGTTTACGAATCTGACAAGTATGTACAAAAAATACGTGAACAATAGCGAAAACATCACGGCTGCGGCGGAAAGAACCGGCGGGAAAGTTCCTGAAGCATTTTTACTCAATCAAAACTATCCTAATCCTTTTAATCCAACGACGGTGATCAGTTACCAGATGCCGGTGCAAAGTTATGTTACGCTGACAATAGTTGATCTGCTTGGAAAAGAAATTGCAATACTGGTGAACACACAACAAGATGCCGGTGTCCATTCTGCGACATTGTCCGGAAGAGTGCTTCCGAGCGGAGTGTATTTTTACACTTTAAGGGCGGGATCTTTTGTTGAAACGAAAAAAATGACCGTGTTAAAATGATAAAACGAATTATACTGATTGCTATCCTTTTTTTGCCCGCGCTGATAAACGCAAAGATCTATAAAGGGGCAGAGTACCGCACCAAGACATCCTATTTGTACGGCCGTTTTGAAGTACGAATGAAATCGGCACAGCGTGAAGGAATGTTATCCTCGTTCTTTACTTATAACGATAATTTTCCAACCACACCCTGGAACGAGATCGATATTGAAGTGCTCGGACGCTATGCCGACGACATCCAGTATAATGCGATTACCCCGGGAACAACGAACCATGTCGGACGTCGGCAAACACCATTTAACCCGAGTTTAGAATTCCATACATATGCGTTCGAATGGACCCCGACCTACGTTGCCTGGTTCATCGATGGTGTTGAATCGTACCGTCAGACCGGCTCGCACATACAAACACTGACCTATGCACAAAAGATCATGATGAATATTTGGATCCAGACCGCACCAAACTGGTCGGGCCAATGGAGCGAAAACTCTTTACCGGCGTTTGCATACTACGACTTTGTCAGTTATTCGTCGTACACCCCGGGAACAGGAACAAGCGGAACAGATAATAATTTCACTTCTCAATGGAAAGATGAATTTACTGCGTATGATGCAACCCGATGGGACCGTGCAACGCATACATGGAGCGACAACCAATGTGACTTTGTGCCGGACAATATCGTGTTCAAAGACGGTATGATGATTCTTTGTCTCACAAAGGATACTAATCTTGGCTATCAGGATATCGTTCCGCCGAATGTTGTGTCGGCACGCGCCGAAGCGGATGGCGTTGTGATAAATTTCTTTGAAGAAGTTGACAGCGTATCTGCCGTAAAACTCACAAATTATCTGGTCCAAAATAATACGGTCATACAGGCTGACCTTTACTCCGATAAAAAAACCGTTCATTTGACCCTTGCCGGCTACGATACTTCAACTTTATCCAGCGTAATATTGATGAATATTAAAGACCGGTTTTCTCCGGCCAATACGCTGACGGGAAAAAGTGTCACGATTACAAAACCAAAACGATTAACGTTTCCCCTGAAGATCAATTGCGGAGGTCCGGCGTATAACGACTTTCTGCCCGATCAAATGTGGAATGCGAATCTTGAATATGGATATCTTGATGGTCAGCAATTCCAAAATTCCAATACAACAAGCGGCTCTTCCGATCCGGTGATATTTAAGACCGAACTGAATGGATCTGCTGAGTATCGGGTACGGGTTCCCAGCGGAACATATTTTGTAACACTCCTGATGTCGGAAAACTATTTTACGGCTGCAGGCAAGCGCTTATTCGACATTGCCGTTCAGGGGAACGTTGTGGAAAAAAATCTTGATCTTTTTGCCAAAATGGGCAAAGGTGTTCAGTATCAGAAGATCATACCGAATGTCGTAGTGAAAGAGGGGATGCTCGACATACACTTCATGTCGCTGGTCGACAATGCGGTGATCAACGGCATCACTATCATCCAGCTATCAACTGGCGCTAACGAACAAAGTGAAACAACGCCGGAACGCTGGAACATCGGGCAGAATTATCCGAATCCGTTCAACGGCTCAACGGTTATCCCGTTTTCTATACCCAACGACGATAATATTTCAATTCAATTTTTTGATACACTGGGAAGACTGGTCAACGAAAAAAATCTGGGCATGAAGCAGCGCGGCGCACATTCGCTGACGTGGAATGCCAGAGATAACCGCGGAAACGCGCTTTCATCCGGTGCATACCTGTATGTTGTTAAAGGCAGCAGCAGCATCTCAACAAGGAAAATGTTATTAATACAATAAAAACTCATTATTACTACACTCGCATATCTATCATAAAGGATTTCACTATGAAGCTCGTCCTCGCTTTTTTCGTCTGCTTCCTCACGCTCGCACTATCTCAGCCAAAAACAAATAGTATTGATGCGCAGGTGCAAGCACTGTTGAAGAAAATGACCCTGGAAGAAAAGATCGGTCAAATGACGCAGGTTGACTATACTGCAATCACCAATCACTACGACGATATAATAAAATATTCTCTCGGTTCCGTCCTGTGGGGCGGCAGTTCAGAAATTTCTGATATCACACCCAAGGGATGGGCGGCGACGTATGATACGCTTCAGCGGTTTTCACAGATGACGCGGCTGAAGGTTCCGCTGATCTTTGGCGTTGATGCCGTGCATGGCCACAATAACGTTGATGGTGCCGTGATCTTTCCGCATAACATCGCTCTCGGTGCCACCCGGAATCCGCAGATCGTCGAAAAGATCGCTGCGGTGACGGCGGCCGAAATGAGAGGGACGGGAGTTCAGTGGGATTTTGCGCCGTGTGTTGCAGTTTCACGGAACGAACGGTGGGGACGAACATACGAAAGCTTCGGCGAAGACCCGGAAATTGTCAAAGTATTGGGCGCAGCATTTGTCAAAGGAATGCAGGGATCGGATCTGAGTAATCCGGCTTCCGCATTGGCGTGCGTAAAACATTTTCTGGGAGACGGCGGAACTACGAACGGGAAAGATCAGGGAAATACCGAGGTCGATGAAGCAACGCTGCGTACCGTCCATCTGCCGGGATATGTTGAAGGGATCAAAGCAGGTGCGCGATCCATGATGCCCTCGTACAGCAGCTGGAATGGTGTGAAAATGCATGGTAATAAATACCTGCTGACCGATGTGTTGAAAAAAGAATTGAAGTTCGAAGGATTTCTGGTGTCGGATTGGGCGGCGATCGATCAGCTTGATACGAATTACCGGTCGGCCATCGAAAAGTCAGTCAATGCGGGATTGGATATGGCAATGATCCCCAACGGACATGGCCAGAGGAATAATTATATCGACTTCATTACCTTGCTGAAAGATCTCGTAAAAAAGAAAAAGGTTCCGATGAGCAGGATCGACGATGCGGTAAAACGCATTCTCTCCGTGAAACTTTCCATGAACCTTGCCGGAAATCTTTATGCGAACAAGGAGCTATTGGCGCAGGTCGGATCAAAAGAACATCGTGAAGTAGCGCGTGAAGCGGTTCGTCAATCTCTTGTGCTTCTGAAGAATGACAACGCAGTTTTACCGTTATCGAAGAATGCAAAGAAGTTTCATGTTGCAGGAAAAGGTGCCGACAGTATCGGCATGCAGTGCGGCGGCTGGACGATCGGTTGGCAGGGGAGCAGCGGAAATGTTACTTCGGGTGGAACGTCCATCCTTCAGGCAATAAAGAACACCGTTTCCAAAGAAACAAAGATCTCATACTCAATAGACGGCAGCGGTGCCGACAGCAGCGATATCGGTATCCTTGTTGTTGGTGAACAACCGTACGCCGAAATGATGGGTGACAGGGATGACCTCGGCTTGTCAAAATCGGACCTTGATGCAATTGGCAACATGAAGGCAAAGGGAATTCCTGTTGTTGTCATCCTGCTCTCCGGCCGTCCGATGATCATCAATTCATCGTTGGAAAAATCGAACGCATTTGTCGCTGCATGGCTGCCGGGAACAGAGGGTCAGGGTGTTGCCGATGTGCTGTTCGGGGATTATAATTTTTCGGGAAAACTTCCGCATTCATGGCCGAAGACGATGCAGCAGGTGCCGATCAATGTCGGCGATAAAGAATATGATCCGCTCTTTCCGTTAGGATACGGATTGACATACAAAGAAAAAGTTCAATAAGCACAGTATAGTGAAATGTGCTGCGATCATATTCCTCACGGCGATCATATTTTTTTTGACGGGATGTAAAAATCCCGTCGAGGAACCGGCGGTGAAAACAACGGTGCCGGCTACCTATGAGAACTATACGCTTGTCTGGAACGATGAATTCGACGGTACTGCGCTCGATCTTTCAAAATGGAACTACGAAACGGGAACGGGTGTCAACGGTGATTTCGGTACAGGTCAGCTTGACCGGGCAACCAATAGGAAAGAGAATGTCACCATCGTTCAGGGCGTACAGTCCGCCGAAGGAGGATGCCTGGCGATCATCACTCGGAAAGAACGATACATCGACCGTGATTATACCAGCGGAAGGATCACGACCAGCGGGAAAGGTTCGTGGGGAGAAGGAAACAGGATTGAAGCACGGGTGAAGGCAAGCGATGTGCTGTATAAAGGGCAAGGATTTGCGTTCTGGATGATGCCGGCAGAGAAACCGGCTGATCAAAACTACATTATGTGGCCGCAGGGGGGTGAGATCGATATTATGGAATACGTCGGTTCCATCCCGTATCATAATTTAGGGAGCGTGCATTACGCATGGTCATGGCTCAACAATGAATATGCCGATTGGAACCACGGTCACAAAGGCGCTTATTATTCGTACGGTACGCACGATGTCCCGCTTTCTTCCCCCTCCTATGGAGGATATCCGCCGAAGGCAGGCGATACGACAGCAGGGAGCAGCGCGTTTCATATTTATGGAATAGAATGGTTCAGCAATAGAATTGAATTTGCTGTTGACGGTACTACGTACCATGTGCATTATTTCACCGACGGAGATGCGTTTGACGGCGGTATAGGTGACGGACAAGATGAGGACGGGGTTAGGACAATAAACGGAAAGAGAAGACTATTGTCAGAGTATTCCAATCATTTTGCCGAATGGCATCCGTTCGAACATTCCTTCTTTGCAATTCTCAGTGCGGGCGTTGGAGGGAACGACAACAAAACATACGGCGGGGCGATCGTTCCTGAAGCAATTTTCCCGTGTTCGGTATATGTGGACTGGGTAAGAGTATATAAAAAAACCGGATGAAGAAAAATTTAAAAAATCAACAACACTGAAAGCACAACGCGTAATCATCTCAATAAAGGAATCCTATGGCATTCATACCAACAACAACACAGACACACATCGATCCGTCACAAGGGGGCAACTACAAAGTTCCTCTTGCCGTTGTGACCATGCTCTTTTTTATGTGGGGATTCCTCACATGCTTGAACGATATACTAGTTCCGCACTTGAAGGCAGTCTTCGATCTCAATTATACTCAGGTGATGCTCGTCCAGTTCACATTCTTTACCGCCTATTTTCTCATGTCGATCCCTTCAGGCAAGATCATCAATATTTTCGGCTATCATAAAGGAATCGTCATCGGACTTCTCACAGCAGGTGCCGGAACATTCCTTTTCTATCCGGCGGCAAGTTTTACCTCCTATCCGCTCTTTCTCGCGGCATTGTTCGTTCTGGCATCGGGAATCACGCTTCTTCAGGTTGCGGCAAATCCATACGTGGCCGTGCTTGGAAGATCCGACACGGCATCGAGCCGTTTGAATTTGACGCAGGCGTTCAATTCGCTCGGCACAACCATTGCGCCGTACTTCGGCGGATTGTTCATCTTAACAACCACCATGCTGAGCCTGGAGGATATGCGCGCTCTTCCTCCGGAAAAACTGCAGGCGTACAAACTTCTGGAAGCATCATCGGTTCAGATTCCGTATGTCGCTCTGGGCATCTCGCTTGTGATCCTGGCTTTTGCGATGGCAAAGTTTAAACTTCCCGTTATTGCTTCCGTGGAAGATCATCATGCTAAGGCCGGGAAATTGACCGATGCGCTAAAACACCGTCATCTTGTTCTTGGTGCTGTCGGTATCTTTGTGTATGTCGGCGCAGAGGTTTCCATCGGCAGTTTCCTTGTGAATTTCTTGGGACAACCCGATATCGCCGGATTAAAAGAAGCTGCCGCTGCCGGATTTGTATCGTATTACTGGGGCGGTGCGATGATCGGCAGATTTGTCGGTTCGGCACTGCTGCAAAAAGTGAATGCGGGCAAATTACTTGGTATATTTGCATTGGTTTCCTGTGCATTGGTCTTTACGACAGTGTTTACTACGGGTCATGTAGCAATGTGGACGATCCTGTCCGTCGGGTTGTTCAACTCGATCATGTTCCCGACGATCTTTACTTTGGGAATTGACGGACTCGGCAAATTAACAAGTCAGGGTTCAAGCGTATTAATCATGGCGATTGTCGGCGGGGCAATTATTCCGCTTGCTCAGGGTGCAATGGCAGATGCGATCGGTATTCATACAGCATTCATTCTTCCCGCAATCTGTTACCTCTATATCGTGTTTTACGGATTCATCGGTTCACGCCACGCGTAATCGCCGCATCAATGTTTTGAAAAGAGGATGGAATGACATCCATCCTCTTTCAAACAACAATCTCGGTGCACAATAAATGTACGAAGAAAATTTTATGAAAATCATTGCCGTTATCTCAGCCGCATTTATCCTTGTCTTTGGATTCCAGACTGCCGGATGTAAAACTGGCGAACAGTCAAAAATTGTTGATCCGGTAGTTGTGCAGGACTCTGTTCCTGTCGTGCCCGGTTGGACGCTGGTGTGGAACGACGAATTCAGCGGTACTGCGGTTGATCTGAAAAAATGGGGATATGAAGTGAATGGGAACGGCGGAGGGAACAATGAACTTCAGTATTATACGTCACGTCCCGAAAATTCATTTATCGACAGCGGTAAGCTTGTTATTCAAGCCAACAAAGAAACGTATTCCGGAAAATCGTACACATCCGCACGCATGAGGACCCTGTTCAAAGGGGACTGGCTGTACGGACGATTTGATATCCGCGCAAAACTTCCTTACGGTCAGGGAATCTGGCCCGCCATCTGGATGCTTCCTTCGGATTGGGAATACGGCGGATGGCCGACCAGCGGTGAGATTGACATCATGGAACTGCTCGGACACGAAACAAGCAAAGTGTACGGAACGATCCATTACGGTTCCGACGTTCAGCATCATTTACAAAAAGGGGGATCGTATTCTTTGTCTCAAGGCACGTTTGCCGGCAGCTATCATACGTTCTCCGTTGTCTGGGATTCGACCAGCTTCACATGGTATGTTGATGGTATTCAATATTATATGACGTATATGATGTCGCCGTTCGACCGGCGGTTCCACATGCTTCTGAATGTGGCCGTAGGAGGAAATTGGCCCGGAAGTCCGGACGCGTTCACAACATTTCCGCAGCGGATGTATGTTGATTATGTGAGAGTGTATAAAAAGGCAAACTAATGAAAACTTCTTTCTTCAGCATCGCTCTTTTTCTTATTGTCACATCGGTTTCTTTTGCCCAGCAAACTTCGTTTGTTTCAACGCGTGGCAGCAGCATAGTCACCCCGGACGGAAAACCGATCATGTTACGCGGTATCAATCTTGGTAACTGGCTGGTGCCGGAAGGATATATGTTCAAATTCACCAACACGAATTCTCCGCAGCGAATCAATGAAGCTTTTAACCAGTTGCTGGGACCGGAAGATACGAAAAAATTCTGGAAACAGTACCGCGACAATTACATTACCAAAGAGGATATCGCGTTCATTAAAAAGAGCGGATTGAACTCCGTCCGCGTTCCGTTCAACTATCGTTTATTTGTGTCGGAAGATCACGATACGAGATTTGCCGGACCAGGGTTTGAAATGCTGGACCGGGTGATCAAATGGTGCAAAGAAGAGAACCTCTATGTTGTGCTGGATATGCATTGCGCTCCCGGCGGACAAACCGGCGATAATATTGATGACAGCTTCGGCTATCCGTACCTATTTGAGAGTGCCGAAGCGCAGCAGCTTACCGTTGACCTTTGGAAAGAGATCGCACAGCGATATGCGCGCGAACCAATCGTGATTGGATATGATTTTCTGAACGAACCGATCGCCACCTATTTTGATTCGTCGCACTTTAACCAAAAACTTGAACCGTTGTACAAACGGATTGTTGCCGCAGTTCGTGCGGTTGATACAAATCATATTGTCTTTCTTGGCGGTGCGCAATGGAACGGAAACTTCAAGATATTCGGCCCACCGTTCGATAAAAAAACGGTCTATACGTACCACAAATACTGGTGCGATACAACACAGCCGATGGTACAGGAATATGCCGATTTTATGAAGAGGTATAACGTGCCGATCTGGATGGGCGAATCCGGCGAGAATACCGACCAGTGGATCGACTCGTGGCGCAGATTGAACGAGAAGAATAATTTCGGCTGGTGTTTCTGGCCCTATAAAAAAATGGATGCAGCAAGCAATATGGTCTCAATAAAAAGAACGGCGGAATGGGATTCGGTCATAACGTATGCGAACAAGCCAAGAATAACGTATAAAGATATCCGTGATGCAAAACCGTCCAGGGAAGTGATCCAAAAAGCATTTGCCGATTATCTGGAAAACTGCAAGTTTGGCCGGTGCACTGTGAATGATGGATATATGAATGCACTGGGGCTGAAAAAGCAATAGATGAAGCAGAAAGTTCCGGACGAAATAGATATATAGGGTTGGCAGACAAAAAAACAGAACAGCTCAAACAAAGCGCACAGCGGTTTGTAGAAGAATGGCTGAAATTATACGATATACACCGCAACAATGCATAGACTGATGACTGAAAAATTTAATGAAAAAATTACTGCTGTTAATACTCTTAGTCACAATACCGTGTTCGATCCTTAATGCACAATCGATCACTATAAAACCGTCAACATCTTCGTTTGTTTTTCCCAATGGTGTTTCTGTTCCGTCAGATTATCCGCACGTAAGCATTACGGTGAAGAACAATCCCGATACGGGATATATCTTCATCAACAACTGGGGCGGAACACCGTACATTGCCATCCTTGATAATAACGGATCACCGATTTTTTACCGGAAGATGCCTGCGTACGCCCGCGACTTTAAACTGCAGGCGAACGGTTTGCTCTCCTACCGGCTTGCCGATCCGTATTACCGTTTCTACGAGATGGATTCATCGTATACGGTGACACGCGAGATCACCGCGAAGAACGGATACGGAACCGATGAACATGAACTGCAAATTCTTCCTAACGGGAATGTTCTGCTGATCGCGCTCGAAAATAAAACTATTGACATGAGCAAACTGGTGAGCGGCGGAAAAACTAATGCAACAGTGATCGGAAACAACATTCAGGAGATCGATCCGAGCGGAAAGGTTGTGTTCGAATGGAAATGTTGGGACAATCTGAACATCACCGATGCCGTGCATGAGAATCTTACGGCGCAGACGATCGACTATATTCACACGAATGCCATTTCGGTTGATAATGACAGTAACATTGTTGTTTCGTTCCGGCATCTTTCGGAGATCATGAAGATCAACCGTAAAACGGGAAAAACCATGTGGCGTCTTGGAGGAAAGAACAATCAATTCACCTATGTGAACGATCCGTTCAACGGTTCTTCATATCAGCATGATATTCGCGCGCTGCCAAACGGCAATTATACAATGATGGACAACGGGAATTTCCATTCGCCGGCAATCTCCCGTGCCGTAGAATATAAACTCGACACCACATTAAAAACAGCAACGCTGGTCTGGCAGTACCGCCACACTCCGGATCGCTACACGTGGTGGATGGGAAACGTTCAGCGTCTGCCGAATGGTAATACGCTGATCGATTGGGCCGATGGTTCTTTGCCGAAACTGACCGAAGTAACCCCAGCCGGCACAAAAGCGATGGAATTGGGATTCGTCAGTTATGCCCACAGTTACAGGGTGTTCCGTTTTCCATGGCAAGGGAAGGCAAAAGCTCCTGTGTTGATTCTTGAAGCAGGAACAGACAAGATCACACTGCTGATCAACAAATTTGATCAAGCGCTAAAACATACGTTCCAGATCTACGCCGATACCCTACCAAATCCGGTCCGTTTGATCGATACGACATCGCTGGGTGCCGTTGATCTTACGGGATTTATGAACGGCAAACGCTACTATTTCCGCGTTACGTCAAAAGACAATGCGGGGATTGAAAGTCCTTTTTCGAACGAAGAAAATGCACTCATCAAATTCTTTGCTCCCGGAGAAAGTCTTGTTTTAAATGGCGGTTTCTCTAACGGAACGCAGCAATGGAAATATATTATCACTTCGCCGGCAACAGGAACGCCGTTTGTGACGGGTGCGGGAGAATTTTTGGCGCAGATCGGTAACGGAGGAACTCAGATGTGGCACGTTCAACTGAAACAGGAAGGCATTCCGCTGATCAATGGACTGAAATACCGGCTTGAGTTCGATGCCTATGCGGCGGGCAGCCGTACCATCGAACCGAAGATTGAAAAGATTGCCTCGCCGAATACTAATTATAGTAAAACAAGTACGACTGCGTTAACAACGTTGCTGAAACATTTTTCTTTTGATTTTACAATGCAGGATGCTACGGATTATAACGCCCGTGTCGTTTTAAACTGCGGTCTATCCGATATTGATGTTACGATCGATAATGTTTCGGTGAAACAGCTGGTTGCCGTAGGTGTTGGGTCTACCCAGACACGTGTGCCGGACGGATTTTCACTACAGCAGAATTTTCCCAATCCGTTCAATCCGGAGTCGGTCATTATCTATTCTATTGGTTCGAATCTTCACGTTTCATTACGGATATACGATGTGCTTGGAAGAGAGATCGCTTCTCTTGTCGATCAATATCAGACTGCCGGTACATATCGAGTGCCATTTTCAATTTTTTCACAACAGGTACCAAGCGGTATCTATTTTTATACACTCACAGCCGGAACGTTTGTCTCAACCAAACGAATGGTAGTACTCAAATAATTAAAGAAAGTTTTCATGAAATCATTACAAATATTGTTTCTTATTACCATTATACTTTGTTCCGGTGAAATCCGGGCGCAATCAATAACGTATCTCTCTCCGGTCCCCAATTCGCAGTTCAATTCCCGTGAAACAAATATCATTTTGCGGAGCTCCGAAATTATTGAACTGAGCTCTGTCGGTGCCGGCGATATCCGCGTTTCCGGTTCTGCAAGTGGAGTTCATTCGGGCTCGTTTACCCTTTCCGACGATCAACAGACAATGCTGTTCCTCCCGAAATATCCTTTTAATCCGTCCGAAATAGTAACGGTTGATTTCTTCGGCAATGTAACAACCGCATCCGGGAAGAAGTTGGAAGCGAAAACATTTTCGTTTACGGTCACTGCTCAAGCCGAACCATTGTCCCGCACCTTTGCTGTAACGGAGGAAGGGGAAGTTGTTCCCAAGGCAACTTTTGCCAAGAAGAGCGAACAGGTTTTTCCGGCATCAGTATCGGTCGATTCACTTCCGTCCGATTTTCCAAAATTCAAAGTTGATACTGTCACCAATCCTGCCCCGGGATATTATTTTCTTACAACCTCGGATGACATTGCCGGTGTTGGACATTTTTTATTTTTGGTCGATAATGCGGGGAAAGTGGTCAAATACATTCGTAAAGCAGGACATGTGTACGATTTGAAAGTGCAGCCCAACGGAATGCTATCGTATGCCGATCCCTTCAGCGATTGGGGATATGCCGGCGGGAGCCGGTGCGTGCATCGCATTATGGATTCATCGTTCGCCGTCATCGACAGTTTCAGGGCCGGCAACGGATATGATGCCGATACGCACGAATTTATGATGCTGCCGAACGGTCACGTTCTTCTTCATGCGTATGACATTCAGTATTTCGATCTGAGCAAGATCATAACGGGGGGAAACGCCAATGCGATCGTAGTAGGTTCCATCATTCAGGAATTGGATCTGCAGAAAAATGTCGTGTTCCAATGGAGAAGCTGGGACCACGTTGCGATCACGGAAACATACATGGTCTCTACAGCAGCAGCGTTTGATTACATTCACGTGAATGCCTATGACCTTGATACCGACGGAAATTTCCTTGTCAGTTTCCGCAACACATGCGAGGTCGTAAAGATCAACCGGATCACCGGAGAATTCATGTGGCGAATGGGAGGGAGATACAATCAGTTCACGTTCATCGGCGAGAACGAAGCGAACAAAGCGAACTATTACACGTTCCAGCATTCGTTCAAAAGATTGCCGAACGGGAATTTCATGTTGTTCGATAACGGAAATCTTCACCCGCAGGTATTTTCGCGCGCCGTAGAATACAAGATCGATCAGGTCAACAAAACAGCGACAATGGTTTGGCAGTACCGTCATACGCCGGATGTCTATGCTCCGCAGCGCGGGTCGGTTCAGCGGCTTGCAAACGGCAACACGGTTATCGGCTGGGGATCCGCAAGTTTGACTGGTGTTGGAAGCACCATGATTACGGAGTTGAGTCCAACGGGTGAGGTGCTGTTCGAAATGACTTCACTGGATAAGATGCCGAGTTATCGCGCGCAGAAATTTTTGTGGAATGCTCATATTGTCCCTGCGGGAAATGTTACGATAGCCGAAGTGCTGCCCGGCAACGAGTACTCTTTCAACAAAGGGGACACCAACCGCACCGGCGTTAAAGTGAAACTGACGGATGCAACATTCGGGTATAATTCTATTACCGTGAAACGATTCAAGTATTCCCCGTTGAAAATGGAATTTCCCGACCGTGCTCCCATGACATATCCTGTCCGGTTCGTCGTGCTGCAGACGGGAATACCATCGTTTACCGCCGATATCACGTTTGACAGTACAGTGCTGCTTCAAAATCCGTATTTGGACAAAGTTATCGTCTACGCAAGAGAATTTGAAGGAACGGGGATGTTTTTCCCGCAGACATCGGTCTACGATGCGGCGAAGGGATCGATTACAGTTACAACAACGAAATTCGGCGAATTTATTCTCGGCATTCCGTTTCAGGTTACGGCACCGGCTCTGCCGATACCGGTTTCGCCGCTTCAAAATGCTCTTGCGAATCAAACAAAACAGGTATTGATCCGGTGGAGTGCCGACGGCCATATAACGGGTTCTCATCTGCAGATTGCCAAAGATTCATTATTTACCACAATGGTCTATAATGATTCACTACTGATGGCATCGTATAAAATTTGGAGCGGATATGAAGCGAAGACAAAATATTACTGGCGTGCAAAAGCGGTAAATGAGATCGGGAAGAGCGGATGGTCACAAATCCAGACATTCACAACATCGAACGTGTATCTCTCCGTTCTCTATCCGACGGCAGGACTTAAACTTTTGACGAACAGCTCCTATGTGCTGAAGTATGAGAATAATTTTGAGGAGCGAGTAAACGTCCGGTTATATAAAAATGGTTTACTTGTTCTGAAGATCAAAGACAGCACCGAGAATACCGGAAGGTATATTTGGAAAATTCCCGTAACGGGGATAACGACCGATTCATCATACGTCGTCCGGGTCAGTTCTGCTATCGACACAACGATCGTTTCGTCGAGTCCGCTTTTTTCGATCGAAAAGATCACCGGTGTTGAAACAAAAGAAACGAATGTGACAACATATACATTGTCGCAAAATTATCCGAACCCCTTCAATCCCTCGACGACAATCCGGTTTTCTCTTCCGTCGTCCCGGTTTGTGGTTTTGAAGATCTATGATGTCCTCGGCAAAGAAATTGCCGTGCTGATGAATGAACAGTTCTCTGCCGGTGAACATACAGTGCAGTTTAATGCGGCGGATATACCGTCCGGCATCTATTTTTATACGATACATGCCGGGACGTTTACATCAACGAAAAAACTTGTTGTAATGAAATAGTACACTGAGCGACGTGTGAATAATACTTACAAGCTGATGTTACGCATAAATGAATTTTTTGGTAAAATGGTTCGGCGCGGCATAGAAAAGATGGCCATCCTGAGCAAATCCTTCGCCCTTTGTTCCGAAGGAATCCCGTGGGGAAAGGATACGCCGAAGGATGACTGAACAAATGTAATCTGTGCCTTGCTCACCATGACCATTTTTCTTGTTCTGCGTAACATTAGTTACAAGGTTACTTTTTATGAATTGCACTAGTTTCTATGAAAGGATACAATTCATATGAAACCTCAATTAAGGAATTCGTGCATACTGTTTGCGTTCCTGTTCTCCCTTTGTAATATAGCGTTCCTGTCTGCGCAAACATTTACCTCGTCCAATCTGCCGATTGTCATTATCAACACGCACGGTCAGACGATCGTGGACGAGCCGAAGATCACCGCGGATATGGGGATCATTTACAAAGGGGATGGGGTCCGTAATAACGTTACCGACTCGATTAATCATTATAACGGAAAGATCGGGATCGAGATCAGAGGTTCTTCCTCTCAGATGTTTCCAAAAAAACAGTATGGCGTTGAAACGCGCGATGAGACGGGAAACGATCTCAGCGTTTCCCTTCTCGGTATGCCGTCGGAAAGTGACTGGATCCTTTCCGCACAATACAACGACAAAACGCTGATGCGCGATGTTATCACGTATACCCTGACAAATTCCGTCGGCCGGTATGCCAGCCGGACAAAATATTTTGAGCTGGTGATCAACGGAGAATATCTGGGGGTGTATGCGCTGTTTGAGAAAGTAAAACGGGACAAGAATCGGGTGAATATCTCGAAACTGGATTCCACCGGAGTCTCCGGAGACGATCTTACGGGAGGCTATATCTTCAAGATCGATAAAATTGAAGGAAGCGATACCCAGGGATGGTATTCCACCTTTGCTCCATATACCGGTGCATGGCAGAAAATATTGTATCAATACCATTACCCGAAGCTGGAGGATATTACCGCCGCGCAAAAATCTTATATCAGGAATTATGTCCTGAACTTTGAAGCAAATATGATGATGCCGGCGTACGATGATACTGTTACCGGTTATTCAACGATCCTTGATGTGAGTTCGGCTGTCGATTATTTTATAATGAACGAATTGACGAAGAATGTTGACGGATTCCGGCTCAGCTTTTATTTATATAAGGACAAAGATTCGAAGAACACGAAACTCTTTCTTGGTCCGGTGTGGGATTTCAATCACGGCTTCGGCAACAGCGATTATTACAACGGGGCAATTATTGAAGGATGGCAATTGACCTATTTAACGTCGAATGCTTCATTTATGGCGACAGATGAGTTCCAAACGCCATTCTGGTGGAAACGGATTCTGCAGGATAAAAATTTTATGAGCAGGGTAACTTCACGCTGGATAGCACTGCGGAAGGACAAATTATCGCTGAGCAGGATCAATTCCATAGTCGATTCGCTGGTCGTTCATTTATCGGAATCACAGCAGCGGAATTTTGTGAAGTGGCCCATCCTGAACGTCTATGTCTGGCCGAATCCGTACATCGGCGGCACGTATGCAAATGAAATAGCGTATATGGAAAATTGGATCAAAGAGCGCATCAACTGGATCGATAAAGAATTGACCGGAACATCTTTGGGCATAGTGACGAAGCAGGCGGCCGCACCGGTGGAATTTACTGTGTCGCAGAATTTTCCCAATCCGTTCAATCCAACAACCTGCATTCAATACAGTATTCCGGAAAAAAATATTGTCACACTGAAACTTTATGATGCGCTTGGGAGGGAAGTCGCCGTGCTGGTGAACGAAGAACAGCATAGCGGTACCTATGCCGTTACACTTTCTTCCTCTGCGTACAATTTATCAAGCGGAATGTACTTCTATTCGGTTTCATCCGGATCGCATACACAAAGCCGTGCAATGGTCGTTTTGAAATGAAAAAATTCTCACTGTTAATTATTCTTATCGTGTTCTCCCGGCAAACGACCGCACAGTCATTCGGCAGCGGATTCAATATTTATCTTCCGCCGCAGGATACTTCGTCCGGCCTGTTCCTTCCTCAATTCCCCGTAATGTCTATCGGCAATCAGGATTATGTCGTAACGGATGCGAATGGACATTTTTCTGTTCAAGGTAAGCCTATTCGTTTCTTCGGAACGAATTTTGTTGCGGCAGGGGCATTCCCGACAAAATCAAAGGCATGGTTCATCGCCGGACGGCTGCGGAAAATGGGCTTCAACCTTGTGCGGTTCCATCATTTGGATAATCCGTGGGACAGTCAAAGCCTGTTCGAAGTTGGGAAGGATACGCGGCACCTGAATCCTCTTACGCTCGACCGTTTGGAGAATATGATCGCCGAGATGAAGAAGAACGGTATCTATGTCAATATGAATCTTCATGTCAGCAGAACATTCAACGCGTTTGACGGTATTCCGGTTTACGATTCACTTCCGGAATTCAGCAAGATCGTGAACTACTTCGATCCCCGGCACATTGCGCTGCACAAGGAATATGCAAAGCAATTGCTCACACATGTAAATCCCTACACCGGGAAATCACTGCCGAACGATCCGGTAATGGCAATGGTGGAAATTACCAATGAGAATTCGCTGTACCGGTCCTGGAGAGACGGCGCGCTCCGGATGAAATCGCTGGGCGGACAATTATCATACCGTCATACGGTCATGCTCGATAGTTTGTGGAATGCATACGTCGCCGCAAAATATTTCTCCACAACCGTATTAAGTGCGGCGTGGAATAACGGCATGGTCGACCGCTCGTCATCCGACCAGATTCGGGAAGGGGGATTTGAGAACGCTGCGGTCTCTGCAAATTGGACGATGGAAAAGAACGGATCTGCTGTTCAGGCATCGATGTCGAACGATGTAACGAATCCGTACAAGGGAAATTTTTCCGCCAAAGTTACGGTCTCTCAAACGGATGGGACCGACTGGCATCTGCAGTTCAAGCAAACCGGCTTGACGGTCCGAAAGGATTCCGTCTATGTTATTACATTTGCTGCGCGGTCGGACAGCATCCGGTCGATACCGGTCTTCATGTCAAAAGAATCAAGTCCGTACACGTGGTACGGCGGTATTACCGTGCAGCTCACACCGCAATGGAAGCAATTCAGTTTTACGATCCGTGCATCGGAAACAATGCTGAACGATGTCCGTCTTTCGTTCGTGATCGGCGGACATACGGGAACATATTGGTTCGACGATATTTCCATGAAGCAACCGAGCACGCAAGGATTGCTTCCGGGCGAATCCGTTGAATTGCGGAATATCAAACGGCTTGAATTCAGCGACTGCAACGCTTTTTCTCAGCGGCGGGTGAAAGATATTTCTGCATTCTACTTCACGATCGAATCAGATTATTTTGCAATGATGAGTTCGTATTTAAAGGATTCTCTCGGCGTACGGGTCCCCATCGTTGGCACGAACTGGAATGTGGGGGCGGCAGATCTTTCCGTGCAGTCAACGCTGGATTACGTTGACAATCATTCGTATTGGGACCATCCATCCTTTCCGACTATTCCATGGTCTTCAACGGATTGGCTTATCAACAATACGCCGATGGTTACGTCGACATCCGGCGGCACGATCCCCGATCTGATGGCTGGTGTCGGCATGGTCAATAAGCCTTATACCATCAGCGAATATAATCATGCATTTCCGAATCGCTATCAGACGGAAGGGGTGCTGTTCCTTTCGTCGTACGCATCGTTCCACGATGTTGATGGGTTGATGTTCTTCGATTATAACGGCTCATCTGATGACTGGGAATCCGATAAACAGAACGGCTATTTCAATATTTCACGCAATTCGGCAATGATGTCGCTCATGCCCTCCTGCGCGTTTGCTTACAGGTATGGATTGATATCGCGATACAAGCAATTACTTTCTCTTCGGTACACTGCCGACACGCTGAAGTCCCTTCCGCTGATCGACGGCGGGAACTGGCAGGGTCTTACATTCTTCACAAAAACTCTGGCATTACAGCACGGTATACGGACGGAATCATACTCCGCAGAACAGACGACCAATTTTTCCGCGCTCCCTTCACCGCCGGTGAATCCGTTTACAAGCGACACAAAAGAAATTGTGTGGAACACGAATGGACTGTTCACATCGGTCTCCCCGAAATTTATCGGGATCACCGGTCTGTTGGATCAATTCCCGAATGTATCGGCTGGAGTGCTTACCGTTGCAACAGCCGACGGATTCGGCACTCTCACTTGGCTGTCGCTGACGGATGATTCGTTGGGACGCTCCCGTCGTTCGCTCATCACGCTTTCCTCGCGTCTTCAGAATACGAACATGCTGTGGGACGGAACACGGACACTGCGCGACAAATGGGGACAGATGCCCACGCAAATGCAGCCGTTGAAAGTGCAATGCTCACTGCGCATTCAGGCGGACTCTATTAGAGTGTATGCATTGGATGCATCCGGAAATCCGAACGCAACGCAAACCATTCGTCCGTCATCGCCGAATACATTTCCGGTATTGCTCGATCAGTTCTCATCCCATACGCTATGGTACGGCATCGAAGCATTCGGTGCCGGCATCGTGTCGGTGGGGAAGGAATCGCCGCAGCATCCGGGAACGTTTGCGCTTTTTCAGAATTATCCGAATCCGTTCAACCCTTCCACCGTTATTGAATATGAATTAATGGAACAGTGTCATGTCTCTCTTGATTTGTTCGACGCGCTTGGAAGAAAGGTCGCTTCGCTCATCGATAATGAACAGGGTGCAGGATTCCATCGCTATTATTTTTCTACCGGAGAATTCCCGTTATCAAGCGGTCTCTATTTCTATCACATGCGTGCGGGAACACTCACCGCACAGCGGAAAATGATCATACTCAAATGAATAATACTCATCGTTACACTCTTGCTTTATTACTATTATTGTTGAATTCATCATCTCTTTTTGCCGATGGATTTCTGAAAGTGTCCGGCACTAAGATCGTTAACGATAAGAACGAAGAAGTGATCTTGCGTGGAATGGGTCTCGGCGGGTGGCATGTTCCCGAAGGATACATGTTCGGGATGTCGGGTTTCGCCAATGCGGCGTGGGAGATCCGAAGCAAGATCGTCGAAGTCGTTGGTCCGCAGAATGTAGACACGTTTTTTACGGCGTTCAGGGCGAATTTTGTTACGAGAAAAGATATCGAACGGCTTGCACAATTGGGATTTAATTCCGTTCGTATGCCGATGCATTTTCAATTCTTTGTCACGCAAAGTCAGCCTAACGTGTGGCTGGAGTCCGGCTTTGTTGTCATGGACAGCCTCCTGCGATGGTGCGGCGACAATAAAATATATCTCATCCTTGATCTTCACGCTGCGCCCGGCGGGCAAAGCGCAAATAATATCAGCGATTATAATCCCGCCCTTCCGTCGCTGTGGGACCTTGAATCGAACAAAACCCTTACCATTGCATTGTGGAAAAAACTTGCTGAACGGTACGCAAAGGAACCATGGATCGGCGGTTATGACATTCTTAACGAACCGGCATGGAATCTTGGCACTGTAAATGAGCCGTTGCGGTCACTTTATCTTTCAATTACGAGTGCAATTCGTCAGGTAGATACGACCCATATAATTTTTGTTGAAGGAAATTGGTACGCAACGGACTTCAATGGTCTTACTCCACCGTGGGACAATAATATGGTGTACAGCTTCCACAAATATTGGAATGCAACGGATGTAGGATCGATCAATTATCTTCTCTCGCTCCGGACAAGCACAAATAGACCATTATGGCTTGGTGAGTCCGGCGAGAATTCCAACACATGGTTCACCGACTGCATCTCATTAATGGAAATAAACAAGATCGGCTGGTCGTGGTGGACACTAAAAAAATTTGATGCTATTGCCGGACCATTTTCCGTTCCGCATACAACGGAGTACACAGCGCTTCTGAATTATTGGAACGGCCAAGCAGCAAAGCCGACCGTTGCCGCAGCGATGAAAGGATTGATGGGGATGGCGGAAGGCTTGAAATTACAAAATTGCACGTTTCGTCCGGACGTTGTTGATGCGATGATTCGGCAGCCGTTTGAAACAACGAATAAACCATTTGCCGGCAATGTGGTTCCGGGAAAGATCTTCGCCGTGAATTATGATATAGGAAAAAATCTCAGCGCGTATAAGGATAATGATTATCAAAATTTAAATAATCCCTACACGGCATGGAACAACGGCTGGTCATATCGTAATGACGGCGTGGATATAGAAAAATGTTCCGATGCGATCACGAATGGATATAATGTCGGGTGGACAGCGTCGGGCGAATATTTGACATTCACGATCAATGTACTGCAGGATGGTAAATATAATATTGCTGCCCGACTAGCAGCACCCAATACCGGAGGATCGATTGGAGTCGGCTTCGATAACAATCCCCTTACTGTCGTCAGTGTTTTGGCAACAGGAGGGTATCAGTCCTGGGGAACTCAAAGTCTC
Organism: uncultured Ignavibacteriota bacterium; assembly: GCA_903958625.1. Lineage (GTDB taxonomy): Bacteria > Bacteroidota > Ignavibacteria > UBA10030 > UBA8401 > UBA8401. The sequence goes on along the minus strand of CAJBTU010000036.1, from coordinate 43 downwards.
GGGAAATATGACCTTACTGCAGGGACCCATGTTCTAAAGACAG
>CAJBTU010000035.1 GCA_903958625.1 uncultured Ignavibacteriota bacterium | reverse complement strand
TGCCACGCGCGTATCCGAAGGATAATCGCGGATATATTTTCTTTTCAGCGTGACCCCTTCATCGATCCGTCCAATGTTCGTTAGACATAAAGAACGATTATAGAGCGCATCTTTGCATTTTGGATCAGCAGGATATTTTTCAAGATACACTGCGTATAATTTTTCCGCATAGAGATAACCCTGTCCTTCAAATATCAGTGCAGTAGTTTGCGCTACTGTTTCTTTAATAAAAGGATGTGCTGTCAGTGTATCGACGGCTTCGTGAAGCGTTTCGACAACTTTATCCATGTTGCCAAGATTCCCATAGGCATTTGAGAGAGAACCGTAAGCCTTCGCCCTTGAATTATCATCTGCACTGTCCGCACGGATCACTTGTGTCCCAAATTCAACCACCTTAGCATAATCATTCAGCTGAACAAATATTTCTGTCAACGCAGCCAGGTATTTCACTCTGATCGGCTGAGACGTGACTTGTTTGAGAAGAACTTCAATTCTTTCAATAGCCTCTTTCTTTCTGCCAATTCCAAGATAAGAAAGTGCAAGTTTTTCATTGGCAGAGGGAACTGAAGAAGAGAAATTATCGGTGAATGCCTTTTGTTTCAGGCAGTAATCAAGGTCGGCAATTGCTTCAGTATATTTTTTCGTCTGCTGATACAATGACCCGCGTGCGAATTGTGCCTGGATCCTGGCATTTTCCACGATCAGCGAATCATTCAAAACGATCGTCATCTCTTCAACGGCCTTATCGAATTTCCCCGTTGATGCTAACATTTCGCCATAGGTAAGATGTGCATACGGTTTGAACTGCGATGTATCGGGGAGGAGACCAATGATACCGGAGATATAGCGTTCGCCCTCTTCAAATTTACTTTGCGTGATGTAGATCTTTGTAACCCTGCCGAAAGCGAACGGATAAAACTGTGAATTGATTTTTACTTGCGTAAGGGAAGCGATGGCAGAGTCATAGCCGCCGGAATAGAAATATGACATTCCGAGATAATACTGTATTTCACTTTTTAATACACTATCAATAATTGATTGACCAAGATCCGTGTATCGCTGTATTGCCGTGCGATAATTCTTGTCATCGTAGTATGTCTTGGCGAACTGCATCCGTGCGTGAGGTGCTTCTACCGATGAGGGATAGTCCCGGGTAACAGTTGAATAACTTTCACGTGCATCCGCGTATTGTTTTAAATTCAGGAATGCGTTCCCCCGGATGATCCATGCTTTCGAAGAAAATTCGCTGCCGGGATGGTTCGTAAAAAATGAATCGGACGAAGCAATGACACTTTTAAGGTTCTTTGCCGCATTATAGTTCAGTAAAGAAAAAAAGCGCGCATTCTCCAACGAAAATTCTGCCTGTTCGGCGACATCGGAATATGCTTTCACATAAAAGTCGTACGAGTTAGCGGACCGTTCAAATTCTTTCTCGTCCTGATATGCCCGGGCTATCTTGTATTGCATCCGTGCCCGAAATATCTTGTTCTGAAAATTTTCTTCGATTGCCCGGCGGTAAACGGCGATTGCACTTTCAATCCCTTTCACTTTCAGCATCAATTCCGCCCAGCGAATATATGATATTTCGGTCAGCGACGGCAGAAGAGAATAGGTGCGGATGATATATTGATACCGCGTAACGGCAAGATCAATCTCATTCAAATGCTCGTATGCTTCAGCAACCTTAAATTCGCCTTTCGAGACCAGTTCAAGATTTGTGTTATCCTCTTCCCTATTCGATGCAGCATCGAAGATCTTCCGCTCCCGGTTTACTTTCAATTCCATACTCTGAAAATCCGTTTTCGAGAAAGATTCCGGCTTATATTCGGTTACGAGTGCAGAGTACGATGCGATAGCTTTTTGCCATTGCTGCGCATCCAGGGCGTTTTGACCGATCTGATACATGGCGCGAACCCGAAATGAACTTTGACGATATCTGTCGGCCAGATGCTGAAATGCTGCCGAAGAGCTGTCATATTTCTTCATAAAGCGGAATGCCCAGCCGATATCGTAGTATGCCTGTTCTACCTTCTCATCAAAGGGATGTAACAGGACCAAATCGCGCGCAGCAACGATAGCACTGTCATACTGTTTTTTCGAAAAGAATAGATCGTAGATTTGATATCTCGACAGGACAAGTAATTTCGGAGAATCATGGCGCGTTAAGGCAAAGCGGAATGCAGCGATCGCTGAATCAAACTGTCCCATTGCCCGGTAGGAATTCGCTTTTTGATAAATGGAAGCAGAACGTACGCCGACATTCAGTTCGCCGTTTAACAGCATAACGCGAACGCTGTCGGCTGTGAGCAGGTCGCTTTCCGTCGCCAGCACTTTATTATACTGATCGATTGCTTTTGTGTAGTTGCGGGCGGCAAAATAGTTCTGCCCGGAAACAAAAGATTCACGAAGTTCCTGCGGCGTTGGAATAAAATACGCAAGACTTCCCATTGCAATCAAAATAGTAATTATAATTTGTAACGACATTCAGGTTCCTAAAAAACAAAAGTAGTCAGCAGCAACAGTATTATTGTCGACCACTGACTACTTGATCACCGCTAGTCCGTTATTTCATCAACAACATTTTTTTGGTCTGAACAAATTTCCCTGCCCGGATATGGTAAATGTACATCCCGCTGGAAACCTGTCTGCCAAAATTATTCTTCCCATCCCACTGCACGGAATACATACCGGCATCATACCGTTCGTTCAATAACGACCGGACTTCCCTGCCGAGCACATCATAGATCCTTAATTGTACATTCTCCGTCACCGGCAAACCAAATTGGATTTTGGTGGTCGGGTTGAACGGATTAGGATAATTTTGACTTAATGAATAGTTCACCGGCACATTCGGCGATATTTCATACGCTACGCCTGTGATAATATTGGCTTCCATCAGAATAATTGCATCGGCGCGCAATACAAACGTATCGCGTTTAGCAACATTTACCACCGAATCCTTGTAATACTCACTGACAAGAGCCGTATCGTTTTCCAAACGGATATATCCGTTAATGGCCGTACCGGCGTGAGCATCACGAGTATCTGAACGAAGGAATACATGGTTGCCTAAAAATTTCAAATCGCTCGATTGGTTATTTTGGTTGATAATCGAATCAACGCGTGCACCGCCGCCGGCCGGGAAGATCGAATATCTTGCCCTTGGCGATGAATTAGAAGAACCGACCGACATTTTTGCATAGACAGCAAATGTATCCAGTTCCGGTCCCTTACCCGGCATTGTAGGAATCGTCGGGAAATATTCAACATAGCCTACTTTATTCGGCATCGTTGGATCGCCGGATAGATTATAGATGTATCCCACGAGCCGTGTGCCACCGCTCGCCGAAGCACCCGTAATTGTTTGCCATTTGTTCATATTCGCAAAATCCGGATAGACTACTGGGTTTTGCGGGAAGAGATCATTTGTTTCTTCAAGTGTAATCGCCGTTCCAATTCCATCCCCTGTCAGACTAATGGTGACGGTAGAATCATTCGAATAGATAAGCAAGGTTGAATTCAAACTATTTGCGATCGTATCGGGCTGGAAGTTCACTGAAAGTTTCAGTTCTCCATTGATCGCAGGCAACAATGCCGGGAATGACGGTGCACCGGACAATGAGTAGTATTTTGGATATTTACCGGTGATCTTGATGCTGTCAACACGCAAAGCTTTTTCGCCATTGCTGGTAATCACAAGAGGGAGATGATAATTATTGTTAATCACTCTTTGATTAGGATAGATCGATACCTTACTGAAATTTATTGACGATGCTGCAGCAATAGACGCACCAGTGGGAACTTTTCTGATGCGCAACAGATCTAAACGCATAAATCCACCAGCGGGAGTTTCGTCGTCCCACGTTGTGTATGAAAAAACAACTTTTGTGGCGCCACCTTGGTTCAATAAATATGATTTATCTCCAATAACTCTAAATGCTTTAAGCGGAGTCGGCGTGTTTAAAGGGTCTTGAAAATTAAACACTGTTTTAATTGTATCAGATGAAAATGGTGTTATTATCCGTACTTTTACATTCGAGCAACCGTTGGTTGACCCGGCGAGAAGTCCCCACTCCACATAATAATATCCTGTCGATCCTTCGCTTCCGTTGACACTATCCGGCATATAAAAACGGTACTCAACCTGTTCTGCCGGAGAGGCAGTACCAGTATGCACGATACTGCCAAGATTCCCCCCGGCAATCGGGTATGGAAATGCAGCGGCTGTACTATTCACGAATGTTCCTGTTTTAATAATCTCAGGTCTTTTGGCATTCCCAATATTATCAAATGGCGCATTGTAATTTGGTTCAATTCCGACAGCCGCGTTCATAATAAAATTATAATTTATCCCGTTGCCGAAGAGTGGAATCTTTGCTTCAAGTTCCAATGAATCATTACTGACAACCATAAGAGTATCAATTATTGTTTCTTCCTCGAATGGTCTAAATCCGACTTGAACGAGCTTCTTTTGTCCTGGAGGAATCGTTAAAGGAAAACTGGCATTGCTCGGAAGTTTAATCATCCATCGGTTCGGTGACTGCAACGCTTTCACATTCGTAACAATCAGATCTTTTTTCCCAAGGTTGAACAATGGAATATCCTTATACGTTACAGAGCCTAGGGGAGAATCAAGCCATAATTCTTGAACTCTTGCAGTGTCAAAACCATTGTATCTACGCTTCCCGAATTCAAGATCTGCGTTCAGTGAAGAGCTCCGCAAAATCCTGACGGCATCGGCTCGCATAATTGCAGCGCCTGATGCAGAATCAGCGCCCATAGTGACAAAGAGATTTCCGGGGCTAAGATCAGCGATCATTAACGGTACCCATGCACCTACCGTTACGCCTGTCGTATAATTCCAGGTTGAAGCTCGCATATCATGACGTATAGAATCAAATGGTGTGGTTTCAAATTCACGCCGTAATTTATAAAAAATATTGGACGCGTTATTCGATGATTGTAACACGTAATTATACAATAAGTATGTACCACCTTTATCGGATGGCACATTCACTGTCCAGGTAGCCGTAGCTCCAACAACATTGGCGCCGCCCAAACGGGATTTTTGCCGATGTCCGCCGCTGGTAAACGGGTATGAGGAGGTAGAAGCAGACGTATACCACCCACGGACTTCATTATACTCCGGCGATGCCGTTGTCGAACTATCGGCATCATTTGCGGCAGAACTTGGAGTATTTGGAAAATTATCAACGGTGATATAATTCGCCGGATCCAGCTGTTGCTGTGAATACAGACCAGAAACCGCAAAAAAACAAAAAACCAAAGCGTAGAATTGTTTCACGGTATTTCCCCTTATATTAGTGAAAGTTTATTTTTTAGGTAACATTACTCTTACAATTTCACTTGGCTTTCCGGTGTATTGAATATTGTCTACTACATTCCCTATGGGAATGATACGGTACAATACCACAACGGAATCTCTGCCTGCCGGTTGTATCGACACGGATGAATCTGCATAAACAGGCGTTTGCGCAAATTTTTGCAATTGGAACTTAAATGTTATTGTATCCGGCGCAACCACTCTATACACTTCCCAATTTTTAAGGTTTGGTGCTCCGCGATACTTCACGGTATCGTATCCCCATGTCATTCTCACAATGTATTTTGAACGTGTAACAATGCTCGAATCAATGACAATTCGGAATGCCGTCACTTCAGGAACCCTGCCATCATGCGTGTTCGGCGCTAAACTCCGTTCGGGTTCACACGCATTGAACAACAGCAACACAACCGCAAAACAAAATAATAGAGACTTCTGAAAAACTAGTTGTTCTTTGTCATTTCGAGCGAAGACCCATTTGGGCAAGCGAGAAATCTCACACTTCAAATTCAGAAGAAAAGCGAGATTCCTCGTCGTCCCGATGCTACTCTGGAGCGAAATCGAAGGGTCATCGGAACTCCTCGGAATGACATTGATGTGAGATTTTTCAGATGTTTTTAATAGATAGTTTCTTATCATATTCAATCCAGCGGGATAGAAAAATTGATCCGTTGCTGTTGGTCAACAACACCGGCTGCGATTAGCGTCGGCGCAGTCGTTATGGAGATCGAAGAAAAAATTATTTCACCTTCGTCTTCAGTGTTAAACAAAACATCCGCAATATTCAGCGACCAGACAATCGCCGAAATTACCGCAAAGGTATTTCTCATATTCTTGTACCGAACAAGTTTTGTGTGCGTTTCTTTCATATGAGTATACAAGAGATCCGAAGTCTCCCATGTCGTTGAACTCTTATACTGAAATTCCAATGCATCCATCCGTTCATTGCTTGCAACAAAATTGTTATGCGAAATCAACGTCGTTAAAGCACTGCCGAAGGCAACAAACGTGAAGGTAAATCCTTTGTAAGGACTTCCCAGCATTGTCTGTCCGGAACCCGGCATAATAAGTGAATAGATCGCCGCTGTCCCCTTTCTCCCGCCAAAGATGCTCTTGTCAGCGTTGTCGCCATTTGCCGATGTGTTCGCAGTAGAATCTGTTCTCATCATAAGGAACATTCGGTCTCTGCCGCCATCGCCCCCGAAGACAAACATGCACGCTGTGGCCATTATGAAAATGATATGGATGAATGTTCTCATTTTTTTTGAATTTGAGTCCCGTAATATATGATATTGCTCAATAATTCCTTCTGGCGAGTATAGTCTTTACCCGAACGGAATTCGGCAGGATAAAATTCACCCCACGAGATCGCATATCCGCGATTGGACAAAATACCGATCAGTTTATTATCGTAATACATCCCCATCAAAAAATCATACATCCTGTCTTTGGTATCTACATCATTCTTTTGCTGCATGTTATACAGTTCAATATCAACCGGAGGAAGTCCGTCAAATTTCTTCCAAATATTGTAAATAATATGATCTGATGGTATTCGCGATAGACTGAATTTGCCGTCCAAAAGCGAACCAACATTGCCGAGGAAATTATTGATATTCCCCCAGTTCTTATTGTTCTCATTCGTGACGAACATATCCGCAATAATAAATCCGCCGTTCCGGATAAAGTCAGCCGTGGAAGATTCATATTCCTGCAAAAAATTGATCTCCTCATCACCGGCAAGGATCATCAGCATTTTTGCCGATTGCAGTTCTTTTGATGAAAAATTTGTCTTAAAGAACTTCGATTGAAAACTGGTATTCGCAGAAAAATATTCTTCCAACGGATGCATCAGTTGATCGACGGCAGTGACATTGGTTGTGCGAACAGCAATGGTGACATCTCCTGTCGGCCGTGCATCCGGCGGGAGAATCTTGATCGCATTTTTTTTCAGCGAATCGCTCCCAAAAGAAGCTGTCGCCTGAAACGGAACTCTTTTGAAATAAAAATTCAGTGATGTAAATTCAGAAGGCTGATTATTCTCATCGTAACCAAGAATAAAATCCTTCAGAGTTAATTTCACTTTTCCTGTATCATCGGAAAGCGGATCGAACACAATTATACCGTCACGAACGTCGTTCCGGAAGACCGGTTTCCCAAGATAGTGGACCGTGCGCCGCACGATGCCCATCCTGCTTTCAAAAACATCGTCATCTACGCCCGCAGTTCCTTTTCTTTTTTTAAAATATGCCTCAAGACTGTGATATTTGCTGTTCTTCTCTTCCCTGCCGTAGCTTGTGAATTTTTCTCCCCGTTCTGAATCAAGGAATGCATTCTCGGGATCAAAATTTATCTTCGAGGCCGTATAGTTGTAAATAGTGACTTTAAATACCGTGAACCGGTTTGGCGTATATCCTAATGCCGGATCGACCCAGTTTCCGTAGGTAAAAGGATTTGTCGAGTACATTCCGTTGTTCGATTGTTCAGGAAATTCAAATTTATTCAACTGATAATCGGACATATATTTTATTTCTATCTTGAAGTCCTTTCGATCATAACTGACTGTTTTTTGATCGGTACTTATTGTATAGGTCGAAGAATCAAGATATTTATTTGTCAATACCGGATCCGGCATTAATACATAATCCACTCGTTGAGGCGGAAAGACAATGAAATGATATGCCGCATCGCAGCCGCCGCAGAACAATAATATAATGCCAAAAATAAATCTCACGTTTAGTATCCTGCGAAAATCGAAAAATAGATCAATGAACTCTTTATTATTGGATTAAAAGTTTCCGAAGCAGGGATATTACGAAACGAATGCTATGAAAACAACATATT
>CAJBTU010000034.1 GCA_903958625.1 uncultured Ignavibacteriota bacterium | reverse complement strand
CGTGTGCAAAAAACCCGGAGTGTTTCATTGTCGTACCTACGTGCACAATGTAAATGATTATGCAGAATAACCGTCAAAATATTTCAATCATTATCGTCAACTATAACGGCCGGCATTTTTTATTTGATTGCCTTTCCGGTGTAATCAAACAGACGGCGAACGGTGATGAAATTATTGTGGTCGATAATGGTTCTTCCGATGGTAGTGCGGAATATATTCGTGTAACATTTCCTTCCGTCACATTGATTGAGAGCGGAATGAATCTTGGCTTTGCCGGTGGGAATAATTGCGGTGTGAAACATGCAAAAAACAATCTCATCGTATTACTGAATAATGACACGATTGTGCACCCGGGATGGCTGGAAGGATTAGTGAACGCCATTGCGGAAGGGAATGTAGCTGCTGCATCTTCGTTGATCAAAACAGAAGGAATACCGGAGAGGTATTACGAAAAGAACGGTTCTATCAATTTTCTCGGTCACAATATCATGAGGATATTCGATCAGCCTAAAGATATTTTCTTTGCTGGAGGCGCCTCCATGATCTTTAAGAAAGATATTCTCGGTATTCCGTTTGACGATGATTATTTTGTTTATGCCGAAGATGTGTACATCGGTTTGCGGGCCAGATTCATGGGATACCGAATTCGTCATACAAATGCGTCAACGCTCGACCATATAGGCAGCGGCACATCAAAGAGAGAAAAGAGCGGATTTCTCACGTATTATCAGGAACGGAACCGGATTCTGAACTCCGTGCTATTTTTTTCGCCGGCGACGATCATCAAGATCACTCCGTTCCTAATGGTGAATGCTGTCGCAAAATGCTGTGCCGCATTATTAGGAACAAAATATTCGTTCTTCGGTCTTGTTAAAGCGTATGCTTGGTTTCCGTTACACATTCCAGTGATTATTCAGAAACGCGCACAGTTGCGCTCTGAAGCTGTAGCGGATGAAAAGGAAGTTATCAGGTACATGACCGGGAAATTGACAAATGGAGAATCTGCCATCGGGAAAATTATCAATTCGGTATCTATATTCTATTGCCGGCTTGTCAACCTTAGGGTCATCGAAATAAAAAAATGAACACCAGTATTATCATTGTCAATTATAATGGTCTTCGTTTCACTCAGCAGTGCCTTGAGTCATTGTACCGGTTCCATGCTCCCGGCACTGTTGAGGTGATTGTCGTTGACAATAATTCATCGGATGGTTCGCAAAATAAATTACCGCGTCTGTTTCCGGCAATCAATCTTGTTCCGCTTCCCGAGAACAGAGGATTTGGCGCCGCTAATAACATTGGTGCGAAGAAAGCAAAAGGAGATTTTCTGTTCTTCGTCAATAACGATACCATCTTTACGGAAGAGACTGTAGATGCACTTCAACAAATGTTACTGAAGCAGAATGAGCATGGGATAGTTGGTCCGAAATTACTGAACGAAGATAGTTCTTTCCAACGTTCTTTCGGCGAGTTTCCTTCTATCCGTAACGAACTCGCTGAAAAGAGGTTGGCCGGCAATCATTCATCACAGGTAACAACGTCAGAACAACCCGTCCGTAAGGATTGGGTTACCGGTGCCGCCTTCATGATCAAAAGGGAATTATTCGAGGCTGTAGGAGGGTTTGACGACGGTTTTTTCATGTATTTTGAAGATATTGACCTTTGTAGAACGCTTGCCGAGAGAGGATTGTGGTCCCTGTATGTTCCGGCAGTTGCAATGATCCATCTTGGCGGAAAAAGTTATGGAGCTAAAGATAGACGGATAACTATGGAATATCGCCGCAGTCAGCTTCGGTACTATGATAAGCATAATTCCCGGTTTCAAAGATTCATGGTGCGTTCGTATATTATCTTAAAATTTATTCCGAAAATAACTGAACATGGCGGCATTAACCAAATGTTAGATCTTGTAAAAATGGTCTGTACCTCACAACAGAAAAATATATTGCGATGAGAATCGGTATCGATATCCGGAAATATCAGGATTATGGGATTGGAACATACATCCAAAATCTTGTGAATGCATTCCAGAGTCAGCCGGATCTGGATTGCATTTACTATGCATCGGATGATTTTCGATCTGACGGATTGGATCTTCAAAAAGGAAAGATCGTTACTGATAGTTCACCAAAGTATTCACTGCAGGAATTGATATCCCTCTCAAAGAAGGCAAATTCCGATTTTTTGGATCTCTACCATGCTCCGCATTATACTCTTCCAGTCAATTTGAAAATGCCGGGCATCGTCACCATTCATGACATCATCCATTTGAGATTAAAGAAGTATTTCTCGTTCCCGAAACGCTCGTATGCCTACTTCATGGTCCGGCATGCATGTTCTGCTTCGTCGGCCATTATTGTCGATTCTGAACATGGAAAGAACGAATTACTTGATGTATTCAGGATAGATCAGAAAAAGATACACGTTATACCGTTGGGAGTGGATCAATCATATTTCACGAAGGTGACGGAAGAGGATAAAATAACATTCCGGCAAAAACACTCTATCACTAAACCGTATATTTTGTACACCGGAAGTCTGAAGCCTCATAAAAATGTTCCCGTGCTGCTCCGTGCATTTAAAGAAATTGTAAGGGAACATGATATTCAACTTGTGTTTACCGGTGAAAGAGTGCAGGACAATCCATCACTAATTAAATTTATTGGTGAGAATAGATTGACAGAAGCTGTAAAAGATTTGGGAAGAATTGACCGGGCACAGTTGAGGATCGCTTATCAGACGGCTTCGGTAGTTGTTTTGCCGTCATTTTACGAAGGATTTGGTTTTTCAATGCTTGAAGCGATGGCGTCAGGAGTTCCTGCGATTGGCGCACGCGCAGCATCCATACCGGAAGTTGTCGGTGATGCCGGCGTATTGTTCGATCCTAATGATGAGCATGAATTAGCACAGCATGTAGTCAGGGTGTTGACGGATAAGGACTATAGCTCGAACTTGATCAAAAATGGGAATGAGAGGGCGCAGCAATTTTCATGGTCACGATGCGCTGAAAAAACATTACAGGTCTATGCTAAGGTGGCAAGATGAAGATAGGAATCTTCGGCGGCACATTCAATCCGCCGCACATGGGTCATCTGATCGTTGCTGAGCGTGTTCGCACCGGACTTGGTCTTGAGAAGATCATCTTCATTCCATCATATATTTCGCCGCATAAGCAGGAAGGTGAGTCGGATCTTGCCGAAGAACGTTTGGCGATGACGGAACTTGCCGTATTATCCAATGAAAAGTTCGAGTGTTCCGATATCGAAGTGACCAAAAAGGAAACATCTTACTCCCTGCATACACTTGAATATCTAATGGGTCAATATCCTGAGGATTCTTTCTACCTTATTATCGGAATGGATAATTATCTCACCTTTCATTTATGGAAAGAACCCAAAAAGATATTAGAACTGACGACGCTTGTTGTCATGAACCGTCCGGGATATGCAAAGCAGATCAATAAAATTATCGGCACCGACAATATTGTATTTGTTGATGTTCCCAGTGTTGATATTTCGTCCTCCGAAATACGGCAAAGAATAAGGGAGAAGAGGTCTATCCACACACTTGTTCCCGATAACGTTGAAGAATACATCGTGTCCCGCGGACTTTATCTCTAAACTTTTCACTTGACAGCATCCCGCAAGTACTGTATATTATTACAGTGATCATAATTACAGTATCCCTATGGAAAATAAACCTCTTACCAAAGCGCAGCAAAAAGTCCTTAATCTTGTAAAAGAGTATATCGAGGAGAATAATATTCCGCCCACGCTTGCGGAACTAGCCGCAAAACTCAAGGTGAACTTGAATGCCGTCCGCTCGCATCTGCTGACGCTGGACAGGAAGCAGGCCTTGAAATATATTCCGAATATCTCCCGGGGCATCGAATTGCTGAATGTCCGGCCGAAAGGTATTCCGATCTACGGTTATGTTCCTGCCGGGACTCCGTTTATGTCGCAGGAAAATATCGTCGATACGTTTGAGATCAAGAAATATATTTCTGGATCGGACGATGTCTTCGGATTGTATGTAAGAGGGGACAGTATGAAGGATGCAAATCTGGAAACCGGTGATCTGTTATTTGTTGATCCGAAGATCGAGGCAAGAAGCGGCAGAATGGTTGTTGCGTTAGTGGAAGGTGAACCGACGGTAAAATGGTACGAACGGGATGGTAATACGGTACGCTTAGTGCCCGCCAACAGTAAATATAAGCCAATAGAAGTGAGCAGACATGACGAACTGTTTAAGATCGTCGGAGTGGTTGTGGGGATGATACGCTCAATTGATAAGAAAAAGATCGATGATTCTGTGAAGTATAAAAAAGCATCTTAGTTTTTATAGCATTTGCAAAAAACAAAAAATCCCGCGAAAGCGGGATTTTTTGTTAGTGGACAGAGCCGGGATTGAACCGGCGACACACGGCTTTTCAGGCCGTTGCTCTACCAACTGAGCTACCTGTCCGAATGTTTCTGGACTTAGCATTCAACTATTTCTGATGAGGATGCTAAGCCCATGAAACTTTCAGGATTCCGATGTTTTCAATCGGGATCCAAACCTAAAAAATATAAAGAACAAAATTGCTGTAAATCTCTTGAAAATACTAAAATTACTTACGTATTTTGACTCAATCGAACATTACACTGTTACTAATATAAAAAAAAATTGGTTTCTTCCCAAGAAATATTTTTCACAGCGAATAAAAAATCCCCGAAGTATTTGTCACCTCGGGGATTCTACCGGTTGAAAATTAAATAAACAACGGAGCCATTACGAGCGTGATCGTTGAAAGCAATTTTATCAGCACGTGAAGTGAAGGACCTGCTGTATCTTTGAACGGATCGCCAACAGTGTCACCGACGACGGTAGCCTTATGCCAATCAGTTCCTTTTTTGCTTTCCACTTCAACGAACTTCTTCGCGTTATCCCATGCACCGCCACCGTTATTCAGGAAGAGTGCCATAAGAATACCGGTGATCGTTCCGACCATTAAAAATCCGCCGACAACTTCAGCGCCGCTTGCGCCGTTTGCAGGGCTGCCTGTTGAAATGAACAACCACTTGAACAGCATTCCGACCGCAACCGGCATTACGACGACAAGAATTCCAGGCAGGATCATTGCTTTCAGTGCAGCTTGCGTAACGATATCAACACACTGACCGTAATCCGGTTTCGATGTACCCAGCATAATACCGGGATTGTTCTTGAATTGTTCTCGCACGTTGTTAATGATTGCGTAGGCAGCCCGTCCAACCGCTTTGATAGCAAGCGACGAGAAAAGGAACACGAGCATAGCGCCAAGCATTGCGCCGACAAAAACTGCCGGTTTGGAAAGATCGATATGGGTTAAATTAAAACCATAGTTACGAACTTCATCGAAATAAGCTGAGAAGAGAAGAAATGCGGCAAGAGCTGCTGAACCAACCGCGTATCCTTTCGTCAATGCTTTCGTTGTGTTACCGACAGCATCAAGACGGTCGGTCTTGCGGCGGATCTCTTCGGACTGATGCGACATTTCTACGATACCGCCGGCATTATCCGTGATCGGACCGAATGTATCCATTGCAAGGATATAAGCGGCTGTTCCGAGCATACCCATTGTTGCTACTGCTGTTCCAAACAATCCTGCGTCTTTCAGACCGGATGTTTCGCCAAGGAAATATGAGGAAATAAGCGCTATTCCGATAACCAGTACCGGATATCCCGTTGATTCCATACCAACAGCAATACCTGCAATGATGTTTGTTGCCGGACCAGTTTTTGATGCTTCGGCAATTGATTGCACGGGACGGTATTTATATTCCGTGTAATATTGCGTGATAAAAACGAAAGCAAGCGATGTCAATACACCGATAACACCGGCGATGAAGAAATTGAAATAATAGGTATCGCCGAGAAGCCATTTTGATGCAATGAAGAATCCGACCATGGCAAGTGCCGCAGTTATGTAGAAACCGCGGTTGAGCGCGTTCATGGGATCTTCTTTTTCATTCGTTTTCACCATCATCACACCGACCATTGACGCAATAATACCGAATGCCCGTGCAACAAGAGGGAAGAGAAGAACACCGAGTAATGTTAAACCATGTGTTTCAAATGTTTCTGTATTTGCGCGGTACAAACCGGCAGCCAGAATCATAGCGCCGATATTTTCCGCTGCGGTCGATTCAAACAGATCAGCACCGCGGCCTGCGCAATCGCCCACGTTATCACCAACCAAGTCGGCAATAACCGCAGGATTGCGCGGATCATCTTCCGGTATTCCTGCTTCAACTTTACCGACAAGGTCTGCACCTACGTCAGCGGCTTTTGTATAGATACCGCCGCCAAGTTGCGCGAAAAGTGCAACGAACGAAGCGCCGAAACCATAACCAACTATTAATAATGGAATTTTGGAAACATCGGAGACGATACCCAGTTTATCAACTACCGCAAATAATCCGGCAACACCGAGAAGACTCATAGCAACAACGAAGAATCCGGAAACTGCGCCGCCGCGTAGTGCGGTCTGTAATGCGCCGTTCATCCCCTTTGTTGCAGCAGCAGCTGTACGGATGTTCGAACGGATGGCAACCCACATTCCCATATATCCGGCTGCAACCGAGCAGGCAGCGCCGAGGACGAAGGATAATGTAGTCCAAAGGGCAAGCATACTTACGGATGCCGGATCATGTTCGTTCGGTGTGCGAACGAAAGCATAAAGGATATAGATTAATGCGGCAAGCACAACGGAGAGATAAGCGATCGTCCTGTTTTGACGACGTAAGAATGCTTCTGCTCCTGCTTTGATCGCATTCGAGATTTCCTGCATGGCGGCTGTCCCAGTGTCGCGTTTCAGCACGTCACGAATCAGATACATGGCAAAAAGCAGACCAAGAACACTGATTCCAAGAATTAACGTTAGTTCCATAAATTCCTATCGATTGGTTGTGAAAAATGGGTTAATTACTTTAATTTTAGGCCTAAATATACAATTTTAATTCTAAAGAACAATGATTCCACAATTTTTTTTTATTAATGTTGGGAAATGCCGTTTCAATTAAAAAACAACAGCCATATAATTAACAGAACCGGCAGCAGGAATGGTATAGTAAAATGTGTTATATACCGGAGAAATGAAGGAGTCGATACTTTGTAATGATCTGCAATTGATTTCACCATGAAATTCGGTCCATTACCTATGTATGTATTGGCTCCAAAAAATACGGCCCCGATGCTAATGGCGATGATTGAGGAAGAAAATGACGGGTGTTGGAGCAATTCAGGGATAGGAATTGTGCCGGAAGGATTCATGTTTCCAACAGCAACGCTGTAAAAGCTGAGATAGGTTGGTGCATTATCCAGAAAACTGGATAATAGACCTGTGCCCCAATAAAAGAGAGTTGGTGTCAGTGTGGTCATAGCCTGAGCCTGTACGCGCAAAAGTTCCAGCGCAGGGATCATCGTAGCAAAGATGCCAGCAAATAAAATTGCCACTTCCTGAATCGGGTGGAATGAAAAATGATTTGCCGTGTGGATCGTTTTCTTTGTGGAAACGTATGAGGCTATGGTTGCAATAATGATCACTCCTTCGCGTAAAAAAAGAGGCGATTCGATGAAAACGGCAAGCAGAATAATTCCTAAAAAAAGGAAGTTAGAGAGACCGTCAATTTTCCACACATCGGTCCGTTCAATTTCTTTGATGATAGACTTTTTTTGCTGATGGAAATTCTTTGTGTCAAGAATATAAAAAATCAGGAGCAACAGTCCCACCGCTGTGCACCACATCGGGAATGTGCGTGAAGTAATCCACAAAAATGGGATCCCTTTCAGATATCCGAGAAACAGCGGAGGATCACCGATCGGCGTGAGCGAACCGCCGACATTGGATACGATAAAGATGAAAAAAACGATATGGTACGACTGAATACGCGCCTTGTTCATTTTGATCCACGGACGGATAAGCAGCATTGAAGCGCCTGTCGTTCCCAATAGATTTGCAAGAATGGCGCCGATGAGCAATAATAAAACATTCTCTTTCGGGTTTGTCAGATCCTTCGTTGAGATATGGATTCCGCCGGACACGATGAACAGTGCGCCGATAAGAACTATAAAACTGATATATTCGGTAACAGTGTGAAGAACAATTTCATTCGATTGAAGGTACAGCACATAATATGCGATCACGAAAGCGCCGAGTGAAAATGATACTTTTGGATAATGTCTGCTCCACCATTCGGGAAAGAAAAGCGGTGCTAACGCGATCAGCAGAAGCAGCAGTATAAAAGGGATGATCAATATGAGTGAAATAGCCATTGTCGTATCGAAACTATTCTGCGTTATTTGAAAGTTTATTCCAGATGAAATATACCGGTATACCGGTTGCGACGATTCCTAATCCCGGCCATGTGAACGTCGGCTTGTAGATTAGAAGAATCGCACAGATCAGCGTAGCGAGCGCAATATATATAGCCGGTATCACAGGATAGCCGAGTGCTTTGTACGGCCGTTCCGCATCCGGTCTCTTCCGGCGAAGAATAAAAATTCCGCCGACGGTGAGAATATAGAAAATAAGAACGGCAAAAATAACATAGTCTAGAAGATCACCGTAATTTCCGGAAAGGCAAAGTAAACTCGCCCAGACCGCTTGAACGACCAAAGCCCATGCAGGAACGGAATGTGAATTCAATTCACCGGCCTTCTTAAAAAATAATTTATCTTTCGCCATCGCATAATAAACACGGGCACCGGCAAGAATAAGTCCGTTGTTGCAGCCGAATGTTGAGATCATGATCAGTATCGCCATTCCGATTGCAGCAGTCTCACCGTAGAGTACGGCGATCGTTGCCGTGCCGACTCTGTCCGATGTGGCAAATTGAATACCGCGTCCGATAACATCCGTTGCATCAGGATTTCCGACAACGGGAAGTACAACGATATAAGCAATATTCGCAAGAATGTAGAGAAGTGTAACAATTCCGGTGCCTATTGCTAAACTGAGAGGGATGTTCTTTTTCGGATTGATCACTTCACCGGCAGTAAAGGTGATATTATTCCATGCATCGCTTGAAAAGAGAGATCCCACCATAGCCACGCCGACTGCCGCAATAAGTTTCCATCCCATCAGCGTTTCAATCGAGATAACCTTGCCGTCTTTCATGGTAGTCCAATGGGCATCCCAGAAGTTTGAAAAATTAGCGGTAATTGCTTCGGAATTTCGCGCGATGAATATTCCCAGGAAGATCACCGCAACCAGTGCCAGCGTCTTGGCAAATGTAAAAACATTCTGTACGATCTTGCCTTCTTTGATGCCGGTCAGATTGATGCCGGTTAAAACGATGATGCTGGCAATTGCCAGTATCTGCGCCGCACTGATGTTGAATCCCAGCAGTGAAAAGAGAATATGCTGTTCGCTGAACCATGGAAAGAGTACTGCAGTAAATTTGGCAAACGCTACTCCGACGGCAGCGATCGTTCCTGTCTGTATAACAGTGAAGACCGTCCAGCCGTACAAGAATCCAACAAGCGGATTGTATGCTTCGCGAAGATATACATATTGTCCGCCGGCATGCGGCATCATTCCCGCCAACTCTCCGTAGCTGAGCGCAGCCGTCAGGGTAATGAATCCGGTGACAAGCCAGACGATCAGCAGCATTCCGGGGGAACCGACCGTACGGGCGATATCGGCACTGACAATAAAAATACCGGAACCGATCATCGAACCGATGACGATCATCGTTGAATCAAGCAGTCCTAGGCTTTGTTTGAATTCGTGTTGAGTATTCATAGAATTATATGACGTTAGTGTTCGTAAAAAATATGCCCGCCTGTTTTTGCAAAACATCGGCGGGCACAGATACTTTCAGTCGTTACAGCGTTTTATTTTTTTTGCAGTCTGCTGTTCTTAATGCTGTAGGCGAAATAGATGATCAGGCCGATGAAAAGCCAAATACCCAACCGTACCCAGTTCTCGAGTCCCAGCCCGAAGATCATTGCCGCACAGACGAGAATTCCCAGAATGGGAACAAGCGGTACGAACGGCGTCTTAAATCCGCGAACCATGTCGGGATTTCTTACGCGCATGATCCAGACACCGGCGCAGACCAGAACGAATGCGAACAATGTTCCGATGCTCGTCATATCTCCGGTGACGCTCCCCGGAATGAACGCGGCGAATGTTCCGACGAAAAGGAAAAAGACGATATTGGATTTGTACGGCGTTCTGAATTTTGTATGCACGTCAGAAAAAATTGCCGGCACCAAACCATCACGCGACATTGAATAGAATACCCGGGTTTGTCCGAGCAGCATGACGAGAATAACGGAAGAAAATCCGGCAAGAATGGCCACGGTAATTAACAAAGCGAGCCATTCAAAGCCCGGCATGTAATGCAGGATTGCATATGCTACGGATGCTTCTTTTCCGGCGATTCTGAAATCAGTATACGGTGCAATACCGGTCAGGACGTAGGAGAAGAGAATATACAGTACCGTGCAAACCGCCAGAGAGGCAAGAATTCCTATTGGCATGTCGCGCGCGGGATTCTTTGCTTCCTGTGCCGCAGTCGAAACGGCATCAAAGCCGATGAAGGCAAAGAAGACAACGCCTGCACCTCCTAAGATCCCCATAATTCCGCCGAAATTTATGTTTGAACCGAGATGCGATTTGATGGTTGTTGCTTCCGGTATCATCGGCGTATGATTCATGGGATTGATGTATGCCCAGCCGAATCCGATAAATAATAATACGATGGAGACTTTAATGACGACGATAATTCCGTTGACGAATGCTGATTCCTGCGTTCCTCGTATAAGAAGCAACGTGATCAGGAACAGGATCAAAATCGCAGGGAGGTTGATCATTCCGCTGATCCCGTCCGCTGAGACCTCAAAGGGAGAGTGACTCCATTCAAAGGGAATCGCCATATTCCAATGTCCAAGAAGTTTATTCAGATATTCAGACCAGGCAATGGCTACGGTGGCAGCCCCGAATGCGTATTCAAGTATCAGATCCCAGCCGATGATCCAGGCAACAAATTCACCCAGCGTTGCATAAGAATAGGTGTAAGCACTTCCGGCGATCGGAATAGACGATGCAAATTCTGCATAGCATAATCCCGCAAAGGCGCAGCCGATAGCCGCAACGATGTAGGAGATTGTTACTGCCGGACCGGCGTGTTCTGCAGCTGCAGCGGCGGTCCGTACGAAAAGACCGGCACCGATGATGGCACCGATTCCAAGCAATGTGAGATTCACCGGACCGAGTGTTCGTTTCAACGCGTGACTGGAATCCTGGGAATCAGCCATTAAGTCTTTTAACGGTTTAGTAATAAACAGTTTTGACGCCATTACATTCCTCCGATAGATTAAGATTTGATATAGATACTGAAACCATGGTAAGAAATCAAGTTGAATTTTTGTAGGAGACGATGAACGCGGCTACCACGAATAGTGCTCCGGCAATGAACGGGAAGGAAATATTCAGCTGAAAAAGAGCGCCGGCGGCTATTGGACTGACCACCATGGCGCCGGTCATTACCGATGCAGTCATTCCCATAATTTCTCCCTTCATCGTCGGCTCAGCATGCTTAATTGCTTCATTAGCGATCACCACGCGATAAACCGCCTGGCATGTTCCGACAAAGGGAAGCGCAATATAGAATAAAAGCAGATTCTGCGTTGCGGCAAGCAATAGTCCGATGATCATCATTCCGAGCATGATCAGTTCCAATTGATTGTTCGTGAACCGTTTCATCCAGAATTTACTGAGCAGCAGCGTTTGATTGATCGCAATGACGATTCCCATGATCGTAAATAGGATGCCCGTCTGAAGAGCGTTATAGTTAAATGCCGTTTGCATGAACAACGCAAAGACCGTATTGACAATAACGAACGCAAGGCAGACCAGGAACCATTTCAGGTACAACAATCGCAGAGTGAATGTACGGAAGGCCCGCAGGATCGGTCCGAAAGGATTATATCGTAACGGTTTTGTGCTTCGGTCGTGATTTGATTCTTCCAGAAAGAAAAATGCAGATATGCCGTTCACCAATGCCATTCCCCCCGCAAAATAAAAGGGGAAAGCATGCGATATTTTGCTGAGAACGCCGCCGACCATAGGTCCCAGAATAAATCCGATACCGAATGTTGCGCCAATGATCCCGAGACTCTTCACCCGCTCTTTTTCATCATTCTTCGAGATGTCAACAAGATAGCTTTGTGCCGTGGTGAAATTTCCTGCCGCAAGCCCGTCGATCATCCTTCCAATGAACAGAAAAGGGATGGAGATGGCACTGGCGAAGACAAACCATCCGATGGATGTAGAAAATATTGAAAGCAGTAAGATCGGCCGGCGGCCAATCCTGTCGGAAATTGCTCCCAGCAACGGAGCACTAAGAAATGCACAGAGTGAAAAGACCGAAAAGAGAACTGTAATCGTGAGCGCCGAGGCACCGAACTCGGTGAGATAAAAAGGAAGTATGGGAATTACGATACCAAATCCCAGCACGTCAATGAAAACCGTGGAGATAATGATCAGTTTTTGTTTAGTCATGACAGCGAAAGATACAGAATAATTGTATATTCACCAAAAGTAACAAATGTTAGTTTTTGGTTCTTCCACGGCTCGTAGTGTTACGTGCACGCGAGTTAAAAAAAATGGAACTTAACATGACACTAAAACAAACGCTTAATGAATTACAAGCTTTAGGCAGTCAAAAGAATATTGATGGGATGAAGCTGTTCAACATTAGTTCTGCTAAAGCGTTTGGTGTTTCTGCTCCGTTGATTCGCACGCTTGCCAAGAAGATAAAAAAGGATCATGAACTTGCGCTTGCGTTGTGGGATTCTGAATATCATGAAGCTCGCATTCTTGCCGCCATTATCGCAGATCCGGAACGGAGTGATCTGGCGATGCTCGACCGGTGGGCTAATGAAATACAGAATTGGGCTCAATGTGATAACTGCTGTGCCGAGTTGTTTGAAAAGACGAAATATGCATACCGGCTTCCGTTTCGTTGGTCAAAGAACAAAAATGAATTTGTCCGGAGAGCCGGGATCGTGATGATCGCTGTCCTGGCTGTTCACCATAAAAAGAGCGAAGACAGTGAATTTGAGAAGTTCCTGCCGCTGATTAAAAAATATTCCACCGACGAAAGAAATTTTGTTAAAAAAGCTGTGAATTGGGCGTTGCGGCAGATAGGGAAGAGAAATCTTCAATTACGAAAAAAAGCAATTGCACTTTCAGAAGAAATTCAGAACATTCCATCCGCCGGTGCCCGTTGGATTGCTTCCGATGCACTCAGAGAACTTAATGATCCTAAAACAATCGCGATGATAAAGCGAAGAAAAGGGGAGCTATGAACTACAATGATCTCGACCGCCGCACGTTTATTTCCAGCGTTGGTAAAGGAATAGGACTGGCAACGCTGTCATCCGCCTATGTATTGTCGCTGCAGGAGAAGTTGATGGCCGCGACCAGGGATTTTGATCATCTAACACCTGATGAGGCTGCCGTCAATGACGATTTCTGGTTTCCTATTCAGCAGTCATTTGCCATATCGCGTGGTTCAATAAATTTGAACAATGGTGGCGTTTCTCCCTCTCCGCGCATCGTAACAGAAGCACTTGTCAGGTATCAGTGGCAGCAGGAAGATGCAACCGCCTATACCATGTGGCAGTTAATGCAGCCTCAATTGGAAACGATCCGAACCGGTTTGGCCGAAATGTTCGGCTGCGACAGGGAAGAAATAGCAATAACCAGAAATGCCTCGGAATCGCTTGAAATACTCTTAATGGGCATGGATCTGAAAAACGGTGATGAGGTTCTCACAACAACACAGGATTACCCGAGAATGCTCACTACATTACGGCAGCGGGAAATACGAGAGGGAATTGTTCTTAAAATGGTGAAGGTTCCGGTCCCGGCAAATTCAAAGGACCAGGTAGTAGAGGCATTTGCAAAAGGAATTTCTTCAAAAACAAAGGTGATTTTGATTTCTCATCAGATCAACCTTACCGGACAGATAATGCCGGTAAAAGAGATCTGTGCATTGGCCAAGTCCAAGGGAATTGAAGTGATTGTTGATGGGGCTCATTCATTTTCACAATTCGATTTCAAACAGAAGGATTTGAACTGTGACTATTTTGGGACCAGTTTGCATAAATGGCTTTATGCGCCCAAGGGGACCGGAATGTTGTTCATTAAAAAAGAAAAAATCAGCAAAATTTGGCCTTTAATGGCAGCAGATGCAAAACAGTCGACTGACATAAGAAAATTTGAAGAAATAGGGACAAATTCTATTGCCATAAAACTTGCCATTGGTGAAGCTATTGCATTTTCCAACGGTATTGGTCCAAAAAGGAAAGAGGCAAGACTGCGTTTTCTCAGCCGGTATTGGATGAATGCCTTAAAAAATGAAAAAGGGATTTATTTTAACACCTCTTTTGATGATTCGCTCTCCTGTGCCATCGGCAATTTCGGCATAGAAGGGGTGGATTCTGTTGCATTGGGCGGTTTTCTCCAATCAAAACATAAAATATACTCCACACCTATTGTTCATGACGAATTCAAAGGTATCAGGATTACTCCAAACCTCTACACTACAACCTCGGAGTTGGATCGATTCTGCAATATTGTCAGAGAAATTTGTAAAACAGGACTCCCAAAATAGTCTTCATAATTCATCGGATGGCTTTTATTTCACCACAAAAGTCATCCGATGAAAAATTATTTACCTTCATAAACTCTTCGTTTTCCTCATTTCTAGTATAATTCTATAGGGTTTTCCCCAAGCAT
>CAJBTU010000033.1 GCA_903958625.1 uncultured Ignavibacteriota bacterium | reverse complement strand
TTATCGTTCAAGGCGGCGATCAATGCCTGCTTCTTTTCATCGTTCGGTATTTTCATTGTTCCAAGAGCATTCACGGCGGATTGGCGTACAGCCCAAAACGGATCGGTGCGTGAGATCTTTGAAAGAAGAGATAAATATGTTCCCGTTGAATCAAGTTTTGCCAGTTCCGTCACGGCTGTTTTTCGTGCGACGACATCATTTCCGAACTCTGCCTGGAACGCCCATTCAGTCTGCTCTCTGTTGGAATATTTTACCTCTTTCAGGATCCAGTCATTTTTATCGAACAGAACCAATGACGGTTTTTCCGAAACAGCGAGCGTGTATGTCGATTCTTTTTGCGAAATGGTGATTCGCTGCGTTGCGGCGGACTTTCCGGTGACGATCTCAATATCGACCGGAGTGTTGAATATGCCCGTTAAACTGTCGATCGTTTGTGTCTGCTTAACCGTGAGAGCAATTGATTTAGATGAATCATTATAGAGGTACGACACATCAAATTTTGGATATCCTGCTTTGTACACCCACTGATCGAAGAACCAGTATAAATTCTGTCCTGTTGCTTCTTCAACGGCAACCTTCAGATCATTTGTTTCAACGCAGCGAAATTGATTCTTCGTGATATAATGATTGAGCGATTTCCAGAACAGATCATCGCCGAGGGCGAACCGGAGCATATGAAGGACCGATGCTCCGCGCGGGTAGATATTTGTACCGTAAGAACCGACGCTGACGATCGGCTTTCGGCCAAGTGTCTTATCCGTATTGATGCCGGCCTGCTGGGCGTTGTACATAATATTGATGAATTCATCCCTGCCGAACGCAAATTCAAAGTAAAGCGGATCGAAATAACTGGCAAAACTTTCGTTCAGCCAGAGATGCCGCCAGTCTTTGCACGTTACCACATCGCCCCACCATTGATGCGCCATTTCGTGGGCAATAAGGCTAACGGCGGATTCGTCAACGCGGGCGCGGGCGTTATACACGGTAATTCTGTCCATTAACGTGGTTGCGGAAGTATTCTCCATTCCGCCGGCAACAAAATCTGCCACAATCACCTGTGCATACTTGTCCCAAGGATAACGGAAACCGATCTTATCATTGAAGAATTTCATGATCGGTGCCGTGTGGGCATAGTTTATTTTTGCGTCATCAACATTGTTTTTATACACATAATATTCCAGCGGGATGCCGTCCGATGCACCCTTCAGCACGGCATACTCTCCGGCCGCAAACATTACAAGATACGTCACATGAGGTTTTGACTGCATCCAATGGAATGTTTTTGTTCCGGCTTTTTTATTTTCTTTTTCGCTGACAAGTTTTCCGTTGGAAAGAAATGTATAGCTGTTCTTCACGGTGGCGATGATCTCGCTTGTTGCTCTGTCGTTCGGAAAATCCCAGCAGGGGAACCAGTGATGGTTGTCCATATCCTCACCCTGCGTCCAGATCTGCCATGGTTTGTCCGGATACGCTGAGTCTGGCTGGATGAAATATGCGCCCCGTTTTGGTATGCAGGTGTATTCAATGGAAACCGTGACCGTGTCGTTGTACGAATACGGTTTGCCGAGATATATTTTTATCGTAGAAGAAAGGGAATCATACTTCAGCGATTGCTTTCCCATGGTTACCGATTTAAAATTCATATCCTCCGCATCAAATTCCACCGCAGTGATGTTCGAACGGTATGGAACGAATGTAGTGGTCGTTTTTCCGATCACCATCTTTTTTGTTTCGTCGAACGAGAGTTCGATTTTATAATGAAGCACGTCGATTGTTTTGTCTCTTGCTTCGCCGTTTGTTTCGGTGGATTTGGTGAACACCTGCGGGAACGCAGATGAAACAAGAAGGAAAAAAGTAAACAGAAGCTTTTTCATGGTTTTTCAATGATTAATGGAAAAATATGTATCAATATAGAGAAGGTAACAACAACATGGTAGCCCAGAATGGGCCGCAGCAACCATCATTTCAAAATTACCCAGTTTTCCAATGTTCCGGAGGTGCCGAATGTTTCACCGCTGCAATTCAGCGGATCGGCGTCACGCGCCTGTCTGGTGATGATCAGATCGCTGCGTGCGACAACGCCGCGGGATTGATAATGCTGGAACAGCGAATCGGTCATCACATCAAAGTATGAAAGGAGTTTCCACGTATTCTGCTGCGACCATCCGACGGCAATATCGGACATTGTCTGTGAGCCGATGTGGTATCCAATCTGCGCACCGGCGGTAACCGAATCACCGACGATAAGTGTTTTCTGCAGCGCAATATGGAAGATGATGATCGTGTAGGACTGCTGAGCAAATGGCTGGATCCATAACTGCGTGCCCGCCCATTCGTCAAATGTCCGCACCACAACGCCGCTGACAGGAGAAAATATTTTGATGGATCCCCAATTGATATTATTCAGCGGTTGATAATAATGTTTCATGCTTCGGCATGATTCCGCACCATCGCGGTAGTCGTGTCCGAAACCAGAGCGGAATTTCGAGATCCGCTCGATCTTGTCCAGTTCAATGTAATCAAACGCAACGAATCTGACAGGGAAGGGAATGGCGATGACAGAATCCTTTGCAACAATCTTTTCCTGGATGATCGTATCGGATTCTTTATCGCATGCGATCAAAAAAACGAGAATAACATAGAAAGGAAAGAACTTCATTCTTTCTCTTCCTTATCCTCATTTGTACCGAATGTTTTGATAAGTCCTTTGACGAACACTTTTTTTTCCTGAGCATTCAAATTTGCCGCGGGATGCATCAACAGATACAGTCCGATCGGCATACCCCCTTTTTGAACCTCTTCTACAGCTTTTTCGCCTCCCTTCTGCGAACGGTCCCATTCTGATATATTGAAATGTTTTTTTCCGTCGCTTACATCGCTTTCAACCAGCCATGAAACAGGTGCTACGCTGGCATACCATGGAAATTTTGTTTCATTGCTGTGGCAATCGGCGCACGCTTTAAAGAATACCGCCCGTGTTTCCGGAGAATCCCACTTTGGTTCGCCGCTCACCGGTCGGCTGTCGCGAGAAAAAGTTGAGGGGATAAACTGAATGATTATGAAGCCGGCGAAGAGAACGGCCAAAAAAATTATAAAATATTGCCTGTATTGTTGTTTGATCATGATGAAAGGGTAAGAAGTTTTACAGGAAATATCAATCTAATTATTTATCCTGCCGTACAGCGAAAAGTTATTACTATAATAGATTGTTACGGCATGCCAGAATCGTTTTTGTGATTATTGCACAGCAAAAATTCGAAAGGCGATGAATCTCGAGCGAAATTATCGTACATTATAATTATTAATTCATCGGAAACGGAAAACAACCAGGACAATCGCACATGGGATACAGCAAAGGAACATTAGCCGGAGATTTCATTGAAGGCGTTCTGTCGGAACTGACCGGTGCGATCGCTATCGGGGTTGTTGAGATCACGGCGGAACTTTCCATGGATACGTATAGTGCCAGGAATGACTTTGATCCCGACGTAGCGAGCGCGAACATGATGGAAACGATTAAGGCGATGCAGCAGACGATAAAGGCACTGCAATTAGACGATTCGATCAAGGATATCTTTATCACGCTCGACACACAGGTCCATTTTATGACGCTTTCCCGAAGCGGAAAAGCATTGTTCTATGTTGTAGCAGAGGCGCAGGGAGCGAACCTCAGTATCATGCGTTCCGTGATCCGGAAATACGCCAAAGGAATTTAAGAGACATTCTCAACGCCGAATATTTTCCCATCCCGAATACCAACTGAACAGGAAACATATGCGTGAAGAATTAATTGCGTTACTGGAAAAAGCATTTGAAACAGGGATTATTACCAGCCCAATCCAATCACAGATCGATGCGATCAGAAAAAAGATCAATCTACCCGATGCCGAATATCAGCAGATCGAGGATCAGATCCGCCTTGATGCATATGTACGCAAGGTAAAAGAGCGGGAAAGCAAGGGGATCACCTTCATGGGCGATCTTCGGAAACAATATAAGATCACCGAAGACGATAAGATCCTCATTCAGGAAAAACTGAAATCCGAACCGAAAAAATCTCCGCCGGCCAAAATACCCGAACCGGAGGCAGCCCCTCATTCCGATACTGTAAAAAAATCAGAAACACCGAAGCAGAGAGAACTGACGCATACACCGGAACCGCCGAAGAAACAGGACTCAACGGCGGGCATCGACTCCGACGTTATGAAACGATCGGAACTGTTGAAACAGCATGCACAGATGCCGGAACCTGCAAGTGCGAAAAAACCGGAATTACCCGTAAAACCAATTCCTTCCGTTCGCCAGGAACCATTACAGCCAGCGGCAAATTCACCGGTTATTCTGGTTGCCGACGATAATGACGCGCAGCTGTTCATCATGAAAAAGATCATCGAGACAAACGGTTATTCCTGTATCACCACCGATTC
>CAJBTU010000032.1 GCA_903958625.1 uncultured Ignavibacteriota bacterium | reverse complement strand
GCCGAATATTTCCGTGATGACGAAGGAAAAGATGTTCTCTTGTTCATTGATAATATTTTCCGTTTCACGCAGGCAGGATCTGAAGTATCCGCACTGTTGGGCCGCATGCCGTCCGCAGTAGGATATCAGCCAACGCTTGCTACAGAGATGGGCGCATTGCAGGAACGAATTACCTCAACGCGTAAAGGTTCCATCACATCAGTTCAGGCGATCTATGTTCCTGCAGACGACTTGACCGATCCGGCACCGGCAGCGGCGTTTTCTCACTTGGACGCAACAACAGTGTTGAGCAGACAGATCTCCGAACTTGGAATTTATCCCGCCGTGGATCCGCTCGATTCAACATCACGCATTATGGATCCGTTGATCGTCGGTCAGCATCATTACGATGTTGCGAAATCGGTCAAAGTGATACTCCAGCAGTATAAAGACCTTCAGGATATCATTAATATTCTTGGCATGGATGAACTTTCCGATGAAGATAAACTTACGGTATCGCGTGCCCGCAAGATCCAGCGCTTCCTGTCTCAGCCGTTCCACGTAGCAGAACAATTCACCGGTATTCCCGGCCGTTACGTGAAGCTTGAAGATACGATCAAAGGTTTCAAGATGATCGTTGACGGAGAGTGCGATCAATTGCCCGAACAGGCGTTCCTGATGTGCGGCGGTATTGAAGAAGTATTTGAAAAAGCAAAAGTATTACAGGCAGCTTAATACATTATGGCAGATAAAAATTTTCAATTAGATATTGTAACGCCTGCCAGAACGGTCTATTCCGGCGAGGTCACCAGTTTTACCGCTCCGGGCGTGATCGGGAACTTCCAGGTATTGTTCAACCATGCTCCGCTTCTTTCCGCGATCGGTATCGGTGAGATAAAGATTGTTGAAGCAAATGGTACGCAGGTATTTTTTGCGACGAGCGGCGGATTTGTTGAAGTAAAGACCAATAAGGTGATCCTGCTGGCGGAATCGGCAGAAAGTAAAGATGAGATCAATGTTGATCGTGCCGAGAAATCAAAAAAACGTGCCGCTGATCGGCTAGCCGAAAAACAATCCGATATGGATGTGGAGCGGGCCCGTATTGCATTAGTACGTTCATTGAACCGATTAAAGATTGCCTCAAAAAAATAAATGAAGAACGTGTAACCATAGCCCACCGAAGAATTCTTCCGTGGGCTTTTTTTGTTTAATGTGAACTGTATGCGACCGACATTTGCCGAAATAAACCTGCAAGCCATCAACACCAATCTGAAGAATATCCGGAAGAAGATCGGACGTCATCCGCTGATCATGGCTGTTGTAAAGGCGAATGCATACGGACACGGTATCATCCCTGTGGCTCAATCGGTCATCAAGAACAATACTGCTCAATATTTAGGTGTAGCGCTTGTTGAGGAGGGAATCGAACTGCGAACAGCCAAGATACGCTATCCCATTCATGTCTTTACTGCTCCTTTGCGCAGTCAACTAGGTTTGTATGTTGAGCACGATCTTGAAGCAACCATTTGCGACATTGCCGTTGCCCGTAGACTTAATACGATCGCAAAAAAGAATGGAAAGATTGCCGGCGTGCATATCAAGATCGATACCGGTATGGGAAGGATCGGCTTAGCACCGCACGAGGCCGTTCAGTTTGTTGAATCAGTCTCGGCATTATCGAATATCTTTATCAAAGGGATCTGGACACATTTCGCAACATCCGATGCAAAGGATCTTTCGTTCGCGAACGAACAATTACAGAAATTCTGCTCGATAGTAACGCAATTAGAATTGAACGGGATCCATATTCCGCTGGTGCATTGTGCCAACAGCGGCGCAATTCTCCAGATGCCGGATTCGTATTTTGATATGGTGCGTCCAGGGATTATGATGTATGGATATACGCCGTCGGATGAAACACGAAAAACAGTCGAATTGGTTCCGTCCCTTTCCTTAAAAGGAAGAATAGGATTTATTAAAAAGGTTGAAAAAGGAACAAGCATCAGTTATTCTCGCCGATATTACACCAAGGTGAAAACGACAATTGCCAGTGTTACCGTTGGATATGCTGACGGATATTTTCGTACATTGACAAATAAAACGTCGGTGCTGATCAACGGCAAAAGATTTCCTGTGGCCGGCACTGTCTGTATGGACCAAATAATGATCGATGCCGGAAACAAAAAAGTAAAGGTTGGAGATGAGGTTGTGTTGATAGGAAAAAGCGGCCGGGAAAAAATTACGGCATGGGATATAGCTCATATCATTGGAACAATTCCGTATGAAGTGACCTGTGCGGTTTCACAAAGAGTTCCGAGAAAATATATCAATGAAAAGTAACGAAGAATATTTACTGCGTGCACTTCGGCGCACCATCAGCGGATTAGCGGATAGTTTGATTCCGGCGCACAGTGCTAAATTGGCAAAACTTCTTGAGAGATTTGAATCAGCCGATTCAGTGACGGAAGAGGTACGTGCATTATTGAATATTCAGGGATTCGGGAAATGTGCACTGACTATGGAGTGGCTGCTGGAACGGACGAAACATTCGGTCGATAACGATGCTCCGGAACAATTTGAAAGCGATGCACTTCTGTTGAATGAAAAATTGTTTGAAGCATTTTTGAACCAGCCGTTCGATATGCCGGATTACTCCCGCACATTTGAAGCGCCGGCGAGGCCTATACAACAAAATATTCAGATCTCGGATGATGAATTTCTTGGAACAAGCTATTCGGCACAAGGAGCATCAGAACCGGAACAATCACCAGCACCGTACGAATCGATTACGGAACCAAATTGGGACACCTCTACATCGCTTGAAACTTCTGCATCGCACTTTACCTCTTCGCCAGCAGTAGGTTCACAAACCGACGCATCTCCGTCACTGAGGGATGTGATGAATGCGGATCTCTTTGAATCGACGGAACGAATCGCTCAAACGGCATTAGAATTCATTGACAAACAGCCCAATGAACGGCCGATCGCAATGGCGGTTCTGCGGGTGACTGTTCGGGCAGCACTCGAATCGACAAAAATTTCGGGCATTGTGATCGCACAGGATTTATTCGAATCTCTACTTCGCCTGATCGCCTACGCCGATGAACACGAGAAGATACGAACAGATGATTTTGCAGATATCATCCGCGATGTTGGCGACAGACTTTCAACAGCATTAAAACAGTCAAATAGCGGCATAACTTTCTTAAAAAATATCACTAACTACATTAACAATCCGAAAGATCTTTTTAAAAAATAATTATGGAAAATCAACAACCTATCTATGCAGTGATTATGGCCGGAGGTGTCGGTTCGCGTTTCTGGCCGCGCAGCCGGGAAAAAAATCCGAAACAATTGCTGGAAATCGTCGGCGAAGGTACAATGATCCAGAATACCGTGAAACGTCTTCACGGATTTGTTGACGAAAAAAATGTTTTTATTGTTACGAATAAGTTGCAAAAGAATGCCATTATCAAGCAACTCCCGAATGTTCCGGTAGGAAATGTCATCGTTGAACCGGTCGGAAGGAACACCGCTCCGTGTATCGGCCTTGCCGCTTTGTTCATTGAAAAAATCGATCCCAAAGGGATCATGATAGTTCTTCCGGCAGATCATATCATCGCCAATGAACCGGAGTTCATCCGAGTATTGAAAAGCGCCTCGCAAGTTGCTCAAATAACTGCCGGACTTGTAACGATCGGAATTCATCCGACGCATCCTGAAACGGGATATGGATATATTCAAGCAAAAGATAAGAACGAAGAGACGCAGCCGGTAAATATCGA
Organism: uncultured Ignavibacteriota bacterium; assembly: GCA_903958625.1. Lineage (GTDB taxonomy): Bacteria > Bacteroidota > Ignavibacteria > UBA10030 > UBA8401 > UBA8401. The sequence goes on along the minus strand of CAJBTU010000032.1, from coordinate 733 downwards.
CGGAGTGTTTGAAGTGAAAACATTCGCCGAAAAACCAAATTATCCTACAGCTGTGAAATTCCTTGAGAGCGGCGATTTCTACTGGAACAGCGGGATGTTTATCTGGCGCGTTGATACAATATTGAATGAAATTCATCGCAGTTTGCCGGAACTCCATGGACAATTGAACAACTTACGTCCGTCGATCGGTACTCCGCAGTTCGAGCATCATCTTGAAACCGCTTACGGTATCATGCGCGGTATTTCCATCGACTATGGTGTTATGGAAAAAGCACAGCGCGTGTATGTCGTGAAAGGTGATTTTGGATGGAACGACCTTGGATCGTGGGATGAAGTGTGCCGGTTGTCCGCAAAGGATGAAAATGGAAATCACAGCACCGGGAAAGTGATCTCTGTGAATTCTAAGAACACCTACGTGCATACTACCGATAAACTGATCGCGACAGTCGGTGTCGATGATCTCATCATCATTAATACTCCCGATGCGATTTTAATATGCAAAAAAAATTCCTCCCAGGATGTGAAAGAAATTGTCGATCATCTGAAACGGAAACAGATGAATGAATATCTCTGACCGTTTTCCATATCAACGTTTTCATTCCAACGGTCGCTCTTTTCGAAGTGATCGTTGGAATTGTATTATTGTAGTGATTCTCACCCTGATCCTCTCGTCGTGTGCCTCCTCACCACGTTTTACAAAAGAAAGGTATGCCGAACCCAAAATCAATTCCTC
>CAJBTU010000031.1 GCA_903958625.1 uncultured Ignavibacteriota bacterium | reverse complement strand
CGCATAAAAGACACGGAACCATCCTATTGTTCCGCCAAGCGTTACCGGCTGTACGGTTTCCTGCAGAAGATATGTATCATTTTTGTGGTGCTGCCGCGTCTCAAGAATGTCCTTCAGTGATTCTGCGCCGAGAACAACGCCAATTCCGCCGCCGGTGGTATTGGCCGGTTTAATAATGAACGGGCGTCCGAGATGCGCAAGTTCCGTCAGGCTTAGTTCGACCTCTTTGTTTTTGCTGTATGGTGAGATGATAATGGTATAAGGAACGTGAATACCTTCGCCCATCAATGCCAGATGCATATTCGCTTTGTCTTTGGCATAATCGACTTTCGAGTATTCATTGAAGATGATTGTTTTGGACCGGGTGAGCGTTCTTGCCAATGGGATGAAATTTTCGTCGGAGTCGGATGCACGGTCGAGATACGTACGAAAAGAGATCTTCTTTAATCGTACAAGCCTGGTTACGGCCTCAATATTATGAGGTTCAATACGAAATGTGGAGAGTCCGGATGCAATGCATTCATTCTCTATCCCGGAGATAAAATCCTTATCAAATTCCCAGTCCCAAGCGAGACCAACATCAAATACTTCTGCCATGATCGAAGTTAGAGAATGATGGTCTCCCGTGCAAATGAAATCTTGCATTGAACAGGTTTTTTATAGTATGTTTGAACGATGAAAAAGCAAAAACAACAGCGGACCATACCCTTTTTCGAAAATCGCCGGCGTTTACTGGCGATCGTTCTGGGAATCAGCATCGGATTGAGAATCATCATCCTTCATCAATGGAATGCATCGGTGTTCAGTGTTGCCGTCTGGTCGGATTCTGCCACGTATAACCAATGGGCAAGAAGTATCATTACATCGGGTGACTGGATCGGAACAAATCCATTCCTGATGACCCCATTGTATCCTTATCTTCTCGCTGTCATATATACCATTACGGGGGAAAGTTTGACGGCAGTCCGGTTGATTCAAAATGCCATCGGAATCGGAACGATCCTTCTCATCTTTCTATCCGCCGACAAAATGTTCCAACGCCGCGCGGCTTTCTTTGCGGCGATGGCGGCTGCGTTATATGGTCCTTTTTATTTGCACGCCAATCTTCTTTTGGTGGAAACAGTCAAAGTGTTCTTATTGATACTTTCGCTGTATCTGCTGCTGATCGCAACCGAGAAAAAAAATATCCGGTGGTGGATCTATTCGGGGCTCGTTTTAGGTGCCGCGATGCTCTGCCGTCCGACGGATATTTTTGTAGTGGGGATCGCCCTTCTTTGGATATTTCTGTTAATGGTGCAGCCGTTTTCTCTTCGGCTTCGAAGCGCATCGGCTCTTTTTGCCGCTGTGATCCTGATCGTTCTTCCGGTGACGATCCGAAATTATTCGGTCTCGAAGGAATTCATTCCCATCACCTCCAATGGAGGGTTGAATTTTTATCTGGGGAATAATCCAAAGGCGGTTGGGGTCTATTACAATGTTGACGGACTGGATCTTGCCAATGATCCGGACGGAAGAATATTTTTGGAAACGACAAAGGGAAAAAATTTTACGGCCGGGCAAGCCTCGGCATATTGGATGAATGAAGCGGTGGACTACATCGTTAAACAGCCTGCCGATTTTATCGTTCTTGCCGGGATGAAAGCGTTACTGTTCTTTCATTATAAAGAGATTGGTCAGCTTGGATATAATTATCATTTCATATCAAGGAATGCGGTATCAGCCTTAGGATATTTGCTGACGTTTGCCGTTATTCTCCCGTTCTCGGTTGTTGGCATTGTTGTTTTGCGAAAAGAATGGAAGAAATATTTCCTTCTATATGGATTATTAGCGGCGCAGTTCCTTTCCGTCATTCTTTTCTTTGTTACGGACAGGTTCCGGTTATCGTCGATGCCGTTCCTTATTCTCTTTGCCGGATTTGGTCTCGATTGGCTGCTGGTGCAGTGGAAATTTCAGCGCAGAAAAGTGATCATGGTCGGGGGCGGATCGCTGATGCTTGCCATGTCACTTTCAACGTTCCTTAATGTCCGGATCGACGACGAATTCTCCACGGAGCATGAATACATTGGAATGAACTACTTCGACATGAAGTTATATGAAAAGGCTCTGTTCGAATACCGGCAGGCGCTTCGGTACAACGATTCGTTCCATATCCACAATAATATCGGGAATGTCTATTCGGCGACCGGGAATATTCCTGCTGCAATGAAAGAATATCAGCGTGGGTCGGAGATCAATCCGCGGCAGGCGATCTCGGTATTTTCCATGGGAACAGCCTACGTGCGCGTTCAGCAATTCGATTCTGCGCTGACCTGCTTTGCAAAGGTGAAACATCTGAATCCCCGGTTTGCTCCGGCATATCTGAATGCCGGACTTTCCTATTGGTATACCGGTAACTATGGTAAAGCGCTGACGGAACTGGAGATATATCTTGCGATGGAACCGGACAGGGTAAAGACGGCATCAGTAAGGCAAGACGTTGAAAATTTGAAACAGATCATTGCCGGCGAAAAGCGATAAAAAAAATCCGGAAAACTCAACGAGAATTCCGGATTACTTTTGTTCTGATACGGAGAGATTATTTCAGCAGCGATTTCGGGTCAAGGTTCATTGCTTCAATATCTTTGAAATATTTTACCGTTCCCACCTTTAATTCATACGTCGCATCATCATCGCAGACGATGACTCCTTTCGGGTGCAATTGAAGCGCGCTCACCGTCCACATATGATTCACTCCCGCTTCCACAACATGGGCAAGCGCCCGGGCTTTTGCATGTCCGGAAATGATCAGCAAAATCTCTTTCGCATCGAGGATCGTGCCGACGCCGACAGTCAGCGCTGTTTTCGGTACTTTCGAAACGTCGTTATTGAAGAATCGTGAATTTGCCACAATCGTGTCATAGGTGAGTGTTTTTATACGGGTGCGGGAGGCGAGCGATGATCCCGGTTCATTGAACGCAATATGACCGTCCGGACCGATACCGCCGAGAAAAAGCTGAATTCCACCGTGACGTTTTATCTTCTTTTCGTACTCGTCGCATTCCTTTCCAAGATCTTTTGCCATGCCGTTCAGGATGTGGACGTTCTTTACCTGGATATCGACATGCTTGAAGAAATTGTTCCACATGAAGGAATGGTAACTTTCAGGGTGGTTCTCGGGAAGGCCGACATATTCATCCATGTTGAATGTTACAACATTCTTGAATGATACCAGACCTTCCTTGTGCAGTGCAATGAGTTCTTTATACGTTCCGATCGGCGATGAGCCGGTTGGGAGTCCGAGAACGAACGGACTGTGAGTTGTAGCCTTGAATTCGCGGATGCGTTTTACAATGAATGCCGCAGTCCATTTGCTTGCCAGATCATAGCTTGATTGAATGATAACGCGCATAAATTTCCTTTCGATGTTCGTATGTAATATAAAAAATAGAAGGATTCTTTTCACTTTTATTTTTATCTTGACCCCGATGAGTATTATCAAGAAAAAAATCGCTGTTGTTTTCGGCACCCGTCCCGATACCATCAAACTTGCCCCGGTTATTCAGGAATTGCAGAAGATGGGTCAATATTTCACACTGTGCCTGATCACGACCGCACAGCATCGTGAAATGCTGGATGATGTTCTGTCGGTATTCAATCTTACGCCGGATTATGACCTGAATGTGATGAGCATGCGCCAATCATTGTCCTCCATGGCGCAGAATATTCTGGAAAAGCTCGATTATGTTCTGGCGATGGAGAATCCTGATCTTATTGTTGTGCAGGGTGATACGGCGACAACATTCATCTCCAGTTTGACCGCGTTCCACAAAAAGATCCCGGTCGCCCATGTTGAGGCAGGATTACGTACGAACGAAAAGATGTATCCGTTCCCGGAGGAAACATACCGCCGGTTGACATCACACGTTGCAGACCTTCATTTCACGCCAACGGCTCTTGCGACAAAAGCATTGATGAAAGAAGGGATCTCCAGAAAATCTATCGTTTGCACCGGTAATACGGTGATCGATTCACTGCAGCGCACCGTCCGTTCGGGACACGAATATTTTTCAAAACATTTGAACGATGTTGTTTCGCAAAATAAAAGAATTGTTGTCGTAACGGCCCACCGGAGAGAAAATCTTGGAGAACCGATGCTGAGGATCTGTTCGGCGTTGAAGGATCTTTCCGAACTGCATGCGGATGTCAATTTTGTTTTTCCTGTCCATTTGAATCCCGCGGTGCGCGAGACCGTCTTTGGCATGCTCAAGGATATTCCAAACATTATCCTGATGGAGCCGCTCAATTATTCTGACTTCATCAATCTTATTGCCTGTTCCTATGCGGTCATCACAGACTCCGGCGGTCTTCAGGAGGAAGCCCCTTCACTCGGGAAACCGGTCCTTGTACTGCGTGATGTTACCGAACGTCCGGAAGCGGTGAAGAATGGAACAGTAAAATTAGTGGGGACGGAGACCAAGGCTATAGTGACTGTTGCGCATAAATTGTTGAGCGGAAAAAAAATGTACCGTTCGATGTCAACGTCGAACAATCCCTACGGCGACGGGAAAGCATCGGAGCGGATCGTTCACTCTTTGCTTCGTTACTTTGAGTTTTCCAAGATCAAAGTGAAGGAGTTTTCCGTGCATGGTTCATAGATTGTTGTTCTTCATATTCCTGATTTCTAGCGGCTGCGGTGTCCAATCGACATTTATCAATTCAAATTATCATTCCGTCCTTCCGTATGTATCACAGGATTCGGTTTCGCAAACGATCTTTCTCATCGGCGATGCCGGTGAACCGGTCAGCAAAGGTACCGAACCGACGTTCCGGATTCTTACGCAGCAGGCGTTGCAGCGTCCCTCCGTATCAACGATCATCTTTCTCGGCGATAATATCTATCCGCGCGGACTTCCGGAGAGCAATGCCCCGGAACGGAAAGAAATGGAACGGCGGCTGAATGAGCAGATCGGTATTGCTGTTCTCAGCGGAGCCGGAGCAATCTTCATTCCGGGGAATCATGATTGGGAATATCAGGGGAAGAATGGCCGGCGCGCACTATTGCGTGAAGAGGAATATATTGCCTCTCAACATCATCCCAACGTAACGCTTCTTCCAAAGCAAGGATCACCGGGACCCGCGGTTGTTGATATTGACGACGTAAGGATCGTAGCGATCGATACACAATGGTGGCTGCATCCGTTTGACAAACCATTGTACCCGGACGACACAAGCGAGATCCAGACAAAAAAACGATTCATCGATTCGCTCTCCCGGGTATTGAATGCGCCGCAGCCGCGTAACATTATTGTTGTTGCTCATCATCCGCTGGAAACGTACGGTGAGCATGGCGGTTTCTTTGATTGGAAGGACCATCTTTTTCCATTACGGAAAGTTGCATCGTGGCTCTGGATACCGCTGCCCGGTATCGGTTCTCTTTATCCGTTGTCAAGAATGTGGGGGATCTCGGATCAGGATCTTTCCGGGCGGAGAAACATCGAAATGCGATCAGCGCTGGACAGCGTGATCTCGCATTCCTATGCGCTGGCGTATGCCGCCGGACATGAGCATGTTCTTGAAGTTTTGGCTAAGAGTGCGAAGCAATATTTGCTGGTCAGCGGAAAAGGAATCCAAAAACATTCGGAAGCGTTGACAACGGGGGAACAAACGATTTTCGCGTCGCGACGTCAGGGATTCATGCGTTTGGATTTCCTTAAAAACGGAAATGTCCGGTTAGGAGTGACCGATACAAGCGAGGGAGAGGGTAGAGAAATATTTTCTATGATGCTGCGGTAAACTAAAAAGCAGAACGAATCTTTGGTCTTAAAGAAACTATCGTTTCTTTTTTGGCGCATTCACTTTCGTCGTCTCAGCTTTCGCTTTTTTTCGCTTCGTTTCAAGTTTATCCAGTCTTTGCTGCAGCATCCTGAGATTCTTCTCGCGGTTCTCGCTATAATACATGATCGCGTACGTCGTGTGATAGTGATGTCCCTGAAAGAATTTGATGCTTTGCTTGATCCATTGCTTTTCGCTCATCGGCTTGCCGGACAAGTTCTCGATTTCCGTCCGGAGCAGTTCTCCTTTTTCGATACTGTCTTTTTTACCGAGGCTTAAAAGATCGGCATCCGCCATAACCTTTTGTATAAGACTCTTCGGACGCTGCGGAACTTTAGTGGCACGGATACAGCCGACAACCTCTTTAATCTTCGCTGCAGAATACCCCTCTTTGCGTAAAAAATCGGTCGCAATTTTCACACTTCGCTCTTCATGTTCTACGGGACTGAAGAGATACCCGGTATCATGAAACCAGGCGGCGATCACGATCACTTCCGTCTTTTCCTGATGGATATTTAATGCTTTTGCGATCTCCTTTACACTTGCAACGACATCGAGTGTATGATCGAAATTATGGTACAATGCTGCGATCGTGCTTTTACGGTCGAACAGATCGTTCACAAATTTCCTTACGTTCAAGACAATAGAATTACTCTGGCTCATGAATGTTTATCCGCGTGTCATTAGTGGAAGGATAATGTAACGCAAAATTACAACAAGAGAAGTCTAGAGTCAAAGGTGAAATACCGGTTTTTCTGGGATGTGACATTTGTCTCACGGGGGAGTTCGATAAACCGGAGGATTTTGTATCAAATGGATGAAACGGGATCTGCAACGGAATGAGTTCTTGTTTATCCGTTGACGGATGAGGCATAAAAAAGTGTGTCAATTTTTACGATAATTGTGCAAATTCAATCTGTTCGGCGTCGCACTCGTCTCTTTTCACTCATCGAAACTCATAACAATGCACCGTTCTCTTGAAAATCTGGCAAAAAAGCATTATGAAAATTTTCCGGTCGGTTCCCGGTTCATCCCGAAACGATACCGTAAACCGGTACATCTGATCTATGCTTTTGCACGGGTAGCGGATGATATTGCCGACGAAGGGACAATGGCTCCGGAAGAACGAATTGCAAAGATCGACGAGTGGCAGCACTCTCTTGAGCGAGGTCTGCAGGGAACGGGCAGTGAGAATTTTTTCGTAGAACTTGCCTCAACCGTGCAAACATTCAAACTTTCACCCGAATTGCTGACAGACCTGTTGGTGGCGTTCAGAAGAGATTCCGTCAATCCAACCTATTTCAGCTATGAAGATCTTTGCGGATATTGCCGTTTTTCAGCGAATCCCATCGGACGGCTGTTATTGCAGATGTTCGACTGTTCGAACGAGCAGAACGCAGAACTATCCGATAACATCTGCACAGCTTTGCAATTGACGAACTTCTGGCAGGATATTTCTGTTGATACAGGGAGAAATCGTTTCTATATTCCGCTATCGGATATGCACGATTTTGGATTGAAAAAAGAGAATATCCTATCCGATGAAAACAGCACCGCTTTCCGTTCATTAATGAAAAAGGAAGTCCGGCGCACAAAGGAATTATTCCGCAGCGGAGAACCTCTTCTTGATCTAGTTGCAAAAAACCTTCGATTTGAACTGGCATTAATCTGGCACGGCGGGATGAGGATCCTGGAAAAAATTGAACAGCAGAATTTTGACACACGATATGTAAGATCTTCGTTGAACGCCTTGGATACAACAAGGATCTTTTTGAGAGCACTGAACAGATAATCATGGAACAGCTTCTGGCGGATGATTTTGTCGATAAGAACAAAAGGAGTAGTTTCTATTACTCATTCCTGCTTCTTCCCAAACCAAAACGGGAAGCGATCAACATTGTGTACGCATGGTGCCGTGTAGCCGACGATATTGTGGATGAAGAGGAGAGTGTCTCCACAAAGCGCCAGCGACTGCTGCAATGGGCCAGGGAATTCGAACTCGGCCTCGCCGGAACGTCGCGCTATCAGCTGGTCAACAGACTATCGCAGATCATCAAATTATTCAACATCCCCCTGAACCATTTTAACGAATTGATCAAAGGAATGGAGATGGACCTGGTGAAGACCAGGTACGAAACATTCGATGATCTGAAGATGTACTGCTACCGTGTCGCTTCCACCGTGGGACTGATCTGCACGGAGATCTTCGGCTACAAGCATGAAGAAGCAAAAGTGTACGCAGAAAATCTTGGGATCGCTCTTCAATTGACGAATATTCTGCGCGATGTTGCCACGGATGCAAAAAAAGGAAGGATCTATCTTCCGCAGCGCGATCTCGATTTCTTCGGGTACAGTGAAGAGGAACTGTTTGCCGGAAAGTACAACGTAAAGTTCAAGCGGTTAATGGTGTATCAGGCGGAACGTGCGCGTTCGTATTTTGCCGAAGCGATCAAGCATCTTTCCGAAGATGATAAACCGCTCTTTATCGCTGCATTGATCATGCAGGAGATCTATTTCCGGCTGCTGCAGGATATTGAAAAAGCGGATTACAATGTCTTTGCCCGCCGCATCAAAATATCCACCGCAAAAAAACTTCTGATCACGGCAAAAGTTTGGTGGAACAACAGAAAGTAAAAAATGTCTTCCAGTTCTCCCGATGTTCTCATTATCGGCGGCGGTCTTGCCGGATTATCAGCAGCGGTGGAACTCACTTCCCGCGGTCATTCAATCCTTCTTCTGGAACAAAAGCAGCACTTTGGCGGACGAACGTACTCATTCATCCATCCCGAAACGGGCGATGAGGTCGATAACGGCCAGCATCTGATGATGGGATGCTATCACTCAACGCTGAAGTATTTGGAAACGATCGGCCGGATTTCCCTTGTTGAAGTTCAAAGTAATCTGTCCATCGTTTTTCGTGAATCAAACAAAAGCCCTTCACTATTCCAAACAGTTCCGCTCCCGGCGCCATTGAACGTGCTTGTTGGACTGTTACGATTACAAAGTCTGTCGTTTTCGCACCGGCTGGCAATGCTCCGGGTAGGAATTGAACTGGTGCTGAGAAATCCGGAGAAGAATAAACATCTGCAATCGATCACTGTTGCGGAGTGGCTGGAGGAATTGAAACAACCGGAAGAGAATAGAAAATATCTGTGGGACATCATTGCGATCGGGGCTCTGAACGATTCAACGGACAGGATCTCCGCAGCACTTTTCGTGAAAGTGCTGAAGAGTGCGTTCTTCGGGAGCCGTTTCAATTCATCCATGGTGATACCGAAAAAAGGATTGAGCACTGTATTGATTGATGGGGCTGTTTCGTATGTCCAAAAACGGGGCGGACGGGTGTTGAAGAACAATTCGATCAAACAGATATCGGATATCGTATCTTCAATTTCCAGCGTTGAACTTGAATCCGGGGAAGTGATTACGCCAAAAGCAGTGATCTCGGCCGTTCCGTATTTCGATATTCCAAGACTGTTTAAGGATCCCGGATCAATCGGTTTGACGGATATGGATCAGTTCATCTCTTCGCCGATCATCACCATTCATCTTTGGTTCGATGCGCATTTCATGCAGGAACAGTTCGTTGCGATGATCGATTCTCCCATCCACTGGGTGTTCAATAAATCGAAGATCTATGGAAGAGAGGATGAAGGGCTGATGTATCTTGCTTTGGTGGTGAGCGGAGCTCATGATCTTGTGGAAAAAGAAAAAGATGAACTGGTCAATATCGCACATCATGAACTAAAACGTTTTTATCCGTCGGCATCGGTCGCGAAGGTGATCCATTCATTAGTCATCAAAGAAAAACGGGCAACATTTTCTCCGAAGGTCGGTCTGGAACAATTTCGTCCTCAACATAAAACGACGGTTCAAAACCTCTTTCTTGCAGGGGATTGGACCGATACAAAACTTCCAGCAACGATTGAAGGTGCCGTGCAGAGCGGGTATGGATGTGCCGACACGGCAGATAAATTTATCAAATCAAAAAGGTGATGTATGAAAAAAACCATTTTCGCACTGGCAATAGTAATTTTCTCTGTTTCCATTCATGCACAGCAGGAAGCGGCAAAACCGATCTATAAAATAGAATCGTTCCGCGGAGGGATTTCGATTGGTTCATTCAATGTTGAACTCTTTCCGCTTATTGCGCCCAAAGCCGTCCGGTATTTTGACAGTCTGGTAACGATAAAATTCTATGACAGCACTGCATTCCATCGCGTTGTTCCGGCTTTCGTCATACAGGGAGGCGATCCGAATTCTAAGCATCTTCCGCGCGAAACGTGGGGCAACGGAGATCCGAACCAGACGAACGTACCGGCTGAATTCAGCAATGTGTCGTATGTGCGCGGTGTTCTTGGTGCCGCGCGGGATACGGATCCGAACAGCGCCAATTCGCAGTTCTTCATCTGTGTGGCAAATGCTACATCGCTGAATGCGCAATATACCGCCTACGGGAAAGTGATTTCGGGCATGAACATTTGCGATTCAATCGTTGCATCGCCGCGCGACGTGAACGACAATCCGTTGAAGAAGATAGACATGTTTGTGACCAAGGTCGGTACCAATGACAGCGTTCCGTCTGTACCGTTCATGCTCAACCCGGCGAACAATGCTAATCGTATCACGCTTGATTCAAATTTAGTCTGGTCTTCGGTGAGCGGCGGAGTTCTGTATCAATTGGATATCGCAACGGATTCGAATTTCACGGCAAAAATATTTTCGGCGGAACTTGGATCATCGTCGTATACATTGAAAAGTGTGCAGCTTGGATTGAGAAAATACTATTGGCGCGTTTCATCCAACAACGGGGGACACCGAAGCGCATTTTCTTCCATTCGTTCATTTACCACCGGAGTTTCCATCCCAACAATGCAATCGCCTCCAACCGGATCGACAAATCAGCCGGGGAATGTGATTGTGAAATGGAACAAGGTCTTTGGAGCCGTATCATACCATCTGCAGGTCGCAACCCTCGCAAATTTTGCCCAGACAGCTATCGTGGTCGATCAAAAAGGGGGCGTCGATACGGTAAAACAGATGTCGGGATTGCAGCTATCCAAAAAGCACTACTGGCGTGTTTCGGCAGAAACGCCGGATTACGAAGGGGAATTCGGACTGCAATGGAATTTCTCTACCGGAACTTCAACAAGCGCGACAATATCACAAGAAATACCGAAGCAGTTTTCGCTCGATCAAAATTACCCGAATCCCTTCAATCCAACAACCACGATATCATATCATCTTCCTGTGTTCGGATTTGTATCGTTGAAGATTTTCGATCTGTTAGGGAAAGAGATTACCGCTTTGGTGAATGAATCAAAAGAACCGGGATCTTATTCTGTTACTTTCGATGCTTCGAATCTCGTCAGCGGAATATATTTCTATACGCTTTCAGCCGGAGAATTCATTCAGACAAAAAAATTGATTTTGATGAAATGAGAAAAGAATTACTGAGAGTCGTTCAATTCTGCAATTATTACGCTGTTCTTCAAGTCCTTTTGGATGCAGCACGGCAACAAAGAATGGTTTCGTAAAAGCGTATCAGAGATTTTATTCGTGGTGAGAGACAGTCCTCCAAATACGGTCTTTCAGTTCCTTGCTAAACTCTGAGTGTAAGATTATATTGAAATACAACCTCGCAAAATTATTAGAGTAGTTATGAAGACTTTGGTTCTCTTTTTTATCATATCTTTCTCCTACCAGTCATTCGCACAAGAACGTCTCTTGCTCCACATTGGCAATAATGGGGAGCAGGAAGCGATCCCGCTCAAAAAAGATCAACGCGCGCAGGATGTAATTGAACGACTCGAAAACGCAAAGTCGTCGTTTCTCGTTCCGGGCAAACCTGCCGGAATGGTTGATACGGTAAAATATTATCCCGGATATGCCAGCGGAGAAAATATATTATCGTCAAATTTTGGATTTACGCATCAAGATGTTGCATTGCAATGGTACATTCCTCTATCAGGCGGAGAAGTAAAAGAGATCTGGTGGCGAAATTATGAAAAGGGTGGAAACATCCAAAAAGCATCGATTCGCGCATGGCTTGTTGATCCGAAACTGGCTACCAGGCCAGCAACTGTTCAAACAAAACACCTGGGATTTTATAAAGATCCAAATGACGGCGATGGGGGTGTTACGCCGTTCAAGCCCATAATCGGCGACCAATGGTTCTATGGCAACGGCGGGGCGGACTCTGCAACATGGAATTTCGATCCTCTGGGAATTGAAGCACCCTGGCTGCCGAACGGAATGCAGGTAACACTTGATTCCAACAAGTGGCAGGGATTACGGTTAACGGATTGGGGAGAAAAATTTAGTTTACAAGCGGGACAGCCATTCGGGTTTACAATTGCCAACGACACAAAAATATCCGACATACCCGGCGTAACGGATGAAAGGATGGAAATCCTTTCATGGCCGAATCAAAATTCTGCACCATACCATTCTTTCAAATGGTATGAACAAGGCCGTACCCCTGGCGTTGACAAAGGGTGGCATATGCGCGGCGATTATGAATGGGGGATGTATGTTGTTATTGAATATGTAGAAATTCCTCATCCCAGGTTTATTTTAGGGAATTACGGAACAACATTGAATCCCGGCCCTCGAAAAATTTGTGTAACAATAAACGACGACAATCCGGGTGGCGGGCCTTCACCATTTACAGCATATTTATTCTATCGATTTGGAGGAATGGCAAAACATGATAGTGTGCAAATGATTCCTGCCGGAATTGTATATTGCGCTGAAATTCCCAGGGTACATGTTGGTGATACGGTATATTGGTACATAAATATTACCGATGTGAACGGAAATCATACCAAGTCCACCATGCGTTTTTACAAAATATTCCAAAAGACACAAGACCGTTTATTTATCTATAACAATACACAATACGGATTATCTATCGGTAATCTGATCTACACCGGCAGTTTACCCAAATACGATTGTTGGTCGGCACCGAATGACGGAATAAGCGAACTTGCTGATCTTCTTGCTTTGTATGATAAAGTTCTCGTCGCCGACGGTTCATTCCCCTCGCGCAATGTATACCCTTCATTAAACGAATGGTTAGCTGCGGGAACAGCTGCAGCAAAGAAAAATTTGTTCTACTCCAGCCAAGATTATGGATGCTATATCCAGGAAAAATGCGCTGACACGACTTTCCCCGTCGGCTCGTTCGAAGAAAAATATCTCGGTATCTCAACACTTGGTCCGCAAGATCAAGGACCTACGAACCGTCCGATTAAATTTATTCCGCAGGCAGATACCGTGACGAACTATCTCATTAAATACAATGCCGATAGTTCGACCGCACTGTGGTATTATCCGTCATTTGAATTGGCGTTCTCAGCATATCCTGACTTCATGACCCCGACAGCTTCTGCAAAACCGCTCTTTAAGGATGCTACAGGAGAAAATGTTTTCGGGGTAAGAAACAGCGGCGCGACGTTCAACACAGTGTTCCTCGCATTCGATGCGGGAGCATTACAGTTCCGCAGCGATACATCGCTGCATAATTCCGGGTATACGACGATTACCGATCCTAAATATCGGTGGATTGCCGATGTTAAATCTCTTTCCAATTCCTTCTTCGATGAATTCACTGACGTGAGAAAAACGGGAGAGAATATTCCATTAATGTATTCGCTCTCTCAAAATTATCCCAATCCGTTTAATCCTGCAACGACGATCGATTACGAAATACCATTTCGCGAACAAGTGCAGATTGTATTGTATAATGCCTTGGGTCAGCGCGTTGCAACCGTAGTGAATGAGCGAAAAGAAGCGGGTGCTCATACGGCAACATTTAACGCATACTCGCTTGCCAGCGGATTATACTTCTGCGAAATGCGTGCCGG
>CAJBTU010000030.1 GCA_903958625.1 uncultured Ignavibacteriota bacterium | reverse complement strand
GCGACCTGCTTGGCTGGTGTGATCCTGTCTTCGCCGTAAAGGATCATGCTGTGCGAGATATCGATCATCAACACCGTCGCACACGAGGAAAGGTTCTCCGTTTCGTACACTTCAAGATCATCTTCCTGCAGGTGGAAATCATCGATGCCGTCACGTTTCAAAGCATTCGTCATTGTGGAGGTGAGGTCGATGTTCGTCGGCATGTCGCCGAACGTCCATTTTTTTGTCTCGCTCGTCCGTTCTACGCCGCTACCGGTATTAGGGGTTTCGTGGTTCCCGAACGGATTTTTCTTTAACGATGAAAAGATCTCTTTCAGAGCATCCTGCCGTATCTTTTGGATCCCTTTTGTCGTCATTTCAAAATTATTGTTTACTTCCTCAATAAGGCCCATCTCTTTCAACTTTTCGACGAGCTCATCCATCGTCATGTTCTCATCAAAAATGCCGTATTCTTCTGCAAGCTGACGAAGCCATTGGAGCGCCTCTTCAACATTGCCGCTTGCCTGCAGAACCAGATAGTTGAACAGTTTCGTCAGCTGTTCAAGACGCTGTTCGTCGGTTGACGAGTTTTCGGTCCATTTACTATATAAAAACTTCATGAGTAATTGATAATTGTCAATTGTGCATTATTAATTTAAAGAAATCAAATGGTTTCTTTTATTACCAACGCTTTTTTGCTAGTCATAATCCTCAAACTTTCCTTTATTCGAAAAAATACTTCCCACCATATCCTTGTAATGTGTTACATGATCGACTTCATCTTTGGCGATCTTCGAGTTCTGGTGCAGTCCGTCCAGCACAAACTCCATTGCAGAAGCAAGATCATACGTATTACTCTCATCCAGTTTGAAATATTTTCTTGTGATCGCATATAGGGTTGGGATTCGGCTCAATTCGGCATAATATGCCTCAAACGGCAGATCGTCGGCAACTTCCACGGAATTCCCTCCTTCAAACCACCCTACGATTGCAGCATATTCGCTAGTATCCTTTTGTTCCTGTCCCTGTGGTGCTCGTTTCTGTTTTTTGAGCGGATCGGGGAAATATTTTTTGAATACCTCACGGGTTGCTTTTCCGATGAGCGCTTTGCCGACCTTTAGTGATCCTTCCTGTTCGCCTTCGAAGACGAGTTCAACTTTTCCGGTAATGCCGGGTAATGCATGGGGAAGGTCGCACATTCGCGGAACGATATGTTTTTCTTTCATGACGATTGCGCGGCGTTCGGCATTGCTGACAAGATTTTCCATTGCGGCAATGGTCAGCCGCGCGCTAACGCCCGATTTTTGGTCCACAAATTCGCTCTTCCGCGCTTCAAAAGCGATATTCTCAATGATCTCTTTGAAGTAGTATGGCATATGCAGCTGCATTCCTTCGCGCGTGATCCATGCTTCCTGTTCCGTGATCTCGATGGCATCTTCCAGCGAGCGGGGATAGTGCGTAAGTATCTGCGAATCTATCCTGTCCTTCAATGGAGTGATGATGCTTCCGCGGTTTGTATAGTCCTCCGGATTGGCAGTGAAAACAAGGAACACATCCAGCGGGATGCGGATATTGAAACCGCGGATCTGAACATCCTTCTCTTCAAGAATGTTGAAGAGTCCGACCTGTATGCGCGGCTGAAGATCGGGAAGTTCGTTGATAGCAAAGATCCCGCGGTTGCTTCGCGGGATTAATCCGAAGTGTATCGCTCCTTCGTGTGAATAATGCAGCCTCTGCGTTGCCGCTTTAATCGGATCGATGTCGCCGATCAGGTCGGCGATCGTTACATCCGGCGTGGCAAGTTTTTCGCTGAAACGCTGATCGCGGCGTATCCACTCGATCTCCGTCTCGTCGCCAAATGTTGCGATCTGGTCTGCACCGTATTTGCTGACGGGAGCAAAGGGATTGTCGTTGATCTCGCTTCCTTTGATCGTGGGGATATATTCGTCGAGGAGAGATGGGAGCTGACGAATAAGCCTGGTCTTCGCCTGACCGCGCAGACCAAGAAGGATGATATCATGCTTTGCCAGTATTGCATTCACCAGCGCCGGAATGACCGTTGTTTCGTAACCGACGATTCCCGGAAAGAGCTGCTCGTTATTGCGGAGTTTCCGGATAAGATTGTTCCGTATTTCTTCCTTCACGGAAAGGACCGTATATCCGCTGTTTTTTAATTCGCCGAGCGTTGCTGGTTTACTCATCCTGTTCATCCTTATTTTTCTTTTAATATACTTTTGTGCTCAGTCAAAATCAATTTCTTGTAATTGGGGAAATGTTACCTTATTTTTATTCAATGGCATTAGCATTACCACATAAAACACTTGTTCTGCGGTTAAGTTCCATCGGCGATATCGTTCTTTCGTCGCCG
>CAJBTU010000029.1 GCA_903958625.1 uncultured Ignavibacteriota bacterium | reverse complement strand
TCGAAGACATCATTCTCGATGAGATCAATGTGAAAGAACTTGATGCAAAGATCGATCAGGACATCATTAAATATAAGATCAAACCGAATTTCAGAGTTCTTGGCAATAAATATGGAAAATCGACGGCGAAAGTTGCCGAAGTGATCCGTTCCTTTTCGCCGGAGCAGATTGGTGTGATCAATGCAGAAGGTACCATACAGATCATGGTAGAGGGCCAACCTGTGAATATTATTCACGAGGATGTTGAAATTGTTGCCGATGAAATATCTGGATGGATCGTTGAGTCTGACGGTAAAGTCACCGTAGCGTTGGACACAGAGATTACTCCAGAACTCCGCACGGAAGGTTTTGCGCGTGAATTTGTCAGCCGAATTCAAAATCTGCGCAAAGATTCCGGGTTTGAAGTGACCGATAGAATTACCATTGTGTTCAACACCAGCGATGATCTTGCTGAAGCGTTACTGAAGTCATCGGCGTACATCAATAGTGAAACATTATCGGTCGATCTGAAAAAGGCTTCTGTGAATGGAAACACGGTAAAAGAGGACATCAACGGTATTCAGTGTGAAATAAGCATAACCAAGATTTAAATAATATCATTGTCATTTTCAAAAAGGACTGCAATGGCAAAAAAGATAGTTAAAAAAACGAAATCAAAACCGGTAAAGAAAACGGTACGGACGAAAGTATCTGTGGTAAAGACGAAGAGTGTTGCCGAAAAAACGGTGAAGAAAAAAGCGGTGAAAGGTTTCAATGGTAAAGAACTTTCATACTTCAAAAAAATCATCACGGAAAAGCGGCGTGAGATACTTGAAGAACTGGCGATCCTGAAAGAAAGTATGATGGACGTTACGACCGGTGAATACGCCAGCGAGAATTCCACCTATTCTACCCACATGGAGCAGGGGACCGATGCCATGGAGCGCGAAAAAACATTCTTGTTTGCTTCGCGGGAAGGAAAATTCCTAAACTACCTCGACGATGCTTTGAAACGCATTGATAAGGGTACGTATGGCTTCTGCATCATTTGCGGGAAATTGATCCCGAAAGCCCGATTGGAAGCTGTTCCGCACGCACAATTATGCATCGAGTGCAAGAAACTGAAGAAGGGATCGATGTAGTTGTGAGAGTACTTTTTGTCACCGCTTTTATCGTCATTGCCGACCAGATCAGCAAGTTCATGATCAAAGGGATCGATATCCCTTCAATTGGGATTTCATTGAAGGGTATGCAATTAGGCAGTTCGATCCCGGTCATCGGGGATTTTTTGAGGATCACATTCATCGAAAATCCGGGAATGGCGTTTGGGATTGAAGTTGTTGACGGGAAACTCTTCTTGACACTTTTCTCGATCATCGCAAGCATAGGTATTATGTTGTACCTCTACCTTATGCGTTCGGAGAAATTGTTGTTTCGTCTTTCGCTGGCTCTAATCCTTGGCGGGGCGATCGGCAATCTAATAGACAGAACATTCTATGGCGTGATCTATGGAGAGTCGGCATTGTTTCATGGTAAAGTGGTAGATTTCATTGATGTTGATTTCTTCAATATCGATCTGTGGGGATTCTATCTTACGAGGTTCTGGGTGTTCAATATTGCCGATGCGTCTGTTTCCATCGGCGTATTGATGATGCTGATCTTCCACAGGTCATTTGTCGATCATGAGGAACAATTACCTGTTGTGGAATCGACTTCAACAGCATCACCGGAAAGCTCAACAGAGACCACCTCTTCATCCTGATGGAAGACAAAGTATTTGTCATTACCGATGCTCGCCGAATGCGGGCATCTTTTTTTTCGTAGAACTGATACCGTTATGTCATGAAAAATCATTTTGAGATTCGTATCCCGGCCGGACAGATGAAAGAACGCCTGGATGTGTATATGACGAATCACA
Organism: uncultured Ignavibacteriota bacterium; assembly: GCA_903958625.1. Classification (GTDB taxonomy): domain Bacteria; phylum Bacteroidota; class Ignavibacteria; order UBA10030; family UBA8401; genus UBA8401. The sequence goes on along the minus strand of CAJBTU010000029.1, from coordinate 219 downwards.
CCGAGAATGCCACCCGAAACAAAGTACAGGAGGCGATCAAAAACGGCGAAGTGTTGGTGAATGGTAAGACTGTAAAGCCGAGTTACGTCATTCTTCCGAACGATCTGATTACTGTTGACCTATTGCGCCCAGATCCCCCGGAAGTGAAAGCCGAGGCGATACCGCTTGAAATTGTCTATGAAGATGATTTCCTGCTTGTGGTGAATAAACCTGCAGGTA